>CAZNWT010000076.1:0-21194 GCA_964576795.1 uncultured Victivallales bacterium
AAACACTTGCACTACTACGCTATTTCTGATTTGCTACCCCGTGAACGGTTACCTTGCCTTTAACGATGCCATTCGTTAACTTCGCGCATATTACGTCCCGTCTGGCAGTCAGCACAAGCGCCATTGGGGTTGAGGAGGCCATCGCTTATGAATTCGATTATGCTTCAGAAATTGGCCTATTCCGGGGCCATCTTACTTGTTGTCAACCTGCTGTTTCAACTCCTTAAGCGCTATGCGAAAAGGACGCAGGAGAAACATGGCATCCGGAAGTCGAGATACTTCGCCATCAAACGACTGCTCACAACGATGTCACTGTTTGTTAATGTCGTGGTGTTGATTCTTCTCTGGAACGTGAGTCTGAAGAGCGTTTGGGTTTCTGCCACCGGTATTCTGGCTCTGATAGCCATCTCATTCTTTGCCGTCTGGAGTCTCATCGGCAACATTTTGGCTGGCTTCATCATCTACTTCACCTCGCCCTTCAAGGTCGATGACACCATTGAAGTTTTACCAGACGAAGTCCGCGGCGTTGTGTTGGCAATCAATACGTTCTACACCGTCCTTCAGGACGAGGACAAAAACTATATCAACATTCCAAACTCGATGCTCTTTCAGAAGTATATTCGGGTCATTAAGATGAGAAGAACAGAGCTTGGCATCACGCCATGAAGGGGATCCGTTGGCTGTCTGCATCCTGGCGGTGCGTATGACAGCGGTTGTTCCTGAGGACTTAACGAATGAGTTTACGCCATCCAAAAACCATTGCGTGGGAGCGGACGCTCAGCGAGGTGTTCGACGCGATTGACGCTGACCTGGAAGCGGCCTACGGGGATCGCTATCCTCTACATCCTGCCCGTGCCAAACATGGCAAGACGTCCAACCCAGAACACGACGGGCTGTTCAACTTGGGAGCAGCGTTTTCGGCAGGATATGGTTCTCAACAGGGTGCGGGTTACGTGATACGCCTGCGTGTGGCTACTCTTTCAAAAGTGCCGGACTCAGTAATTGAGGAAATGAAAAATTTCATCGTCGAACGTCTTCGCGACGCATTGCCGAAGGCGTTCCCTGATCGAGAACTGAAGGTTACCCGAGACGGCCCCATTTTCAAGATTCACGGCGATCTCAGCTTGGGGAACGTCTAGTGATTCCATAAAAACCGTTCTCCTCGTTTGACTTCGTAAAGTTGCCCTCAGCCGGCTTGTCCGGCTGGTGAAAGAGTTTAACGGTCAGAATATCGAAAAAAAAGAGGAGGTGTAACTATCGGGGTTGACTGTTAAGCTCTTTCACCCACGACACAAGGTCGTGGGGGTCACAGAAACGGGCATGTTTACTAAGTCAAACTAGTCGACCGCTTCGCACAGAAGCCGAGTGTAAATTTTTACAGCGGTAAACACGTACTCAGACTCCACGCTTTCGTCTTTCGTGTGGGCTTTCGCCAACAGCCCCGACCACCAATCCCTCTACGACGGCGACCAAAACATATTCGCATTCACTGTTGAACAGATGCGTGACCTCATATTGATCCCATGTTCGGTATAGATTAGACACGTCATGTGGGGTAAACACGGCTTCTCCAAGATGGAAAGATGGTCAACGGATAAGATCATCAACGACACAAAGTCAGGCTCAGCTCTTGTCATTCAAATCGGATTGGGCGATGGCTCAATGGTGCCGAATGCCTTGCGCATCTGATCCAGCTTGCCAAAGCACAGCAGATCGTCAGCAACCTCTATGCGTGTGCTGGCCTCGGGGTTCGCGATGGGCTCATGGTCCCTGCGTACGACGAGCACGGAGATGTCCTTCTGACGCAATCCGGATGTTGCCAGCGTGTGGCCGACCAACGGCGAGTCTTTGCTGATCTGGGCCCGCACGACTCCATATCCGCCGCTGGCAACCAGGAGTTCCTCAACGGATACGGACGCCACGATACCGCTCCGCTTGACTCGTGATCTGAGGTAATCGGTAAGGGCCTTTGCCTTTTGGCTTCGGGCGAAGAAAAACCAGGTCAGAAAGATGGCCAGTGCAATGACGAGAAAGTTCACCAGTGGGCCAAGACCGCCCCACAACCAGCTAAACCATGTGGAGGCACCGGCGATCCTTGGCCGTATGGAGTTGGCAAAAGTTGCGATCAGCATGACGAGTCCCGCGTTTCCCAACACCATGAGGAGACTCGCGATCTTCCGGCGTTTGGGATGCCCAACAACGAGTTCAGCTTCCCGCGTGGTGAATCCGGTACCCGAGAAGCAGGACAGCGCCTGGAACTTCGCCAAAGCCCACTCTAGCCCCGTCAGTTGGAAGGCGATTGCACCAATACGAACAACGATGAATGACGCGATTAGTGCCACGACAAAAAGAATCAGATTCACGACAGCCTCTCCCCTCTACCTGTCAGCAGATTTGTCTTCGCGATGACTTCTCGGATGTCATTGGCCATAACCGGCACGATGCTAAAAGACCGATAGCCGAGATGCAGAAGCTTGGAAATTTGATGCCGCCGGGATGCTATCTCTCCACAGATGCTCACGTCTTCTTCCCTACCGAGGTTGCGTGCTTTTGTGATAATGAAATCAAGCAGCCACAAAAATGCCGGATTATCTGGGTCGTTATAGTCCGCAACCTCTTCGTCATCCCGATCCGCTGCCATTAAATATTGTAGAAGATCGTTGGACCCCAGACTTACGAAATCGACCATCTCCAGAATCTCTGCGATCTGCAATGCTGCGGCCGGCGTCTCAATCATCACACCGAATTTCACATGCATTCCGCATGCAATCCCTCCGGTGTTAAGCTCTTCTCTGGTCTGCTCGAATCTCCGTTTGGCTTTTCGAACGTCATCTACTGTTGTGACCATGGGTACCATAATTCCGGCATCGGAATCAGCGCAGGCCCTTAGCATAGCCCTGAGCTGCGTTCTAAATTCACCAGAATCTCGCCGCAAATGGCGACGAATGCCTCGAAGCCCCAGAGCTGGGTTGCGTCCGGTAGAGACCTGCAAACTCGAAATTTGTTTGTCACCCCCAATGTCGAAGGTTCGCATGACGAGAGAGCGTCCTTCCAGTGCGGTGATGACACGACGATACGTTGCTGTCTGTTCATCTTCCGTGGAGATTGTTCCATCCTCCATGGCAAGGAACTCTGTTCTGAATAGCCCTACACCATCCAGCCCCCGCTGGAGGATCAGGCTTGCCTGATCTGGATTCCCTATATTGCCCAGAAGTCGGATCTTTGTTCCGTCAGCGGTCATACAGTCAATGGCCGCGACGGACTCAGACTTTTTACGAAGTTTAGCCTGACGCGTTCGATATTTACCCAACGTTGAAGCCGAAGGACAAAGCACGACACGGCCACGAATAGCGTCAACGATGACTTCATCTCCGTCACGTAGTTTCGTTACCAGCCCGTCGACCCCTCCCACAGTCGGGACGCCAAAGCCATTCAATAGAATGGCGGCATGTGAAGTCAAAACCTTGCTCTCGGTGGCGAAGCCAACAGCCCCAATCCTTTGGGCATACATGGCCGCCGAGGGGTGGAGATGAGGCGTAATCAACACCACATCGCTCCGGCTAGGAACGGCCTGGGTGTGTTGGCGATCCGGGTCGATCAAGATATCCAGGACTTCGGTTACCACATCGCGCACATCCTCTACCCGAGTACGCAAGAATGGATCACGCATGGCTTCGAACTGGGCCATGAAGCTTTCCCATTCGATCTCAAGTGCCCATTCGGCATTTTTCAGGTCGGAAGCAATACGATTCCGGACACTATCGTGAAAGATGTCGTCCCGTAGAATGGCGTTGTGTATATCAATGACAACCGCACTGTGCTCAGGGATGTCATGCTGAATTGCCTTCATATGTTCTCGCACCTGACGGCGAGCTGCCTCCACGGCGTATGAGTAGCGGGTCTGTTCTTTTCGGACTGCCTCGGGAATGAGCTCGCGATGCGGAACCGAACCGGCAATATCCACAAACTCAACACGACCGATGCCAATTCCCGGACAGATGACACTTCCGGTTAGCACTACTTCTTGGTGTCTACTCATTATCTGAAATCTCCCGTTTCTGATACACTGAGTGCGTATAGATTCAATGCAAAGCACCAAACATGCCAAGCCACCGACCCGCGCATAGCCATTCGCTTTTCACGTTGTGTTCAAAGCGTTTATGGACAAGTGCATTCTGCCTGATACTCCGGTTCGTTGCAATGTCCGCATCCCGTTTTTGAGTCGATCGGAATGTGTCTTCCGATTTCATCCCATCCGGATCATGCGAAAAATATCCTAATACGTTAATAACCAGCCGATTTTGACTCGTCTTAGTGATTTCCACTCGCTCTGGCACGAGATGTGCTAAAACTATGGAAATAAACCAGATGGCTTCGAGGTGGAATAAAGATCATTGCGAGTGGCGAACACAAACGAAGATATATAAAGATGAAGGACCTCAAGCACGCGGGTGGTTTGTGTTTGGTCTCCGGGCTTGCGGTCTGGGGGGGGTATTCACTGAAATAAAGAGTGGTAGTAGAAAGGGTGACAGAAAATGGATATTGAAACAGGACTACGCGAACTTGCCCGCAACCTTTGGTGGTCGTGGCATACGAATGCGATTGCGCTGTTTCGGGATCTTGATCCCGATTTGTGGCGCAGCGTCAACCATAACCCCATTGCATTTCTGGCAGAGATGCCGCCAGACAGGCTAAATCAACTTGCCGTCGAACTGGCTCTTGAGTCCAGGATCAATCATGCCACGCATCGGCTACACGAGTATATGGAAAATAAGCAGAGCTGGGGACATGTGCATGCAGGCCCGCTGCATACGACGCCCGTCGCCTATTTCTCAGCAGAATTTGGTCTGCATGAGTCTGTGCCAGTCTACTCGGGGGGATTGGGGATTCTTGCAGGCGACATGTTGAAAAGTGCCTCCGATCTGGGCATTCCGCTCGTGGGTATCGGCTTGCTCTATGCACAGGGCTATTTCAAACAACACCTGGACGCGACGGGATGGCAACAGGAGTCCTATTCTGATACGCCCATTGAAGGGCTTCCGCTTGAGCCAGCTACCAACGCCAATGGCGAGGCGGTGCGCATTCACATCGAAACACGAAGCGGAAAGATCATGGCCGCCGTCTGGCGCTTGGCCGTTGGAAGAACCCAGCTCTTTCTTCTGGACTCCGACCTCGCCGAGAATCCCCCCGCGGATCGGGAGTTGACCTCTCGCCTGTACGGCGGTGATTCTAGTGTGAGAATTCGTCAGGAGTTGTTGCTGGGCGTTGGCGGTGTGCGAGCACTTTCTGCCATTGGGATTGATCCTGGAGTCGTTCACCTTAACGAGGGGCATAGCGCCTTCTCTATTCTCGAACTGGCACGCCTTGAGATGGCAACCGACGGGATCGGATTTCAGGAAGCACTACGTCGTGTGCAAAGCCGCACCGTTTTCACAACGCACACTCCCGTTGAGGCCGGACATGACCGTTTCGATAGCGGCCTGATCGACCAAACTCTTGGTCTAATTCGTGAATCACTGGGTATTTCACATGATGAGCTAATGGCCCTCGGACGCGTACATACTCAAGATACCGGCGAGCCGTTCTGTATGACCGTGCTTGGTCTACGTGGCGCGTGGAAAGCAAATGCTGTCGCCGCACTTCATGGCAAGGTCAGCCGTCACATGTGGAAGTCACTTTGGCCGGGGCGCTCTGAGAGCGAGATCCCGATCGGGCACATCACCAATGGCATCCATGTCTCATCATGGCTGGCCCCGCCAATGCGCCAACTCTTCGATACTTATCTTGGGTCAGATTGGCAGCGAGGTATGGACGCACCGTCAACATGGGAGTCAATTAAAAGCATCGACGACGGAGAGCTTTGGGAAGTGCATCAAATTCTTAAGACCCGGCTTATCAGCTATGTTCAGCGCCAGGTCTGCGCACAAGAAGCTGCTAGACTGGAGAGTGGTGTAGCCTGTGACCTGACAATTAAGCGCCTTGATCCCGCCATTCTTACGCTTGGCTTCTCTCGTCGTTTCGCCACCTACAAACGGGCCAGTCTGATTCTAAATGACGAAGAACGGCTGGAGCGGCTCGTCTGCGACCCCGACCGGCCTATTCAGATCATCTATGCAGGCAAGGCACACCCGAATGACGAGCCAGGTAAGCACATTGTTCAGCGCATATTCCGCCTGAGCCGAGACCCGCGTTTCATGGGGCGAATTGTGTTTCTGGAGGACTACGACATCAACGTGGCTCGACACTTGGTTCAGGGGGCCGATATCTGGCTCAACACGCCGCGGCGACCGCGGGAAGCCTGTGGAACGAGCGGCATGAAGACCGTTTTCAATGGGTGCCTCAATCTGGGAATTCTGGATGGCTGGTGGGCAGAGGCCTACGACGGCATGAATGGTTTTGCCATCGGCAAGGGGCAACAGCATGTCGATGACGACGTGCAGGATCAGAGGGACACGGAAGCGCTTTATGCAACGCTGGAGAACCAAGTCGTTCCCCTTTTCTATGATTGTGATAGCCACGGCATCCCAACGGGATGGACCGCATGCATGAAACACGCCATACAGAGTTTGGCGTGGCGCTTCAACGCAGCACGGATGCTCAAGGAATATGCACGGGACTGCTATCTTCCGTCGGTGGGCGCAGCGCTACCTACCACTGCTTCTTCCGGTTGAAAACTTGAGCTTTCCAACCCTCTATTAAGGGCGTAAAAACCTCCTCACGTTTTCTATTCTTCAAGGAGAATATTCAGGTGACAGATAACAATCAATGGTCAACTAAACGGACGGCAGAGCTCTACGGCGTGGAGAACTGGGGCGCGGGCTATTTCAGCGTCTCGGAACAAGGCGAGGTCCTCGTGCATCCCCGCGGGAACGGCGACATCTCGGCCAGCCTGTATGAGGTGGCTCGCGGGATTCAGGAACGCGGCTTCGACCTTCCGGTATTGGTGCGCCTTAGCGATATTCTCGATTCACGAATCAAGCAGCTTCATGAAA
Source organism: uncultured Victivallales bacterium (assembly GCA_964576795.1). Taxonomy (GTDB): domain Bacteria; phylum Verrucomicrobiota; class Kiritimatiellia; order UBA8416; family UBA8416; genus JABGOW01. The sequence goes on from CAZNWT010000076.1 coordinate 6,993, forward strand.
GCTTTGCCGATGCCATTCGTGCCTATGGTTACACCGGATGCTTCCGTGGCGTTTATCCCATTAAGGTTAATCAGCAGCAGCAAGTCGTAGAGGAAATCTGCAACTTCGGAGCCACCTATCATCACGGACTCGAGGCGGGGAGCAAAGCCGAGCTGATTGCCGCCATGTCTTTTCTGGACGACTCGGAAGCCTATCTGATCTGCAACGGTTACAAGGATGCGGAGTTTGTCGATCTCGCGCTATTCGCGATCAAGATGGGGATCCGCTGCGTCATTGTCATCGAAACCCCCTCCGAGCTCGATTTGATCATCGAACGGTCCAAAGCGCTTGGCATTCGCCCGCTTCTCGGCGTGCGGATGAAGCTCGCGTCACAGGCAGGTGGCCGCTGGACAGAGTCCGGTGGCGAACGCAGTGTGTTCGGATTGAATACCGCGCAAGTGATGGATGTCGTTGACAGTCTGCGCCAGGAGGAGATGCTCGACTGCTTTCAGCTGCTTCACTATCACCTCGGCTCGCAAATTCCCAACATTCGCGATATCCGAGAGGCTGTGAAAGAGGGGTGCCGTATCTATGCAGGGCTGGTGGAGGAAGGGGCCCGGATGGGCGTCTTCGACCTTGGCGGCGGACTGGCTGTTGACTATGACGGCTCGCACACGGACTTCGCGGGAAGCTGCAACTACAGCACGGCCGAGTACTGCTCTGCTGTGGTCGAAGAGATTATGAACATCTTGGACGAGAGCGGTATCCCGCACCCTGACATCGTTACAGAATCCGGCCGCTCTACAGTCGCTTATTACTCCATTCTGCTGTTCAATGTGCTCGATGTCAGCCGCTTTGAAACCCATGCGCTTCCGGAATCGTTGCCGCCGGATTCTCACGACCTGCTGGTGAATCTCATGGAGACCTTGCAATCTCTGACGGTTAAGAACGTGCAGGAGTGCTATCACGATGCCCTCTACTATCGGGATGAGTCCCATGAGCTTTTCAAACGCGGCGGCATGGCCCTGCGCGAGCTCGGTCAGGCCGGACAGCTCTTTTGGCACATCCTTCGACGCATTTCTGCTCTGCTTCGGGAACTCGACTATGTGCCCGATGAATTCGAACACCTCACCAGCGTGATGGCGGACGTCTACTATGGCAATTTTAGCCTCTTCCAGTCGCTACCTGACTCATGGGCTATTGATCAGCTTTTCCCGATTCTGCCCGTGCATCGGCTCGACGAGGAGCCGACTCAGGAGGCTATACTGGCCGACATTACGTGCGACTGCGATGGCAAGATTGACCGCTTCATCGACCTGCATGATGTCCGGTCCACGCTTCCCCTGCATCACTTGAAGGATGGCGAGGACTATATCCTCGGCGTCTTCCTGGTTGGTGCCTATCAGGAAACCCTCGGCGACCTGCATAACCTTCTCGGGGATACCAATGTGGTTAGTGTTCAGATTGATTCTGACGGACAGATCCATTACACCCACGAAATCGAAGGTGACAGCGTTGCGGATGTGCTCAGCTACGTGGAATATGAACCGAAGGAAATGGTGCGCCGTATGCGGGCGATGTCCGAGCGGGCAGTGAATGCTGGCAACATCACGCCAAAAGAGCGCCGCGCTGTGATGGAGGCCTACGAAGGAGGACTTCGTGGCTACACCTATTTTGAAAGGGAGAGCTAAGCTATGGGAAAAGTACTGATTATCGGAGCGGGAGGTGTGAGCGGTGTGGTCGTACACAAGTGCGCACAGCAACCTGAGGTGTTTGAAGAAATCGTATTGGCTAGCCGCACGAAGAGTAAGTGCGACGCGATAGCCGCACAGCTTGACCGCAAAATCGAGACCGCGCAGGTTGATGCCGATAATGTTCCGGAACTCGTGGCGTTGATTGAAAAGACGAAGCCCGATCTCGTTCTAAATGTTGCGCTTCCCTATCAAGATTTGCACATCATGGACGCCTGTCTTGAGACTGGGGTGCCCTATCTCGATACCGCAAACTATGAGCCACTGGACACGGCAAAGTTTGAGTACAGATGGCAGTGGGACTATCACGCACGGTTTGAAGCATCCGGCCTAATGGCATTGCTGGGGTCTGGCTTTGACCCCGGCGTCACCTCGGTCTTCTGTACCTACATCCAGAAGCATTATCTGGACGAAGTGCATGAAATTGACATTATTGACTGTAACGCGGGTGATCATGGCTATCCATTCGCAACCAACTTCAATCCCGAAATTAACATCCGTGAAGTGACGGCCAAGGGCCGCTACTGGGAGAACGGCGATTGGATTGAAACCGATCCTCTGTCCGTCAAGCGCCCGTTCGAGGTGCCGGAGGATATCGGAAATCTCAACATCTATCTGATGTACCATGAAGAACTGGAATCGCTCGCCAAGCATATCCCGCATCTTAAGCGGGCACGCTTCTGGATGAGCTTCGGCGAGAGCTGTCTCAAGCATCTTGAGGTATTACAGAACGTCGGCATGACCCGCATTGATGAAGTTGAATTCAACGGGCAGAAGATCATTCCTCTACAGTTTCTCAAGACGCTGCTTCCAGATCCAGCCAGCTTGGGCCCGCGAACCAAGGGCAAGACATGCATTGGCTGCCAGATCAAGGGGCTCAAGGATGGTGAATCCAAAACCGTTTACATCTATAACGTGTGCGACCATCAGGAGTGCTACCGCGAAGTGCAATCGCAGGCCATCTCCTACACCACGGGTGTGCCCGCCATGATCGGGGCCAAACTGATGATGACAGGAGCCTGGAAAGACGTCGGTGTTTTTAACGTAGAGCAACTTGACCCCGACCCCTTCATGGATGAGCTTAACCGGTGCGGTCTGCCGTGGCGCGTGATCGAACATGCCGTGGTGGATCTCGACGGATGAACGCATACGATAAAATTAAGACCCCGGCCTTTATCATCGACGAATCACGCATCCGCAGTAACTGCGACGTGCTTGCTTCGGTGAAACACCAGACGGGCTGTAACATCTTGCTCGCCCTCAAAGGCTTCGCAATGTGGAGCATGTTCCCCACCATTGCGCAATCGTTGGATGGCGTTTGCGCGAGCTCGCCGTGGGAGGCACGCCTAGGGCGTTCCGAGTTTCGCGGCGAAGTCCACGCCTTCGCCGCAGCCTATTCGGATTCCGATCTCGCAGAGTTACTGATACTTTGCGACGGAATTGACTTCAACTCCTTCGCCCAGTGGAAACGATTTCGTCCCTGCTTCGCGGCCTTGAAAAGGCCCGTCAAAGCCGGCCTACGCATCAATCCGGAATGCTCGACACAGGAGCATGCCCTCTATGATCCCTGCGCGCCCCATTCGCGTCTAGGCATCACCTGCGAGCAGTTTGAGGGGCAATCACTCGACGGCATCAGCGGACTGCATTTTCATACGCTCTGCGAGCAGAATGCCGATGCGCTCGAAACCACGCTTGCCGCAGTTGAAGGAAAATTCAGACACATCCTGCCGCAGATGGAATGGGTCAACTTCGGCGGCGGGCACCACATCACGCGCGATGACTATGATGTCGACCTGCTCTGCAAACTGATCCGCGAGTTTCAGGCCCGATACGGTGTGCAGGTTATTTTGGAACCGGGGGAAGCCGTCGCACTGAACGCGGGAGTCCTCGTGGCCAGCGTCATGGATATCGTACACAATGACATGGATATCGCCATTCTCGATACCTCTTGCACCTGTCATATGCCTGACGTACTGGAAATGCCATATCGCCCAGTTGTCACCGGGGGCGGGTTGCCCGATTCAAAACCACACACCTATCGACTGGCGGGGTTGAGTTGCCTAGCGGGGGATGTGATTGGCGACTATGCATTTGATCAACCCTTGACGCCCGGCACACACGTGGTCTTTGAAGATATGGCCCACTATACGATGGTGAAGACGACGATGTTTAACGGCATCAAGCATCCGGCCCTCGCGATTCAGCGTGATGACGACATTGAGATCATTCGCGAGTTCACGTACGAAGATTACCGAGGACGCCTATCATGAAAGCCTTTCTCGAATCCGAAATCCCAGATCTGCCACCGCACGCATGCTTCTTCCATGTGATTCCCGCGCCGCTAGAGGAGACCGTATCATACGGCGGCGGCACCGCTAAGGGGCCCGCAGCAATTCTGGAAGCATCATATCAGCTCGAAGCATTTGATGGCGCAAGCTGTCCATGTGAATTGGGCATCCATACGCACGAGAACTGCCGTTCTCTGGAGGCTGTTGAGGATAACGTCTCTCAAATATGGGAAGCCGGAAAGTTTCCAGTGCTACTGGGAGGCGAGCATACCGTGACACTCGGTGCGCTGCGCGCCCTCAAGGCCGCAGGTGTAGACTTTGGCGTTGTGCAGTTCGACGCGCACGCGGATCTGCGTGACCAGTACGAAGGCTCCACCCTGAGTCACGCCTGCGTGATGCGCCGTGCCGTCGATGATCTCGACCTGCCACTCTTCCAGATCGGAGTGCGCTCGCTTTCTCTCGAAGAGCATCAGCTGCGCGAAAACCGGGAAATTGGCCATCTTGATGCTTCAGAGATTGCAAGAAACGGAATGCCAGAATCCCTGTTACCGGATGGCTTTCCAGCGAATATCTACATCACGTTTGATGTCGACGGACTTGACTCATCGCTGATGCCTGCCACGGGAACCCCAGAGCCGGGAGGCCTGAGCTGGCGCGATGCCGTATGCGCATTGGAAGCAATCACTGCAACACGCAACGTAATAGCCGCTGACTTTGTGGAGTTGGCTCCAATCGCGGGCCTCCACGCACCTGATTACACCGTCGCAAAACTTGCCTACACCTGCATGGGGCTCGTGTCGAGACGTCAAGGCGCGAAGTAGTTAAGACACCTAACTCATACTTAATGACCGATTGGCTCAATTGATTGTATTTCTTTTGCCACCCGCTTTCGATCCTTTCCGATCACCGCAATTTCACGCATAAATGTCGCCATCTACTGAAAGGCTCCCTCCGCGCATAGCGGCACCGTCTGCGTCTTGTATTCCCAATCCTCGACGTGTACATTCATCGCTATGGTCGCTGTCGCAAATGCACAATATAATCGTCGCAGGGCATTGCTCACGATTTCAGGGATGGTCTTATCCTCCTTGCTGTTTCTTTTCGGTATCTTGGCTGGCACTGCAAATGCTCGGTCAGGTGCGAATGCTTGGGTTGAGGATGTCAGGGGGACGAACTATGTTGGGATTGTTCATCGCGAGCTGGCTGCGGCTACAGGGTCGGTTGCCGTCGCGATGTTTGAGATGCGGGTTCCTCAGGATGCTGCTGAGTCGAGCCCGGTGGTTCTGCTTGTCAGTGACTTGATTGCAGCGCATCGGCGTGGCGTGGACGTTAAGGTCGTTCTGGACTTGCGTTCAAGTTACGACCCCGAATCTGGCAATGCTGTCCGCGATTATGCAAACGGCATTGCGGCTGACATGCTGACGTATGCCGGAATTGATGTCTCCTACTTTCCTTCCTCCTATCACATGCACCAAAAACTGGTCGTTATTGACGAAGAGACCGTCATCATCGGCAGCCACAACTGGACATACTCCGGGCTTTTCAAGAATGTCGAGAGCAGCTCTCTCATTCGCTCCCGCGAGCACGCGAGAACCAAGCTGACAAGAATCAATGAGCTTAAAACTTTTTCGGCAGCCAGGAGTGTCGCACCCGATGTGACCAATACCATTCCCGTGCCTCGTGACTTCCTGCTTCGGGATGAGCTCGCGCCGCATATGCTTACGAAGAATGACAAGCGCCCGTTTGAAATATATCTGCTTCTGCTGCGCTATGCCTCAGAGAGCGGAGCACCTACTTTGTCGATTGACCCGCTCAAGGTTGCCACGGAACTTGCCATTGCTCCGGACGACGACAAATGGGTGAAACGGAAGTACGTTATCAAGGCTATCCGTACACTGGCTGAACGCTATGCGCTTATTGATGTCACGTTTCACCGCGGAAAGGACGCCGACGTGACAATCCTGAAGAATACCTCCTTGACCAGCGCCGGAAGCATTCAAGTCCCATTGGCCTACTGGACCTATGGACTCGCCACCGAACTGACGCAAGACGAGAAGTTTGCTTACCTGATCTGTCTGAACGAAGAAGCGCAGAGCTACACGCCTCCCCTTTGGCGAAAGAGTCAGGAGGATCTCGCCAAGATTTACTCAGTCTCGCGGAAGCCAATCAATGTCGGATTGAACGGCCTCCAAAGACATGACATTCTGAGCATCCTACGCTCTCCTATCCCCAAAGAAAACTTCAAGAGACGAAGACCAAACCAGTACCGACTCAAACCGCTTCTATCCCCTGCAGAACGCACCGCACGCTGGCAGAAGTTGGAGCAGAAACACAGCCCTCAACTCATCGCCCAGGCCCGAGCCCTCGCCACCATGGTCGCCTACGGCAATGACTTTGACTCCGCTGACCAGCTTGCCGCCGCCATTTCAGCTTATGGTTACGAGACTGTCAGCAACACAACGGTCCACGTCGCCACCAAGAGCGTCACCAATCCCAACCGACACCCCGACACCATCATCGACTACCTTGACATCTCAAGGCGTACTCGCTGAGCTGATGCGAAGACCTGACTCTCACGCCCAATTGGTTCTGATACCCAATTGATGTTAGTATTCCTGAACATGATTACGGCATATGGTATGTCGAAACCATCAACAGGAGGAGGCTCGGATGAATTGCAGGCGTCGCAGACTATGTCGGGACGGAAGAAATGATCAGTACTTCGTCAGGTTCCAAGTTGGCGGTGTACGGAAGTACTTCCCGCTTGGGGCAAGCAGGAAGAAGGCGGAGGTGGAGTTGACCCGGCTTGAACGACTTCACACTAGCGGTAAACTTGACATCCAATCGGCGCTTGAGGACGCACCGCCAGAGCGGTTGACGGTAGGTCAGGCTGGTGCTGAGATCATGCTGAAGGAGGTAATTGACGTTCATCTCGCCTGGGTGGAGGATCACCGCGCTCCGAGCACATGCGACCTGCGCAGGCGTTATCTACGAGCGTTCCTGAAGTATGCGGGGGATTGTCCGGTCTCCGAGATCGACAAGCTTGTCCTTTCCGGGTTTCACGGCTGGGCCAAGAAGCACTGCAGCAAGAGTCTGAACGGCGGGAATGTCTTCCTCCGTAACGTGAAGTCTATGCTGCTCTGGGCAGAGGACATGCACATCTGTCCCTGTCCTGTTCGCAAGTTTCCCTACATGCCCATGGTGCCGCCACTTACAAAGCGGTTCACGGATGTGGAACTCACTCGTCTCCTGGAATGCCTCAGGTTGAACGCCCCGGACTTTCACGACATGATAGTCTTCGGTTTGATGACCGGACTGCGGCCACCGGAGCTGCGTCAGTTGGAGCGCCAGCACTATATGAAAGACGAAGATGGAAACGAGTATTTGGAGTTTCAGCGGCATAAGACTTCGAAGGCCATGCGCGACGCTATCAAACGTACGGTTCCGCTTGTGCCCGAGGCGGTTGAAATTATCGACCGCCAGATAGGTCAACACGCGTGGCGGTGTAATGTCTTCCTTAATGAGTCAGGGAAACCCTACACGGCTGGAGTCTTTCGTCAGCGTCTGAAACGTTGGTGCCGACGTGCAGGGATCAAACCGCGGCCACCGTATGCGCTTCGACATACCTTTGGCTCTTTGGAGGCAGAAGCTGGAGTCAACCAAGCGGTACTCGCACAGATCATGGGGCACACTCAGCTCAGTACGACGGCCCGCTATATCAATCACAATGCCGAGCACCACCGCAAGGCGATTGGTGCCATCACTGCCCGCATCAACCGGCTTGCTGGTAAGGCTTCTGATGCCGATATTCAGACCGAAGATCGGCGATCATTTGGCGATCCGGTTTCTCCCCAAAATGGCGATTAGACGTGGAATCGTGATATTAGTGATATATTGTAAGTCTCTGTATAGTAAACTGTTATAAACTCCTGGGCTTCCTCCGTGTGGGGTGAACACTGCCTTCACACGCCAAACTTCACAGGCCACTTCAAGCTCTCTGAGTGTGGCATTGCAACCATCGCAACAACAGCATGTTACGCCTCTTCAAGTCGCCTTCAAAAGATCCAATAACTGCAATATCTGGATCGGCGTCCACTTCGCAATCACTTTTCCGTGCGTTTTCCGCTCGTTCTCCGTCTTCGGTCGTCTCAATCCCGAGCAGCTCGTTCGTTTCGACACCCAGAATATCCGAGAGCGGGACGAGGAGAGAGGAGGGCAGGTCTCCATTAAAACTCTCATAATACGACAATGTGCGTGGCGGAATGCCAAGCAGCTCTGCGACCTCTCGTTGCGAAAGATCCTCCGCTTTACGAGCGGCCGTGAGCCGTCGTCCAATCGTATCTCTAGCCTTATTCATCAGTCTCGTGGTCTCCTACTCATGTCATTGCAGCCTGCCCGCCATATTGGGAGCTACGCGACCTTTGGGCGGGCAATATGTTGCCGACATCTATTGCAATGAAAAGCATCAAAATGCCTCAGAATCTAGCTGAAACCATTTTACCTATGAAAATTTACGTCCGTCGAAGGACTGCCCTAGCGCATAGCGGCGCCGTCGGCCATGCCCGCAGTGCTACAACGTTGCAGGCTGGGCTAGACCTCCGAGTGAGTAACGGCGCATTACAGAGTAGGACCCTTTATGTCCAGTTTTCTCGCCATGACGTAGTACGTGCTGCGGCCCGTAGTTACGACCTTATCCAGCATTCCCTTTTGCATCGGTCGATTGTGAGCCATTTGGGACATTTATGAGCCGATTTCTCGGGACCTCGTAGCGGGCTCCACGTCCTCGTCCTTGAAGAACTACGATGTCGGCACAATTGCAAGCTCTTCTTCCTGAGTATATTGCGAGCATTAACGAAAAAGTGCCGACAGCGTCGGCACAATTGGTGATTCCCGTCGAAAAACTTGTAAACAGCTTTTCCTACAGCCATTTCAAGCTTCTTGTCAGTTTGGAAGATGAGCTCAAGCGCACTTTCTACGAAGAGAATAGGACCAGGTGTTTAGTGAGAGCAGCTGTAGCGGTCGGACGTATTCTGGCAGCAATTCGCATTTCAGGTGTGCGCCTATTGAGACTACGCTTCGACTAGGTGTTCGGGATTGCGTTCCGCGATTTCAAGCAACCGTAAGGCAGGGCCGGACGGCGTGCGGCGACCTTGTTCCCAGCTGATTTCGGTATCACGTGCAACACCCAACACCCGGGCAAACACGGCCTGGCTGACTCCAAGCCCTTTTCTGATTCGGACAATGTCTTTTGCCAAACGATGAACGAGATCACTTCCGCCAATGATCCAGAACAGATTGAATCGTCAACTTTGCCGACAACGCCTCCGATTTGCGCGTTATGCTGTACAATTCTCGCCAGTTGGTGCGAAAAGTGGCTCAGCAGAGGGTTCGCCGCTGGATAATACCAGACCTCACTGCGGAATTATCTAGACAATTCCGCATTGTTATGCATAAATATCCACCATGAAACCACTCCCTAGAACCTACAGCGCCGTTCTGGATGAGACACTTCGAGAGAATAGGCAGATGGCATTCGTGGCCGGTCCTCGGCAGGTCGGCAAGACAACGACCTGCCGTGAGCTCGCCGATGTCTACCTGGACTGGGACAATGAAGATCACCGTGCGTTGATTCTCTCAGGGCCTGCGGCTGTCGCCTCGCACGCAGGCATCGACAAACTCACGGATCGCCCCATCAGGATAGTCTTCGACGAGCTGCACAAGTACAAGCGATGGAAGCAGTTCCTGAAAGGGTTCTTTGACACCTATGAAGCGCGCATTCGCGTCATGGTGACCGGATCTTCGCGTCTGGATGTTTACCGCAGAGGTGGAGACAGTCTCATGGGACGCTACTTCCTCTACCATATGCATCCGTTGAGCGTGGCTGAACTCTGTCGGCACGCCCCCACAAATTGTACGCACGTTAAGCCAATGCAACTTCCCGAATCAGAATGGCGAGCGCTCTGGGAACACGGGGGACACCCAGAGCCATTCGTGAAACGCTCGTCGCGATTTTCGGTCAGGTGGCGAGAACTTCGCAGGCAGCAACTGCTCAGGGAAGACATTCGCGACATGACCAGCATCCAGGAGATCAACCAACTCGTCATCCTGGCACGATTGCTGGCTGAGCACAGCAGCGACCCGCTCATCTACTCATCACTGGCAAAACAGGTCCGGGTCAGTGAGAACACCATACGGAGCTGGGTTGCGACACTTTGCTCATTCCACTATGGCTTTGTTGTGAAGCCTTGGTTCCGCAACGTGGCCAAGGCGCTACGCAAGGAGCCTAAATGGTTCCTGCGGGATTGGAGCGGAATCGCCGATCCCGGCAAACGCGCTGAAACCTTCTGCGCCTGCCACCTGCTGAAAGCTGTCGAAGGCTGGAGCGACCTCGGCTTGGGGACATTTGAGCTACGCTATCTCAGAGACACTCGAAAACGTGAGGTCGACTTCCTAGTCGTCCGGGACGGGGACCCCTGGTTTCTGGTGGAAGCAAAGCATGGCACTCCCGGACTGTCGCCCCACTTGGCCTACTTCCAGCGGCAAACAGGAGCGCGGCACGCATTCCAGGTCTCCATAGACGCAGACTACATAGACGCAGATTGCTTTTTGCACCAGGATCCCATTATCGTACCCGCCAGAACGCTCTTCTCTCAACTGTTCTAACGGTCCGCACCGACAGGGCGCTTCATGCTCCACGGCCCCCGTTTCCAAAAAGCTAGGCATCAGAGGGAAGCTGCTGAGTAACGACCGGACTGCGGTTGGGCTGATATGTGTGGTCTTGATGGCGCTGGGTGAGATTATATCCCGCCCCTTCAGATATCTGGACAATGACATCACGTTGTGTACCGGCAAGAAAACTCTCAAATTCGGGTATGGCACCAAGCAAGGCATCAGGTGTCGGCGGAATGAATATTGCCTTCTCAATGGGTTCCCCACGATAGCCAATATGGTTTTGTGTACTTCTGACAGAACCCGGTTTCTTTCCTTCACCTCGTACGCCCGTCAAAAGCACTTTATGAATGCGCCGGATCAGCTTCAGATCCAGATCAGACTTGCGCAACCATGATACGGCCTTTTTATCGCTTCGCGATAGTTCTGCACCTCCTGAATATCGTCCTTGTGTTCTGCGTCCTTTTGCGGGGCGACATCCTGGCGGAGAACATCTTCAAGACTGGCCTGAGTGCCTTCGATACGCGAACTCCAAACCGCTTCCTGTGTGGTTAGCGGAGAGAGCAGCAGTTCAGGATTAACCATGGCATGGAGAATTCCATCGAATCTGGCTACTGCCGCCTGAGCCATTCCAATATGCGGAATCATCTGCTCCCAGGCCAAATCGTTAATAGGAATCTGTGCTGGCTTATATGGCTTCTTACTCATCGTTGTTTGGCTCCTCTCTTTTTAACCACGAAAGGCACGAAAGGACACGAAAATGGGGCGACTCAACCATGTGATATTCCCTTTCGTGTTTTTTCGTGTTTTTCGTGGTTGTCTACTCTTCTAGCGGCTTCCAGCTCGTAGAATTCATGGAGCTTCTGTTGGAGTATATGTTTGTCGGGGAGCTGTGTGTGGTATTGGGCGACTACTGCAGGAGATAAGCTTCGGCTGAGGGCATACTCAACGACTTCTGCATCCTTGGATTTGCAGAGCAACACGCCGACGCTTGGCTTTTCGTGCGGCTTACGGACATCGCGATCAAGTGCCTCCAAGTAGAACTCCAGCTTTCCAAGGTACTCGGGTTTGAAATCGTCGATCTTCAGCTCGAACAAAACCAGGCACTCCAGTCCACGGTGGAAAAGCAGTAGATCAAGAAAGAAGTCTTTGCCGCCAACCTGCAACCGGTACTCTTCGCCGATGAAGCAGAAGTCGGGGCCAAGTGCCTGTAGAAAGCGGCGGATATCGCTGACCAGTCCCCGTTGTAGATCGCTCTCGGAATGAGGTTCTGGAAGATCGAGGAAGTCGAGGACGTATGTATCCCTAAATATCTCGGGGGCAGTGGGATGTATTTGTGCCACCACTGGTGACACAATTGGTGGGGACAGGATCTTCCGCTCAAAGAGGGCGCTGTCTATTTCTCGTTCAAGGCGACGTTTGTCCCATGTATCACGTTTGGTCAAGTGTAGGTAGAATTCCCGTTCTTCTGGGCGTGTACACTTTGACAGTATGATCATGTTGTGAGTCCACGGCAATTCTCTCGACAGTGTCGAGAGTTTTTCGTCGCCATGATAGGTCTCATAGAACTGACGCATCCGATAGAGATTTCGACGGGTGAAGCCTCTGATGTCAGGGCGATTCTTAGCAATATAGGCAGCCAGCTGGTCAACCGTGCCCTCACCCCATGTCCCAGCGTCAATTCTACCGCTGACGTATTCCCCAACCTGCCAGTACAGATCAACCAAAACGGTGTTGACGGCCTTGTATGCGCGCTGTCGAGCCTGCTGGATCAGGTTGACGACTTCTGCAAAAGATTGGTCTAGCTTCTCATTCATCGCTGATTGGCTCCTCTCTTTTTAACGCGAAAGCGGTGATGGATGGAAATACGGATGCAAGGTAGAGAGGCAGTCGGAGGTGTTTGTTTTCTTTGAGCTCTTTAGGCAGACCTGATAGCAGCAGTGATGTTTTGGGTTTGTATTTTTCCTTGAATACCTGCAGGCTTTTTGCCTTGGTATTTAGCCCTGATTTCACTTCTACGGGAATTATTTCTTCTCCGATGCTTAATATAAATTCAATTTCTGCTGTTTTTTCCCGCCAGCTGTATATTGTTCTGATCTCTGTTGTCATAAATTCCAGCAGAGAAAAGTTTTCTGCAAAAAATCCCTTGAATTGTCCGAAATTGAACTTTCGCAATACAACTGGAGCAAGTTCGAGCATGGCACCTAGAATACCTACATCAAAAAGGTATAGAACGAAATGATTTGCCTTTGTATATGCGGATAAAGGAAGTCGAGCGTTATTGCAGATGGGAATTCGATGTATCAGGCCTGCTTGGCTGAGCCATTCAATTGGGCCTTCTAGATTTTCGTAGTTTGAATTGTTTGGCAGTACGCCCTTAAATATAAACTTTCTGCTGTTTTTGTTTTCTTTAGCCAGCTGATCCGGAATGTTCTTGAATAATGCGGCAATGCGAATGGCTTTCAGTTTCCCAGAATGTTTGGCTATGTCATCAAGGTATGAAAGAACCAGTTCATTCTGCAATTTCCGAACCCGCTGGTATGCAATATTCAAGTTGGCTCTGTTATCCGCATATATGCCGACAACTTCAGGCAATCCACCGACTATTAGATACTCGTTGAGCAGTCCTGTTGCTTTTTGGTGAATGAGATCGGAAATGAGACTGTTTTGTTCGATGGTTTTCAATACCTGAGCAAGGCGGGTTTCTCCAATACCCTCCATAAATTCAAAAAATGACATGGGGTGCATGAATTCCCGCTGAACCTTACCAACGGGAAAGTTTGCCTCGCTTAGCCCAATGCCAAGTAGAGATCCTGAGGCACAAATGTGCTTTTCGGGGAAATCCTCATAGAAATATTTAAGAGATGTTAGTGCATTTGGGCATAATTGAATCTCATCGAATATTATCAATGTATTTTCTGTTGATATATCAATATCAAAGTAGAGTTCAATGTCCTGCAAAATCCGGGGTGGATCAAGATTGGGCACGAAAATGGAATTTAGCTCACTGTTTCTGGCAAAATCAAGAATGATGTAATTTGCATAGTGCTCCCTGCCGAACTTTTCAAGGGTGTAGGTCTTGCCTACCTGTCTTGCCCCCTGCAGAAGGAGTGGTTTTCGCTTCTTTTGATCTTTCCAAGTAATCAGTATCTGCTCAATATTCCTTTTCATGGAGACAATAATTAGCAATATTGCTGATCATGGCAATCTTATTAGTATGAATAATTCATCGAACTAATGTTTAATTGGTAGGAATAAACATGACTAAGGCTGTTAATGCAAGACGGTTGGGGCCGCGCAGGGCACCAATCTATGGGTTAAGCAAAAGGTCGGCGATCATTTGGTGATCACCTTTCTCCCTAAAGTTGTCCGGACGAGCCAAGTAGGCACCACTCTCCGAGTGGTAGCCCCAGAGTCAACACCATTAAGTGGAGCACACTCTCTTTTTCCTAAGCACACATGGTAACCGTTCACGGGATCCAGTTCGACCTATGAACAAGCTCAGATTGTTCGAG
>CAZNWT010000077.1:0-21167 GCA_964576795.1 uncultured Victivallales bacterium
CAGACGGGAAGTCTAATTGTCGCTAGACGGGAAATGTAATTGTCGCTGTACACCTGCCCGCAATGCTTCGCATAGCGATGCAGGCGGGCTGCTTAATCGATTCTCGACTTTGGCAAAACCTGGATTCAGGGCCCAGAATGAAATTGCACAACTTTTGGGATACAATTCTCACGTGCCGCAATCCCGGCGCGTAACGCCTCGCTTTTGCTGTGGCGTAATTAGACGCCGGATAGGGCCTTAGTCTGCCAGGGGCGACAGCACAACGCGACCCATGTTCTGGCCTTTGGCTGAAACGAGATTCTTGCCCAAGGCTCCCAGAATGTCTTGCAGTGGGCGCTTAAGAATTTTTCCCCCCACTAATGATAGGGCTCCTATTGCAATGTTGATTGAGGAATCTCCTTGCCCCATAGCCTGTTCGCTGACCGCATTCTTAATGGCATCGAGCTTCTCCTGTACCTCTTCTTGGCTGAGCCCCGAAAGACAAAGGATGAATTCGTCGGCACCAAAGCGCGCGAGAATATCCATATCGCGAGTGTTGCTCTTGATGATTCCTGCGACTTCTTCGAGTAGCGCGTGGGCTTCGTCAATACCGTAGGTTTCAATGTACTTGCGGAATGCGTCTACAGAGATGAGTCCGAGCCCGACTGCGTATTCATGAGTGCAGGCGCGTTCAAGTTCCGTTGCAAATTCCGGTACAAAGGCTTTGTATTGTAGCGTGTGTGTTGCGTCGTCCGTCTGTGCGAGCTTTTTGCTCGCTTGGATGAGCTCGAACTTTTCCATCATGGAGCCGATGAGCAACCCAACCACCTGTAGATGCAGTAGGTCAGAGTCCGTAAAGGGTGTGTGATTCCTGCGATCGCAGAATATATAGCCTACCCCTCGCTGGTTTTTGATAATGGGGGCGATCACACTGGATACGAAGTCGTGTTCGAGTTTCAGATTCAGGTAGATCTTGGATTGGGGATCGACGTCGTTGAGCAACATGGGACGCTGCTCCAGAACAACCTGTTCAGCAATCGGGCTGGGGCCATCCTTGTGATACTGCTTTACGAAGGTGTAGCTAATCTGGCGCGATATCTTGATGCGCAGTTCTTTTGTGTCCTGGTCGATGAGAATGACGGCAACACTTTGAGAGGGAAAGTAATCCTTCATGCTATCCATGATCACATGAAGCGCCTCTTCGAGTGATAGTGCACCATCGGCTTTTTGCATTACATGAACAAGCCAGCCCCCGAGTGTTGAATCAGTCATATCATCTCCTCCTGTCGTTAGATGATGCAACGCACGAGCAGGGGAGTCAAGAAAAGCTGAAATTCGGAAATCTGCGCAGCGAGTTTACGAGCAATTGGCTGGAGCCTGCGACAGCAAAAAGCGAAGCGACTGGCAACGCGGAAATGGAGAGTAGAGCGTGAACTACAACAAATAGCGACGCAAAGGATTCGGGGATTTCGTTACACGTATTGCATAAAACTGTTTGAAAGTTGCCTTTTATAATGTCGGTAGATTTTGTATAGTCATTTTCAGTAGACTGTACAACGCAGGGCGGCGAAGCGGCGGGTTACCGTTTCTTAGACAACAAGCCGATGGGACGGCGGTCGCGCCTAAGGCGTTCAAGCTGAAAAAGACATAATGAAATGAGTTTTGACATTTTGAAATCGTTACAAAGCATTCAGACATGGTTGATTATATTGCTTGTCCTCAGCATTACGGTTTCTTTGGGTTATGGCGCGCCAACGAATAAAAAAGATGCCCAAAACGCGGTGTCAGGTTGGTTGAATTTATCAGGACGCCCGCTTAAAGCGAAGATGGCTCAGGACATTCAGGACGTAACCGAATATCTAAATGATGCCGGAGACGTTATCTACTATGTTGTCTCCATGAAGCCTGAAGGGTATGTCGTTATTTCACCGGATGACCTGATTGAACCGATAATAGCATTTTCTCCGGTCGGCACCTATGATCCTGACCCCCAGAATCCCTTGTATGCGCTTGTTTCTAGTGATTTACCCCAACGTCTAAAACATGTCAAAGAGTTGGAAGCTGAAGCAATAAAAACCAATATAGCGCTTGCTACCCCCGAGAAACTGACAGAATCCGAGTCAAAATGGAAGCAATTGACAGGCGGCGTTGACTCACAGGAACCCGTTGTTATGGAGGGTGAGCCTATTGCATCTGCTGACGAACCGATTTTAATGTCCTCCCTATCAACAATTGATGACATCAGGGTCGACGTTCTGGTGCAAAGCCGATGGAACCAGTCTACGGTAAACGGATCAACCTGTTATAATTATTATACCCCTTATAATTACTACTGTGGTTGCGCGGCAACCGCTTTGGCTCAGATCCTGCGATTCCATGAACATCCGACTGCTGGAGTAGATCATACACAACCATTCGATGTGACTGTTGATGGCGGCACAGCGCAGGGTGGTGAGGACATAACAACCTATCTTCGAGGTGGAGACGATGCAGGCGGGCCTTATGTCTGGGCAGATATGCCCCTGGTTCCGGATTCTTCTACTACTGAGGCGCAAAGACAGGCTATCGGGAGATTGACGGTTGATGCCGGCAGTACCGTAAATATGAACTACACTTCTGATGGGTCATCTGCGAGTATTTCGGATTCTGCCGATGCCCTTAGAGATGTTTTTGGTTACAGTAACGCCATAGGAACTTATGAGCCTGCTGCATTAGAAGGAAATGGATTTAATGAAATGGTCAATCCCAATCTGGATGCCGGATTACCGGTAATGCTGGGAATATCGGGAGATGGTGGTCATTCTATTTTATGTGACGGTTACGGCTACAATACTTTAACTCTTTATCATCACCTTAATATGGGTTGGGGCGGTGCTAAAGATGCTTGGTATAACATTCCTGATTTAGATACCGATTGGTACAGTTACAATACGGTACTTTCTTGTGTTTATAATATCTTCACCAATGGTACTGGAGAAATAATCAGCGGACGAGTCGTCAATGGTGCCGAAGAACCTCAAAGTGGTATTCCAGTTACAGCAGATGATGGGGCAAATCAATATACTGATGTCACTGACAGCAATGGCATATATGCAATAACCAGAGTTCCCTCTGCAACATTATTCACTCTCAGCTGTCCCGGGGCACCCACTAACAATGTTACAACAGGCACCTCTGTAGATGCATATCAAGGTGCAGTTGGCAACCTTTGGGGAGAGAATCTTACTGTTACGATGGACCAGCCTTATATAGCTGTCAATCCGGTATCTCTGACCCCTTCTTGTGCTATTGGAACTGATGCAGCAACCCAGACTTTTACTATCTGTAACGTAGGAGTTGACACTCTTGGTTACTTTATAACCAAAGACCAGACTTGGCTTTCTGTTTCTCCGACATCAGGAACTTCTACAGGCGAAGAGGATACTATAACTGTAACTTACTCTACTTCTGGATTGAGTGGTGGAACTTATAATGCAAATATTACCATAACAGATGCTGGGGCGGGTAATTCTCCTATAACAATTCCAGTGACCCTTACTGTAATACCACCTTTGATCAGCACAAGTGAAACATCCCTGTTTCCGGTCTGTCAAGTTGGCCGTAATGCCACAAGTCAAACGTTTACAGTCAGTAATTCAGGAGGAGCAACCCTCAACTATTCAATCAGTGACAACCAAATCTGGCTTTCAGTTTCTCCGACATCAGGAACTTCCACAGGTGAAGAGAATACTTTAACTGTAACTTATAATACTACCGGATTGGCAGAGGGTAGTTACAATGCAAACATTACAATAACAGATGGCGCGGCTGGAAACTCTCCTATTACAGTTCCGGTTGAACTTACCGTCATCCCAGTGTGTGTTTATTATAACAATTTAAATACAAATCCTGGATTTACTACAACAGGTTCTTTCGAGTTCGGTGTTCCAAGTGGCGAAAACAAATGTACCAGTGCTTATACAGGAATAAACATCTATGATACTGATCTGGATACTACCTGTTGGGAAAACAGCACACTTACAACTCAACCAATTGATTGTTCAGGACACACGAATGTTGGGCTTGAGTTCTATGCTAGTAAATATATTTATACTGGCTATACCATCAAATTTGAAGTTTCAAATGATGGTTCAAGTTGGACAGAACTATATTCTGTGACAGGAACTACTGCATCCCAATGGGCTAAACACACATATGATATTTCAGCTGTTGCTGATGGACAATCCACAGTATATGTCTGCTGGTCAATGACTGGAAGTGGTTCTCAGTATACCGGAGGCGGCCTGGCTATTGATGATGTCATGATAACCGGTGACTCAACTACACTAACATATTCTGTAACATATAACGAAAACACCAGCACTGGAGGCTCAGTGCCGATTGACCCAACTTCCTATGAAGAAGCTGCTACAGTGACAGTTCTCGGCAATACAGGCAGTCTTGTTAAGACAGGATACACCTTTGCCGGTTGGAATACTCAATCCGGCGGCGGTGGTACCACTTACGCTGCAGATGCAACATTCAATATCACTGCAAATACAACTCTGTACGCACAGTGGACTATCAACCAGTACACGATCACATTTGACAGTGACGGAGGCTCTGCGGTCACTGCTATAACACAGGACTTCGGTTCAACGGTAACGGCACCCGCTGCTCCGACAAAATCCGGATACGCGTTTGCAGGATGGAGTCCAGAATTGCTGGGCACGATGCCGGTTGATGGTGTGGATGTAACCGCCCAGTGGAAAAAGAACGTTTCATCACTGACGATTGCAGATGTCGGGCCTTTTACCTACAACGGCTTAGCTCAAACACCTACTCCAGAGGTCAAGGACGGCGAGACTGTCCTGACAAAAGATACGGATTATACTCTGTCATATTCTAATAACACAAATGTGGGTACTGCCACGGTAACCGTGACCGGTACCGAGAACTATACCGGCACTCAGGACAAAACCTTTGAGATAACTCAGGCTACTCCGACTGCAACCGACGACATCACCAGTGTGGATGAAGACGGTTCTATCGTGATCGACGTATTGGTCAACGACAGTGACGGCGATGGCGATCCGCTTACTATTAGTGGGGTCACCCAAGGGAACCATGGAGCGGTGGAGAACGGAGCGACTAACGTTACCTATACGCCGGTGGGAGACTACAACGGCGCAGATAGCTTTGACTATGTGATAACGGATGAACAGGGCGGCATGGCCACCGGTACGGTCAGTGTGACGGTCAACTCTGTGAACGACTTGCCAACGATTGGTCTGTTAACTCCTACGAACGGGGCGACAGTGGCGATCATCACGAATCTGCAGCTTATAGCGGTTAGCTCCGATGTGGACGGAACCGTCAGCGAGGTGCGTTTCTACTACGGCGTGACGAACCCTATCACGACCACCACCATGGTACCGACCTCCGTCGTGGAATGGGTGGGTGCTCCGATTGCCGACGTATTTCTGTTGTCGGCAGTGGCCACAGATGATGATGGCGGTTCCGTCACATCGGCGACGATTACGGTGACGGTGGACTCGGACGGCGACGATATGCCGGACGGATGGGAGAACGATAACGGTCTTGATCGCACAAACTTGAATGACCGGGTGTTGAGTGACACGGATGAAGACGGTATGTCCGATTACGCCGAGTATATTGCAGGCACACTTCCGAATAATGGGAATTCTATCTTGAAGTTCGAAGATATCGCCGTCTCCAATGCTGCCGAGTGTGTGCTTGGGTTTATGACGGTCACGGATCGACTGTACACTATTGAGTGGTGTGTGGAAGTGGATGGTACGTGGTCAAACATGACAGGCGAGCTGCCTGGCACCGGTGGGTGGAAGTCTATCGCGGATATGGAAACTGGCCTCAAGCGGTTCTATCGCATTCGCGTAAGCAAACCGTAGAGACTCACGGGTAGTTCTCCTTACGTGCTCTGCAGAGAGCTCCTTCGGATACGGTGCCTTTGGCACATCAACAGTATAGAAGGAGGCGAGACATTTGGGGCCTGAGCGATGCGGGCTTATTTTGCGAAGTAGAGGGTTTTGAAGGCTTCGATAGCTTTTGTGAGTGCCGCTGCATTCGCAAGATTGGTTGTTTGCTTTGTTTTCATAGCCAACACGATAATTTTGTGCGAAAGCACCAGATGCTCGGTATAGTCTGCTTGTGTCTCTTTGATTCGCTGTGCCAGGAAGTAATCGCCGATGATGTCCTGAATCGCCTGTGCATGGATTTCCTTTGTGTTGACCCAGCGTACGCTCTGATTGGTATTTTTGGCTGAATCGGCCTCCAGTCGATTGATCTCGGTCATGGCTTTTGTGATCGTCACGGCATGCTCAAGCATGGTTTCGAAACGAGCAGCGTCTCCGTAGATGCCGCATGGCACTTGGCAATGTGCGTGGGCAAACGTGGTTGCGATGGTGGCCAAGGCTACTGTGAGTAGTGCAATGCGTCTCATGATCGACTCTCCATTTTTGTGATGCTACCGCATGTATTGTTCTTTTTGAAATGCTACCAAGCGGGGGGCGCTATGGCAATGGCGTTTTTAGCAGGATTCTGCGATGCAAGGCGTGTAAACCTCTCTGGGTAAGGTTTAGTCAACTGCGCGGTAGTGAAAAGACCGAAACTGAAAGGAAGAAAATTAAGGAGCAAGCATGGCTGTGGCGTGCGGACATTAACGGCGATATTACGCCAGGCAAGGCATCATATTTCGCCCCGGGCTGCGTACCGGCCTGCCGCCTCACCTATGGCAGATGCGTTGCCCGTTACCCGATAGCTGGAGTGCGCGAGGAAATCGCCGCTGATGCATCGTCCAGCCATCATCATTCCTTCCACGTCACGGGCTATGAGGGCTCGGAGAGGGATGTCGTAGGGACGTATCCGATGCTCGTGCGATTCGATGGCTTTGCCTTTTATCGGATCCGTTGCGTGGATATCAATACCGAAGGTCACCTTGCAGACAGCATCGTCGTGTTCCCGCCCCTCGAGCATGTCATCAAGTCTGACGGTATATTTCCCGTGAATCCGGCGTCCTTCACGCACGCCGATCTGCCCCGCCGTAGCCACGAGCCGAATGTTCTGCCAAACCCCGCCTGTTGACCGGAGGCCATCGATCAGGTTATTGAGTTCCCGGCGTCCTTCAAGCGTTGCCCGGGTCACATCTTCCGCACACGTTCCATCTACTCCGTACTGATGGTTAGCCATGAGGATATAGAGATTGTCGCGCACGGGAAACAGCGAAGGGCGTGTGTAGGAAGGCGAAAATCCCCCCGCTTCCATGGCTTCCTTCAGGCGCTCTTTAGCCTCGGACCACGGCTCAGTCCCCTCACGATAAAATGGGCGGGCCTCACTGCGCGAAATGCCGGTCAGGAGGCAAATTAACGACATCGGCTGCATAACCCCCGTGTCTGGGTGGCCGAGCTCAAATCCGCACCCCGCCAGTGCAGCCACATCTCCATCCCCGGTGCAGTCGATCACGACCTTTGCCGCGAGTGCCTGTCGGCCGGACTTCGATTCTGTGATAACATGCTGTATACGCCCATCCACCACATGGGTGCCACAGGCGCGAGTATGCAACCGGATATCAACGCCTTCCGCGAGACACATGTCGTCAAGCAGCACCTTTACCGATTCCACATCAAATGTGTTCGTCCCCTTCCTTTCACTGTTGCGTCCCCGGGCTTCCTGTTCCTCAAGCCGAACGATGATCTCAGCCATGATCCCCGACTTGTTCGCATAATCGAGGAAATATGCGAGTGCACCCGTTGTCCAGATGCCCCCAAGGCAGCCATAGGTCTCAATCAGCCCGGTCCTTGCCCCGGCACGGCTGGCGGCGAGTGCGGCGGAGACACCAGCAGGACCGGCACCACAAACAAGAACATCATAGGTGGCGATGACAGGAATGTTTCTGGCGGGCTCGGGTATGGTTCTCATGCGGAAATCTCCAGAATGAAACATTTATGCGGATGCGCATGTAGAATGCAGTACCTACAGCCCCCCGTCAAACTCAGCCCCGGGTTTCCTCGAAACGTGACGCTCTAGAGAGCCGTACCTACTTTGGTTCATCACATGAAGTTTCATCTCAGTATTATTCAGCGTAAGCGACGCTACGACAGGCCCCGAAACGATGGTTCTGCTTGCCATTCGGACCTTGGCGCGCCATTCTGCCCCTCTCACAAACAACACGAAGGCAAGGAGTTCAACATGACACCGACGCTACTTCCCCAACCCAAGAAACTGCGTGCCCTGAAGGGGACGTTTGATCGACCGCGGACGCTTGAGATCGGCATCGCGAACACAACCCTATACCCCGTGGCACGAGTCGCGGTCGACATTTTTGGGGGCGCGACCATTCACGCCTCTGCACCGGGCATCAAAGACCAGGTGACTCTGACCACGGACACCTCGCTCAAGCCCGGCGGGTATTTGCTCGCTATACGCACCACAGGAATCACGCTCTGCGGTCAGGATGCCGCTGCGGTGGCCTGCGGGGTGCAGACGCTGCGCCAGATTGTCGAGGATGTTTCTGATGGGAGCCTGCCCTGTCTCACCATCGACGATTGGCCCGATTTCGCCGACCGTGGGGTCTACTATGATGTCTGTCGCGGACGCGTGCCGCACCTGGATCGGCTCATGGAACTGGCGGATCAACTCGCCCGCTACAAGATCAACCAGCTTCAGCTTTACATCGAGCATACGTTCGCCTTCCGCGGTCATCCCAATATTGGGAAAGGGACTTCACCTCTTAGCGCGGAAGATATCCTCGAACTGGACGCGTATTGCGCTGCGCGTGGCATTGAGCTGTTGCCATCACTTGCGAGTTTCGGCCATCTGTCCACCGTACTGTCTCATCCAGAGTATCGTCACCTGGCTGAGGATTGGGGTGTTGGAAAGTTTGAGGTGCCCCGAGAGGATCTGCCCGCCCAGATGGGGGCAAAGGGGTGGACGCTGTCGCCTGCGGTGCCCGAGATCTACGATTTTCTCGACAGCCTGTTTTCTGAGTTCTTGCCCTTGTTCCGATCCAAGCGTTTCAATGTGTGTTGTGACGAGACCTGGGATTTGGGGTGTGGCCAGAGCTACGAGTTATGTCGTCGCAAAGGTAAAGGCGTCGTCTATCTTGGACATCTCAAGCAGGTACGCAAGTTGTGCCTCAAGTATGGCAAGAAGATGATGTTCTGGGGTGACATCATACGACACTACCCGGAGCTGATTGAGAATATTCCTAAAGACGTGACCGTCCTCGACTGGGGCTATGAATACAACCACCCCTTTGACGCGATTCGGGATTTCAAGGCGGCGGACCTGCCGTTCTATGCTTGTCCCGGTACCTCGTCCTGGGTGTCACTCTTCCCTCGCCTGCCGATGGCCATGGCTAATATCCACGGGTTTGCGGTCGCTGGGGCCAAGTACGGGGCGCAGGGCCTGTTGAATACGGACTGGGGTGACGGCGGGCACTACAACTTCATGGAGTACTCCTGGCACGGCTATCTATTCGGTGCCGAGCAGGGCTGGAATGTGAAGGCCGACCAGACTACATTCCACCAACGCTTCGCGCATCGCTTTCTACAGTCGGACGATCCGGCGCTGCTTGATGCCATTGTGACACTGGGTGACATCACGCATCTGGGTGGTCCCTGCTACCAGAGCGTATGGCAGACCGCGTTGTTTGCGCCCCCCGCTAACCCGATCTTCCACCATGACGTTCCTATCGACATGTCGGTGGCAGAACGCGGAGTCATCAGTTCCCGAAAACAACGCTTCGACGCCGCCTGTGGCTCAGCCCAACTGGTGCCGCTGCGTGAGGTGCGGAAGGCGTTCGTCGCGCAGTCGCGCCGCAAAGATACTGACCCGCAGGGCATCCTGCCATACTGGATCTTTGCCGTGGATACAATCGCCTGTGCGGCGCAGAAGTTGGCCGTATTGGGCCCCAACGGCAACGACACCCCGGCGCGACGACGCGCATTACAGAAACAACTACAGAGCCTGGCGGGGCGCTTTGAAGACCTGTGGATGGCCCGCAACCGACGCAGCGAGATTAGAAATACGCTGGAACGATACAGGGTAGCCATCGAGTCGCTGGGCTCGGTTTCCTGACGTTTGCTGAACTCAAGAGTCATCAAGGCATGTACTACAATGGCATTTGTTTTGACCTCGAGATTGATGGAGGGGTTGTTACGCATCAAAAATGCGGACAGTTCGATTAATTTCAAAATCTATAATGCTGAGGGCAGGAGTTGTCTCGATGCTTCTACCTGGATATGTGCTGACAAGAGTTAGAACAAACAGTAAGGGAAACATGACAAAGACAATCAGTTGGCAAACGAAGACAACTCCAGTGGAATTGCGTGGCATGCTCAAGGAATTGAGCGGGCACTATGCCATTGAACAGAGCGGGGAAGGCACGCCCGTACGATTTACAAAGGCTGCTGCCGAAGGCGAATGTGAGGTGGCATTTGAGGGCCCGGTTGCGGAGGTGCGCTATTCCACGCCGGCTCAGGCGGCGCGGGCTGTGGGGGCCTTGTTGGCCGGTTTGGCGACCGCGCATCGGCCCTATGCTGAAAGCACACCCTTTGAGACACTGGGCATCATGCTGGATTGCTCGCGCAACGCGGTGATGACGGTGGAGCATGTGAAGCGCTGGATGCGGCAGTTGGCGCTGTTGGGCTACAATATGGTGATGCTTTACACCGAGGACACCTACCAGCTGCCTGGGGAGCCCTACTTTGGGTATCAGCGCGGTGCCTACACGGCCGCCGAGCTCAAGGCGATTGATGCTTATGCCGCCAAGCTGAAGATTCAAGTTGTGCCCTGTATCCAGACACTGGGGCATCTCGAAAAGATTCTGCGGCATGGTGCCTATGGCATGGTGCGGGATACGGCCAGTGTCATGATGGTGGGAGAGGAGGCAACCTACGCGCTTATCGAGAAGATGGTAATCCACTGGAAGTCAGTCTGCCGCACGGATCGGATCCACGTGGGGATGGATGAAACACACGATTTGGGACGAGGACGCTATCTGGATAAATACGGCTATCGGCACGGGTTCGATCTTTTCAATGAGCATCTTAGCAGGGTTGTCGAGATCTGCCGCAGGCACGGTTTGAAGCCGATGATCTGGTCGGACATGTACTTCCGCCTTGGGTGCGCTAGCGGTGGCTACTATGACAAGGACACCGTTATTCCCGATGTGGTCGTGCAGAAGATCCCCGCAGCGACGGAACTGGTCTACTGGGATTACTACCACGACGAGCAGGCCTTCTACATGGATTGGATTGAGCGCCATCGCCAGTTGGGTAAAGAGCCCTTGATGGGGTCGGGGATACAGACGTGGAATAAGTACTGGTACGATCATCGTACCACGGCCCGCACAGCTGGGCCGTGTGTGGATGCCTGCTATGCAAGCAAGCTGAAGGAACTGTTCTTCACCATGTGGGGTGACAACGGTGCCTATTGCGATCACGATTCCGCTTTTGCCGGAATGGCATTCTGTGCTGACAAATCGTACGGCAACGGTGAGCCGGATGCAGCTGCCTTGGAGCGGCGTTTCGCCACGGTCTGCGGCGGAAGCTACGCGGCACACCTGCTGGCGGGGGAGCTTCACGGCGGGATTGAGGGGCTTCAGCCGGACATGTGGGACGATCCCATCTTCGAAACCCACATTCGTTCATGGGCCAAGGACCGCCCACAACAGATCACCAAAGCTGCCGACGGCTTTGCTGCATTAGCCCGAAAACTGAAACGGCACGCGGGCAACCATGAAACTGGGAATTTCAGCTATGCCACCACCACGGCGCAGGCGTTTGCAGATCGCTATGCCCTGACGGCGGCGCTGCTCACGGCGTACCGCAAGAAGGACCGCAAGGCGATGCAGGCTGTGAAGCGTCGCATCGGTAAGGTCGAGGCCTCGATGGAAGCGATGGAAGAGGCGTTCCGCAGTATGTGGATGAGCCATAACAAGCCGGAAGGTATTGAGACCATCCAAGCCCGTTTTGGTATGTTGCAGGCCCGCTACCGTGAGTTGGATCGACGATTGCAGGAATATCTGCGTGGTGACATCACGCGACTCGTCGAACTCGACTGCAAGTGCCCGCCGCACCCCTAGCTGGGGGTTTAAGTTCTTGGGAAACGGCTCTCGTCCGTGGGGAATCTTGACCGTGCTGTATGCTTCTATTACTTTGTGACCAAACAGCAGTAGGAGAGGAACCAGCGATGATACTAGATATTCCAATTTTTAAGACAGTTGACATACTGATTATGGGTAGTAGCAGCGGGGCGGTGGAAGCGGCGGTAGCGGCGCGACGCGAGGGCAAACGTGTGCTGGTGGTCGGGCAGTTTGCCTATCCTGGCGAAGACATCTGCGCCTTCATGCGCTATTGGTCGAATACGGCAACGGCACCCGAGACAGCCCTGGCCTGTGCTGTATTCGGGGAGTCGCCGACGCGTTGGCCGTTGATGACCCCGATGCATGTCAAGTACACGCTCGAACAGGCAATGCTCTCCACCGGCGTGGATTTCATCTATGGCGCCTATCCTGTTGCCGTTCTACGGGATGCGGACGGACTCCCCGCAGGCGCGATCCTGGGCGATCGCTCGGGGTTCCAGGCTGTTGTGGCACCGGTGATCATTGATGCCAGCGAACGTGCCCTTTTTGCGCGGTTCCTGGATGAGGCCTCGTTTCGCCCATGGCGCTCGGGTGACTACACGCTGCGGCGTGTTGTGGCAGGGGACCCTCCCTCGGATGGTAATGATTTGCCTGGCGAGAGTTTGGATGGTTATTTCCTCGTCGGGGACCGACAGTTTGAGTGTCGTGAGTCACGACTGGTGACCGCCCTTGCTGACGCGACTCCCGCTTCAATTGCCGCGGCTGATGTCGAGGCTCGCTTGGTGAGCTGGTATCCCGGTCAGCTCTTTTCCTCTGACCGGCCTGAATTGGCGTGGTCTGATCGACTGGATAGCGGGGGGCATTGCGCTGAGATGTGGTGCGGTGCGGGTGAGTTCGATTTGGCTGCCATGCGTTGTGGGGCGACGAGCGTCTACGTTCTCGGACCGTGCGCCGATGTCAGCGACGAGGTCGCCCAGATGCTGGCGCAGCCTAGTGCCTTGATGGCCCTGGGACAGAGATTGGGCGATTACGCTGCGTCACTCGACGTTCGCACGGTGGGTGCCGTAGCTGTCGATGGTGGGGATTGCGATTCCGTGACAGGCTCTGATGTGGTGCGTCGTGATCGCTACTTCCGCTTGCGCGGTGCCAAGACCATCCCCTTCGATCTGAACCGTCTGCCTGTACTGGGTGAGGTGGATGTGCTGGTCGCCGGCGGTGGGACTGCCGGGGCACCAGCCGGCATTGCTGCGGGCCGCGCCGGGGCATCCGCGCTGGTGGTTGAATTCTCGAGCAGCCTCGGAGGCGTGGGTACCGAAGGCCGTATCGCGGCTTACTATCACGGCAACCGGGTTGGTTTCTCGACCGAGATTGACCATGCTTTGCAGACGCTGGGGCCGAAACCTGAGGTCGACTTTCCATCCAACTCCTGGAACACAGAATGGAAGAAGCATTGGTATCTTCGTGAAAGTGATGCCGTAGGTACACAGGTATGGTTTGGGTCGATGGTGGTGGCGGTAGCAATGGATAGCAATCAGGTCTGCGGTGCTGTGGTTGCCACTCCCTACGGCCACGGGCTCGTGAAAGCGGGCGCTGTCGTGGATTGCACGGGCAACGGCGATGTTGCTGCGGCTGCGGGAGCCGAAATGATCAACATTTCAAAAGCGCACATTGCTGTGCAGGGCTGCGGACTCTCGCCGCTCAATCCAAGCGATCACTATGTCAACACCGACTACACCTTCGTTGACGACACCGACGTACTCGACATAACGCGCACATTTGCCGTGGCACGCAAGAAGTTCCACGATTGGTTTGACCTGTCTCAGATCATCGATTCGCGTCAACGTCAGCAGATTCGCGGTGAGCTGTCGCTTGACCCCGTTGATTTTCTCTCCGAGCGAACCTACCCGGATACGGTGACTACTGCCCAGAGCGATTTTGACACACACGGATTCACGATTCACCCTGTCTTCATGGCCAAGCCGCCGGGCCGTGGTGAGTTGCGGGCACATGTGCCATTGCGCTGTCTGTTGCCGGTCGGAATCGAAGGTGTTCTCGTAACCGGCCTGGGCGTCAGCGCGCACCGTGACTCGCTGCCGGTGATTCGCATGCAGGCCGATGTTCAGAATCAGGGCTATGCGGCTGGGCGTGCCGCTGCGATGGCGGCAGAGGCGGGAACGGGGCTGCGCGAGATTGACATCCGGGCTCTGCAGCGACACCTCGTGGATATTGACCTGCTTGATGCGGACGTTCTTGAACACGAGGACTCGTTTCCGCTTTCGCATGAAGCCGTGGGCGCTGCCGTACGGGACGGGTGCGATGATCACGCCGGGCTGTCGGTCATCTTTGCTCACCCCGCAATCAGCATGCCGCTATTGCGTGAGGCCTATGTGGTCGAGGCCGATGCGGATCGCAAGTTGCGCATTGCGCATGTCCTTGCGCTGATGGGGGATGACACAGGTCTCGATCTGTTGATGGCGACTGTAGACGGTAGGGAGTGGGACGAGGGCTGGAA
Organism: uncultured Victivallales bacterium; assembly: GCA_964576795.1. Lineage (GTDB taxonomy): Bacteria > Verrucomicrobiota > Kiritimatiellia > UBA8416 > UBA8416 > JABGOW01. The sequence continues at coordinate 14,595 of CAZNWT010000077.1, forward strand.
TTTCAAGGGGCTGATGCAGTATGGCTTTAGCCTGAGTGCAATTGATAGCATGTTGGCTGCTATGGGGTTTACTGGGAATCCGAAAGCGCTCCCCGTGATGTTGCGGAAACTCAACACGCTTGGTTTTGACGCTGCCTTTTCGCACTACCGTGGTTTGACATTGGGCTTCGAAAACTTATCGACGCCGGAGGCTGCCCCTATGTTCGAGCGGATGCTCGCGCACGTTGCTGGAAATGCGCGCGGCGACATGGCGTCGATCGTGAACGAATCGCCGGACGGTGGTGCCGAAACGGCCGAACGTAACCGCCAGCTTACCGAGTTGCTGCTTGCCCGTGGTTTGTTTGCCTGTGGCGACCCAAATGGCAAGGCCCGTTCTGTTCTCGAGGCGTATAGCAAGGATCTGCATGGTCACTATGCACGCCACGCCCAAGCATTGCTGGAGGGATCAACCCCGATGGTTTGAAGGGCGTGTCACGCTTTGTGGAGACAACCACGTATTGGTCTTGGTTCGCGACTTCACTGAACAGCCAATCGCAGGCGCTTACTGTTGATTTGTGTCCGACGAAGGCGTGGAGTTCGATGTGTTCTCTGTTTTTTCGGGTCGTTAAGCAGATCTTAGGACCATAATTGAGTTCACCATATGTAACGGTTTGGAAACAAGAAACAAGGAGGGATTAGACTATGGGAATCAGTTTAGGTTTGGTGGGGCTTGGTAGTTTTGGGGCGGCGTTTGCGGATCTTTTCAAGAGCCATCCACTCGTTGACAGGGTGGCCCTGTGCGACATGGAGCCGAGCCGGATTGCGCGTTTTGCGGAATCGACTTTCTTTCAGGATAAATTCACCCCGAAGGATGCATACGAGTCTCTCAACGACATTTGCAAGGCCGATCTGGATGCTCTTGTGATTATTACGCAGCCGTGGCTACATGCGCCGCAGTGCATCCAGGCGATGGAATCAGGAAAACATGTCTATAGTGCGGTTCCCATTATTTCAATTCCCGATGATGCCGAAACGCTGGACTGGATTGATAAGCTCGTGGAGACCAGCGCACGTACAGGAAAGTCTTACATGCTTGGGGAAACGACGTTCTTTCATCCGCAAACCCAATATTGCAGACACATGGCGGCCGAAGGCCGATTTGGGGACTTTGTCTATGCCGAAGGTGAGTATTGCCATGATGTTGACTCGATGTGCAACCTGCGTGAGGTTGCCCGAAGTCGACGCGGCAACAAGGCTGGCCGTGAATCGGCGGCACTGCTGGAATCCTATCGCCAACGCGGTTGCCTTGGCGGCCCCATGCATTACCCGACGCATTCAACGAGTGGTCCGGTTAGTGTCATGAATGCCCATGCCGTGAAGGTTACAGCCTATGGTTACGCGAACAGGAATCATGATCCTTTTTTCGACAGCTATGCGTTCAGCAATGAAGTGGCGCTGTACAAAATGAGCAATGGCGCTACCGTGCGCATTGCCGAGACGCGTGAAACGCCGGGCTGTCTTGGTGATGATACTGAGACATTTCGCATTATGGGATCCCGCGGAACCTTCTCGGAAAACCGCTTCTTCGAGATCGAACGGCCGGGCTTTGATCCTGTAGACTATGACCACCTCAACCGTCCCACCCGTGTTGATCTGACCCCTGGAGATATGTTTGATTCGCTTCCCCCCGAAGTCGAAGCGGCGTTCAAACGGGCGATGCATCAGGATGTCAATGAGGACGATATGCAAAACCTCGATTTTAACCCGAAGGGACACGGCGGTTCACACCCCTATCTCGTGAACGAGTTCGTGGATGCCATCGCCAACAACCGGCAGCCTCTGATTAACATCTGGGAAGCTGCTCGGTACATGGTGATGGGGGTGATGGCACACCAGTCCGCTCTCAAAGATGGAGAGACGCTTGATGTGCCCGATTGGGGTGATGCACCGGAGTAGTGAGAGGCTGTTCGAAAAGGGATTGCGGAACATCCTTGAACGACTGGATCCGGAGGAGGTGTTGGCCGCCATGTCAGTGAGATTGAAGCACGTCTCACCCCGTTACGTCAGCCATGAGAATAAAAAAGAGGAGATTTCTAAATTGCGTTGACATTTAATTAAAAAATATTGACATTAATATTAAAGAATATTAAATTTTTTTTACAGAACCTTGTTTAAATTAAGGATATAAATTGTGAAAAATGACGGCCATACAGCCATTGTAAACGCAGGTATTACCGCAGTTCCAGGTGAAATTGGGGAATTCTGGTCCACACTACGCGAGGATGTTCTTTCTACCCGTGGTGATCCTGATAAATACGCCCTTGATTTATTACAAAACAAACGCGGGGCTTGGGGCCGTTTTTTCCCTAAACATCTAAAGTATAACTTTGAAATACCTCAACGCCTCCCCCGTGACTTTTTGCCGGATACAGCTTTCTATATACGTCATACAGTGGAAGAACTGCGACGGGGTAACAATAAAGAAGCAGCCAAATTTGCAGGCGTTTTTTCCCACTACTTGGGCGACTTTGCTGAACCGGCGCACTATTACGAATTTGACGCCCATCGTCTGCTACCACCACCGGCCGATATGGCAAACAGCAACTTCCATTTCATGGTTGAGGGTATAGACACGGATGTTAAACGAACTGGAAGGAAAGGACAGATTCTTGGAAAAAGCAAAGCCGAGTTGCAATTCCGGTTGGAAGGCGATCTCTGCCGTCTGCAAAAGCGCAGTATCGCCGCTATTTTTCCTATGTTGCAAGCGATCTATCGTCGTCGGAATCACTTGGCTACGCGGACTTTTAACGCTGTCGTGCGTGAATCCGCAGAGTGCTTTTCTGATTTCATCATGAGCGTCAAGGCTATTGCAGATTCTCAAATTCCCAGCCGCGATTCCCTGCGTCTTGCTGACTGCAGATTAATAGACATTGAACCACATGATTGGGATGTGGAATTTAATTACGGAAATCGTCCCTTGATTAACTATGTGACCCCGCATCTTTATGGCAGCGCTGAGGCATTTACTCTTTTAAAAGACGGAAAGATGCGCAAAGTCGACGGCATCTGCCCCATTCCTCATGCTTTGCCGATCAAAGGAATGCTACTTGAGTCAACAATTACTTATCATTTGCCCAAGAATGTGTTCCACAGTTTTACAGCCACAGTGGGATTGCATGCCAAAGTAAAAAAACAGCCGGCTGTATATTTTCTTGTCTCCGACGACGGACAGAACTTATTCCAGTCAAAATGGCTGCATTCGACAAAAGAAGCCATGCCCATCGAAGTAGACATATCCAAGTGTCGTAAACTTAGCTTGAAGGTGATTACCGATGGAAGTACAGACAAACTGGCTTTTCCTATCTGGGGCAATCCGACTCTTCACAAGCATTAATAACTTCACGTTCGCAAGAGTATTTCGGACTCCTGACACTTCATACCTGATACTTTATACTTAATCCCAGAATTTGCGTTTTCCGCCTCAGGTAGGCCATTCCTTAGGCAGGTCCGCCTCTGGCGGGAAATCCGAAGAGATTGGCGATTGCACCGCATCCCGACGATCCCTTCCCGACGAACCCTGCCGAGATTAGCAAATCGGGATCCCCGATCTGCGGCAAACTTGCCAACTGCAAAATGTGAGTTTGTTGCAATTAATCGTCATCTTCCGGATATTTGAAATCGTACGCCACATGCACTTGCGCTTTACCGGGAAAATTGGATTGGAAGACAACGAAGCGTCCGTCCGGTAACATGCCTGGATAAGCATGTGTGGGTTGGCCCTTTGTATGTGGATCTTGTCAAAAGGAGATAAGTCGCCTGGACACGCTGTGCAAGAAGAGTTACGCCAGTCACGATTGTGGATTCGATCGACTCGTACAATGCCTTCAGCGGATCGTCAAGAGGGTTCTTTATCATTTCGGTCATCGTTTCTCTGGGGGTGCGTGTCTGCCTTTCCGTCAAGTCTCCGGAATGGCTCCGTCCCGATCCTTCCAAGGTGCGTTTCGCCCGCCTGAAACGGGCGCGGATCAAGGGTGCGGTCAGGTAGTTTGTCCCGCCGCTCCCTCCAGTCCTTTACATGTTCGGCGAAGCCCTCTGGATCCTGGTCCATGGCCAACGCTACGGTCTTCATCAACCGGGAAAGCCCGAGACTGCAATTATATGTGCCGAAATGGCGAATTTCATTGCTCCGGGTTGCCGGATCGGCTGGCGCAAGCCCGGAGATGCTGTCCATAAGGCAGGCGGCGTAATCCGAGTTGCCGGTGATATCATAGGCCAAGCCGACGACGGCGCTGATCCCGCCGCCGCGCGGGTATTGCCAGATCCAGTAGTCCGCCTTCGCTACGAGGAACGACTTGAGCTCTTTCGACGGAAACAGCCGCAGCGCGACGGCATAGACGTCGTAGGCGTTGCCGAAATGTATCTCCGGGTAGCCGTCCGCATAAACGATGGCCTCATCGCCGCGCGGGCCTACCGTGAAGACGCTTTGCGGCATCCGACCGGGGGTGCGGACGGTGCGCAGCAGCCAGCACAGGGATCGCTCGGCCAAGGCGCCGTAACGTTCCTGCCAGGTGGACTGGTAAGCCTCGATGAGGATCGACAGGGGCCCGGTGAATTCGCGGACCATTTCGCATCCGTAGAAGCAGTTCAGTATGCCGGCTGGATTCTGCACGCGAACCACCTGATCGGCGGCTTCCAAGGCCACGTCCAGAAGGCGGCGGTTGCCGGTCAGGTAGTAGTCCGCCATGATCCCGCCAACAATGGAATGCGAACGGCAGAGAACACCGCTCCATTGGTGCGCATTGTGATAGTGCATGACGCCGACCCGATCGGGGTCGTTGGGGTAGGCGTGGACAAAACCGACGTCGGCGGTCGCACGGGAAGCGAGTTGCGCAAAGCGCAAATATCGGGGGTTTCCTGTTCGAAAGAAGTAGGCCCAAACGGCAAGGATTTGATCGCAGGCCTCGTTGTTGAAAGGCCCGAAGTAGCGCAGCGCTTTCTCCGGCTCGGAATCCTTGTAAAGCTGGTAAACCTTGTCTGGCACGCCGCCGTGCAGGCAGATCAGGTTGCCGAATCGCATCATGCCGTAGAGCCGGGATCGCTCCACCGGGTCGCTGACGCAGAATTCGAAGTGGCCGTCGTCCAGGAACGCGTCCGCGTTCTTGAAGCGCGAGTCGCCGGCCGGCAGAAAATGCCCGAGTGCTTCGGTTCCGCAGAGATACACCGGATCGACTACAGCGGTCAGCGGTTCTTGCACTGTAGCGGCAAAAGCGGCCGCGGCATCGTTTTCAATTGGACTGGCCGCAAACCGCAACAACACCTCAGTGGTTTTGGCAGCGCCAATGCCGTTGTCCGTGCCCGTGTTGACATAGGACTTGGCTCGGTCTGGCGCGTGGCGTTCGACCATGTCTTCGACCCAGCGTATATCCTCCAGACTGCCGGAGCTTCTCAAATGCAGTGGCGCCGTCGGGTGCTCGGCCAGCACACGCTTGATCTCGGCCTCATCGGGCTTGTCGCTGAAACGGATTGCCGGCTCCCGGAACGGGGTCAAGAATGAGAGAGGTTGCGCGTGGCCTTCCGGCCAAATCTGCACGTCCAGTTCATCACCGCCGAGGCGAAAGCCCTTGGGATATTCCTGCCAGCCGTCGCGGATGACCGCGACCAGTCCGGCGTCGCTGCCACCGAGCGCTGCCCAACCCGGGGAGCGCTTGCCTGCACCGAACGGCATGTCGTCGAGGCGTGACTCGTAGTGGCGATCGTCCGATTGCAGAAGTGATAGGGTGCGCCAGTTGTCGCTCCCGTGCGCATCCGCGCCTTCGGCGCCGACTGCCGCGCGCGCCCTGTCACCCGGATGCGCCAGCACCCGCATCCCGATAGCGGCCAGTTCCACCCGCGTCGGGTCCTGGTCAAAGACAAAGGTGTGGAAAATTCGCAGATCGGTTTTGCCTGCGTAAAGGTGAATCCGCAACCGGTACGGACAGAAACGGATGCCCTGGGTCGATGTGAGATGGCCGTCAATACGAACGCAGACGCGCAGCGGACCTTGCTCCTCAATGGTAACCTGGGGCGCGGGGCTGACCCCAAGGGAGTCGTAGTGATTGCCATGCTGATCCTTCATGTAGAGCAGGACCCCTGCGCCGTGCAAAACGTCGCGCCAGCCGTCAGCCGCCTTGACCTGGCAGCCGGCGAAGACAGAGTTCGATTCGCGATGCCGCCACAGGTCGAAGTTCGTGCGCAGGAGCAGCCGCATTGCGCCGGTGTCGATCGTCAGGACGCCGTCGGTTTCGGTTGTTGTGATCCGCGACTTCGCTTCTGGCGCTGGTCCGTCTGCCGGTGCGTATTCCAACCACGCCGTCTCCCCATCTCCGGCGGCATCCGCCTGCATGTCCACGAGCAGCCACTTGACGAAGCGCAGATCTTTGTGCCACGTCGTCATGCAATCAGTCTGGATGGGAATGTCGCGGCCGTTGCCGGTCACGGCGCGCACCGATGCGCCTGCCGGGAGAACTCCGTCTGCAAACGGAACGCCAAAGGTCAGCGACTCATTGTCAGAATATCGCACCCCGGTGGCGCCGTGGAGCCTGATCGGTATGCGTT
>CAZNWT010000078.1:0-21130 GCA_964576795.1 uncultured Victivallales bacterium
AATGGAGGCGTTGATTATCAACGACTTACGACTTAAAGTGCGAAACTCGGGCTAGTGATGAGGGGACATTTGCCAGTCAACATCGTAACTCGTCCCCTATTTTGTCTGATGTATCGGCTACATGTCATTCTACGTGAACTAATCATTGGTTTTTGTCGAACCTTCTATTATGAGCCTCTATTTCGCAGTCAATGTGTTCGAATCGGTAGAGGTTTTCGTATGGAACAGTTACCTTATATACAAGGTGAAGGTCGGATCATGATTGGAGACAGAGTTCGTTTGTCAGGGAAATCTTCGATTACATTTGGACGCCCTATTGGGAATGAACCTTGTGAGTTTCAGATAGGCGATGGCACCTTTATTGGGCATAATTGCGGGTTTAATGTAGCAAGCCGCATTTCCATAGGGCGGCACTGCCTGTTTTCTACAGGTGTACACTGTTATGATCTAGACGGACATCCTGTTGATGCAGATGCACGCCGTACTGGGATGCCAACCCCACCGGAGCTTATCCGACCGATCATGATAGATGATGATGTTTGGGTTGGGAACGGGGCTATCATTCTGAAAGGGGTCCATATTGGGGCCCGAGCTATTGTGGGCGCACGCAGTGTTGTCACGAAAGACGTGCCTGCTGATGTGATTGTTGCGGGGAACCCCGCTCGGGAGATTGGGCCCATTCCTTCCAGGGAGTCTGCGTCAAGCCAATGAAAATTTTGTACATACTCGATTATATTCCGTTGGGCACACGAGCCTTTGACGACTACCTGGAGACATTCATGGCCGCAGTGCGAGCCCGCGGATGGGAATTGCGGTTCGTCTTTGCAGGTGAACCATCAGCCTCTGCTTCTGAAACATTGCGAGATCAACAGGTGCCGTGGACTGTTTTATCCTTTCCTGTATCCTGGTCATTTCGGCGTGATATCAAACGTAGCTGGCCTGACTATCGTCCGGATTTGGTATATACGAGTTTTCTTTCTGTTTTCACGATGCCGCTGGTGATCGCTCGTTGGCAGGGTTGGATGCGGTCTTGGGTTGTTTCTGACGAATCTAGTGGCGCTCCCGCTAAAGGAAGGTTCTGCAAAAGAGTATTGCGTTCAATACGGGGGAGGGCGGTGGGACGGGTTGTTGATGGGGTTCGCGCCGTTTCTCATTATATTGCGCAGCGTGATATTGAATTGATGGCGCTGCCAAAGTCTAAGGTGCACGCTGTTTGGAATGGAATTAATGAGGCGCGCTATCCGTTTCGCCCCTATAAGCCGGACCACGAGGAACTACGGATTCTTTATATTGGACAGCTTATCTCAGAAAAAGGCGTGCATGTTTTGATAGACGCATTGTGCGGCTTACGGAATTCTGGGGGGTGTTTTGTTTGCCGTATTGCGGGCGATGGCAAATCGCGAGAGGCATTGGAGGCACAGGTGCAGAAATCGGACTTGGCTTCTCACGTTGCTTTTAATGGGTTCTGTTCGGATCCGGTATCACAATATCACTGGGCCGATGTCGTTGTGATTCCATCGATCTGGGCCGAGGCGTTTGGGTTGGTGGCTATTGAGGCCATGGCGACGGGGGCCATTGTGGTAGTGTCCGATGCCGGTGGCCTTCCAGAAGTTGTTGGCGATGCTGGAATAGTGGTTCCGGCAGGGAACTGCTCCGAATTGGATGCGGCATTGACTGCTCTTGTGAAATCCCCGGAACGGTGGAGCGACATGAAGGTGGCGGCACGTCGACGTGTGGAGGAGTGTTTTAGTGTGGATCATTCGGTGGCGTCGATTCTTGATTTATTTGCGAGCGTTACGAATACGGTTAGGAATTGATACAACATGGTTGTAGTTATTATTCCCGCTAGAGCTGTGATAGCGAGACTCTTTTGGCTGAGTCAGAATGAGCTGGAGAATTATGACAGTTGAAAAAAGAGCCATATATACTTGTAGCGACAGAAACTATTTAACTGGAACCCGATCCCTATTGCGAAGTGCGGCGCGTGTTTATCCCGATGTTGCACGCTACTGTTTTGTTCCTGAGTCAGATGTTGGTGTCATGACGGTCTCATTGCGAGATATTGCTACCGTTGTGCCTGCTCCTCGTCTGTTGCGGAATGTGCCTGAGCCACTTCAGATGATGGCGGCTCGCGCATTTGGTGTTACACTCCCCGCTGACGTTGTTGTGTATATGGATTCTGACATACTGGTGTGTCGCCCGGGAGAGGAACTTTGGAATGTTGAAGGCAAGGATGTGCGGGCGGTCATGGATCCCGCTAAGGAAATGTTTTACAATCTGAACGGCGGCGAACCATACTGGCAACAATTCAAGAATCGTTTTCCCGAACGGGTGGGGTTTCACGGTATCAATAGCGGGGTTTTTGCCCTACGTCCGGTCTACTGGAATGATTTACCGGAGCGCTTTGAAGCGGCTATCGAAGGATTTGAATGGACGCAGGTTAAACATTTTGCGGATCAGCCATTTTTTGGCGCAATATTTCTGCCACATGTCAGACCCTTGCCTTTTGTTTACAATGCTCACTTTGCATTCGAGATTCCGCTTCCGCGAAGGGTTTTTAATATGCACTATACCGGAATTAAACCTTGGCACCCGGAGTTCCCGCATCATGAGCGAGCCTGGGGCTACTGGTTGAAGTATGGATTAGAGCCGACGCCAAAAGTCTGGCAACGGGTAATGGCTAACTTGTGGATAGGTCTGAATATTCCCCGTTGTTTCTGCAGTAGACTTTTTCGCAAGAGCAAGATTACAGCACGAATCATAACCGATAATCCGCAATATGGAACCTAATCGTTCTACGAAATTAGGATGTAATTGAATCATTGGATAAAGTAAGCAAGGGAAAGCGGTGTTTGTGAACTCACATAGTGGAAAGGTTGTAAATAATTGTGATCAAATATTCATCAACTTTTCACTACCTACATATGATAGCTTCGTTTCCTTCGTTAACTTCTGTTCAAAAGTAATTGATTGATTATGAGCAATAGCACACATAGCAACGATCTCGGCTCTCCGCCAGAAGGCGAGTACTGCGTAATAATCGAACCCAACCGTTCCTGGATTCGCTTGCCTTGGCGAGATCTGCTGCATTATCGGGATCTATGGTTTCTGCTTGTACGGCGGGATTTTGTATCCAAGTACAAGCAAACTATACTTGGCCCACTTTGGTTCATCATTCAGCCCGTAATGATGACGCTGATGTTCACTGTAGTTTTTGGTCGTATCGCCAAAATACCGACCGATGGATTACCGCGTATGCTCTTTTATCTATGCGGTATGCTGGCCTGGAGCTACTTTGCCCAGTGCATTCAAGGGACGTCCACCATATTTGTCACCAACGCAAACCTCTTTGGTAAGGTCTACTTTCCGCGGCTAATTGTGCCTCTCGCCGTCGTTAGCTCAAACCTCATCGCCTTCGGCATCCAACTGGCTACATTTATAGCATTCTGGATTTACTTTAAATTCTTCACCGAAGCAGGCCTGCATTTCGGTCTTACTTCATACCTCTTTGCGCTTCCCTTCCTCCTGTTGCAAACGGCTGCAATCGGGCTTGGTGTGGGGCTATGGATGTCCTCTCTCACAGCGAAATATCGTGACTTTGCTCATCTTACCGGGTTTCTGACGCAGATATGGATGTACGGGACGCCGGTGGTATATCCTCTATCTCAGGTTCCAGAAAAATGGCGCTGGTTAGTGTCGATTAATCCTATGACAGGCATTGTCGAAACCTATCGATATGCATTCCTTGGGGCAGGAACGGTCGAACCGCGCTATCTGATCATTTCTGCAGTCGCTACCGTGTTTCTGCTAATCAGTGGTGTGCTGTTGTTTTCGAGGACCGAGAGGACGTTTATTGATACTGTTTAGGCGCGGTGCGCCGAAACGGTGGTCCATCGTCGGAGAGGTCCTTGGTCCGTAGTCAATAGTCTAAACAGACCAAGGACTTGAATTATGAAGATTGAGCGGTTTGAGGATATCGAGGCGTGGCAGTTGGCACGCGAGTTGACTAAAGCTGTCTATGCCGTGACACGCCACACTGACTTTTCCCGTGATTGGGGATTAAAAGATCAGATTACGCGGGCTTCTGGTTCAGCGATGCATAATATTGGCACCGCCCCGTAGGCACATGTTTATCGTTTACGCTATTAAGAGTGTTATCAATGGTCGGATATATGTTGGTCAGACTGACAACATCGAAAGGCGGCTTAAGCAACACAATGATGGACATTGTATTAGCACTAGATCAGACTTGCCTTGGCGGGTGTGCGACATTGAAAAATTTGAGACGCGCTCTGAAGCACGTTGGTGTGAACGTCAACTTAAGCGATCGAGAGGGCGTAGACTGAAATGGTTTGACACGCACAAGGTATGACACTCCGCTTCGCTACGTGCCGGAGGGAAGGCTTTGATGCAGGGAGTGATGCTGAATTTTGTCGATTTCTTCGCTATGCGCAACGTTCATGTACTGAAGTTCAAAGTGAGTTATATGTGGCTCTTGACCAGAAGTATGTGTCGAAAACTGAGTTTGACCAGCTGTATGCAATGGCTGAGCGTGCAAAGTCAGCGACCGGTGGTTTCATTAAGTATCTGACGAAAAGCAAAACGACCAAGAACCAAAAGACCACGACCCCCTTGACCAAGGACCACGGACTAAGCGACTAAGGACCAATGACGAATGTCTAACGATGTCATAATTACAGTTGAAAATCTCTCCAAGCGCTACAAGTTGGGCACTATTGGTGCGACGACCTTACGCGAGAGTGTTGAGCGAGCCTGGCACCGGCTGCGGGGAAAAGACTGGCGGTCTGAGATGGGGAAGATCGGCGGAGCCGCGCCGAGAAGGGCTGAGGGCAGAAAGCAGAATGTTAAAACAGCAGCCAAAAATGAAAAACCAAGCACCCAAGAGCCGGAAGCCGGAGCAGAGAGTTTCGAATCCCCTCAGCTTTCAGATTTCAACCCTCAGCCCTCAAGTAACGACCTGTGGGCGTTACGCGATGTTTCCTTCGAAGTCAAGCGGGGGGAAGTTCTTGGCGTTATAGGCCGGAATGGGGCGGGTAAGAGCACGTTACTCAAGATTCTGACGCGGATCACGGAGCCTACCAGCGGGCGCGCAATCATGCGGGGGCGGGTGGCAAGTTTACTGGAAGTCGGTACAGGCTTCCACCCTGAGCTGACCGGGCGCGAGAATGTGTACCTCAACGGAGCCATCCTTGGGATGAAGCGCACCGAGATCACTCGAAAATTCGATGAAATCGTTGCCTTCGCCGAGGTCGAGAAATTTATCGACACACCGGTCAAACGGTATTCCAGCGGAATGTACGTTCGATTGGCCTTTGCAGTCGCCGCGCACCTTGACCCCGAAATCCTCCTCGTGGATGAGGTCCTCGCCGTCGGGGATATGGATTTTCAGAAGAAATGCTTAGGCAAGATGGAGGATGTTGCGCGCTGTGGTCGCACGGTTTTGTTCGTAAGTCATAATATGGCTGCAGTTGGCAGTTTATGTGGGATAGGCATCTTTTTGAAAAATGGGCATATTCAGACGTCAGGCCCAGCTGCCCATGTCATTGGTCAATACGTTGCCAGTGCAGGAACACCTAGGCTATCGAACGCAGTAATAGCAGAATCACATGATCGAAGAATTCAGCTCATAAACATTTGCTGTTTAACGTCAACTGGTCAAGTTCGCTCGGTCTTCCGTGATGATGAAGATATCCATATTCACATCACATATAAATTACGATTGTCAACGAAAGGACTAGCCCTAGGAATCAACTTTCAGACAGAATTAGGAATACTTGTGTTAAGCAGTTATTTGGGTGATCAACGCATTGAAGACACTGCAAACATAGGAAATCACGTGGGCGTATTTGATGCACAATGTATTCTACCCGGAAGGTTGCTAAATCAGTTAAGTTACTATATTGACGTGGTGTTTCAGATCCCTGGAGTTGCGATTTTGCTTCATGAAGAAAGAGCTAGCAAACTAAGTATAGAGTCGACATCGAGAAAAATAGGTGGTGGTGTGCGTCCGGGCGTAATTCGACCTCAATTACAATGGGAAAACACATATAGAGAGGAGTAATTACGATGTCTAAAGTGCTAGCCCGAATTACAAATAACAAAATCACTAATGCAGCAAGAGTTGCCATCGGAAGCACTCTTGGTTGTTTACGATCTGGGCAGATTATTACACTGCCAAAACGTGTTCGTCAGACATGTCGTTGTTACCGTTTACTTAAACAATTACCGGAAGTTTATCACCCGGTGAATGTCGCTGGGTTACGTCATTTACAGCCTAAACGCTGTTGCGAAGACCGCATTGTTGCCATTCGCCGTGACATGCAGAGCCCGCCTTCTGTAGTGGTGGATATCGGATGCCAGATCGGCTTTTTCACATTCGTGCTGGCTGGGGAAGGATATGCGGTGAGCGGGTATGATATCAACGCGGCTAACATAGCCGTTTGTAACGCGATTAGAGATATTCGGTGCAACTCAAAAGCCCCTGACTTCTATAATATTGGATTGAAACTTGACGCAGTTGAGCAGATCCCTAATGCAGATTATGCACTATGTTTGGCAGTGTTTCACCATATTATCCACTATCATGGACTGGAATACTCCACCGCGTTATTAAGCCAGTTACGTTCACGAATCAGCAGGACGCTATATTTTGAGATGGGTCAGTCCAATGAGCCCCCGCAGTTCTGGTCTCCGTCGTTGCCGGATATGGGGAGAGACCCCCTCGATTGGATACAACAGTATCTTTGCAGTGCAGGTTTTCGAGCAGTGCGGTCTTTGGGGCTCTTTCCTAATCATTTGAGCGACATTCCGCGATATTTAATTGCGGCTGATATCTGATTGATAATGCAAGAAAATATGCTGAATCTGTCTCCATATAAAACGGTTAAGGAATGGACAAAACCGTATTCTGATTGCCCAGTTCACCGAGTGAGGCCAAAAACATATTCTATTATTGAGCTTCCTGGCGGAAAGTTAGCATTTAGGAAACAAGATTCTTGTACAAGACTGTTGCGGCATGAAGCTGCAATTTTGAGAAGGCTGGCGCCGTTGAAGTGTGTGCCAACCGTTCTATTTGAAGAACAGGATGCGATTGTGCAGAAATATATTCCAGGTCAGTTGTTGTCCGAAGTCTTGACATCATTAGGGCGTTTTTCTCGGATAGTCATTGTTATGCAGATGGTCGCTATCTTATGCAAAGTGCATTGCCGTTCTGTTGTACATGGAGATGTGCGCCTATGGAACTTTATTGTTTCAGATTATAGACGGATTGTGCTTTTCGATTTTGAGTACGCTTATTCATTGAAAAAGTTGGGTGCAATTGAACAACTTCCAGATGAGGTAGTACAGCATTATCAAGGTCGGCTAATGACACGCTTGCAAGAGTGGATCGAATGTTGCGAAGCCATCAAAACTCTATTGTCATCTGATTGGCTGTTATTGCCGTTTTATGGTTTTGCTTATGCAAGCCGTGAGATTCTTCTGCGAGTCCATTGGCGGAGGAGAGTTATTGCATGATCATTCTTGTTGGTGGTGAAAGTTTCATATCGCAAGCCACCGGTGGTAAAAACTGTATCTTTCGGGAGACATTGCGATGGCTTCGGAATATGAATGACGAGTTGAGCCGATTGTATCGTGAGTGCAACGTTCTCGTTTATCCGTTTTTGTGGGACGGTTTCGGGATACCAATTGTGGAGACGCTTGCTCGGGGCTGCAATGTCGTAAGTTTAGATATTCTTGTATTTCACGAGGTGGGCGGGGATGCCGTGTACTACTTTGATCCCCATAATATTGACTATTTCTGTTCGGCGATCGACCAAGCATTCCGTGTAGGCCGGGGTTAAGATGTGGTGCGCAATCGCACAGAAAGAGCAGCCCTTTTTATGTGGCGAAACTATGCCGATATGTTGATCGAAAGCATGCAGAAGATTGTGAAACAATAACGGCACGCTTTAACCCAAATGTTCTGCCTAGACTCTTCGGCGTCACTTCCTGTTATATGGTGATGAGTAAAAAACAAAACAAGAATTCACGAAATTTCTGGGTGCCACTCTAGTGTTTGCGGCGTGAGCGCGGCGATAAAAGTCTGAATGTAGGCGGTTGGTAAGAAAAAAAAGGAGTGCAATCATGTGGGAGGCGAACCGACAGAAGATCAACGCATTAGCTGATGATAAACGGGTCCTAGACATCGGAGGTTGGGCGGAACCCCTGCTGCGAGCTAATTACATAATGGATGTTTTTCCTTATGAAACTCGCTCGCTCGGTTATCACGGCATAGGTTGCATTCCTCGTTCAGTCACATACCCAGAACCCAGAAACGGAGAACGTTTTACAAGAGACACGTGGGTCATTCACGACATTTGCAGTCAATCTCCCTTTCCATTCCCCGATAAGATGTTCGATTTTGTCGTCTGTTCGCATACACTTGAGGATGTGCGAGATCCCATACGGGCATGCAATGAGATTATGCGTGTCGGACGCGCGGGTTATATCGAAACACCGGCAAGACTGTGGGAACAAACCATGCGACCCTCAGGCATCGTTGGTGAAGGTCATCACCGATGGATGGTTCAGATCGAAGAAAATACCATTCGTTTTTACGGAAAACCTCATTTCCTTCATACTAGCAAGAATTACTACGTTCCCAATGCCTTTGTGAAAAACGAGCGAATCGATGAAGACAAGGTCACATTTCTGTTCTGGGAGGACAGTTTCTCGTTTGAAGAACCGTCTACCTATTGGAACACTGAAGTCGCTAACTACATCTCAACGCTCAACATCCAAAAGAAGTACTACCTGCAAGACCGTATAATGAAGCTTCGCCATCGGTGGTGGCATCTAGAAGAAAAGATGTTGCGCGTTATCAAACCGAAGCCGACAATAACTAAAGATAATGACTGCTGGACTTGGGAAGCCCTGATTACAGTTAGCAATGACATTCTTTCGAACAAAATCGCAAAACAATGACCTTCGCCTAGGGAGGATGAACTCGTTTGTGTTTTGGAAAGCTCAGTGCAAGATAGATATGAAGAGTTTTGAGGCCCATGTGAATGTTGTACTTGGCGGAGAGTGCTTTTATATCCAAGAGACTGGGGGAGTTAGCCGAATCTTTCGAGAGGTTGTGCCTCGTTTGCGCCAATGCGTGGCAATAGATGGAATTGATCTTTATCTGTCTTCTCCGCCGCCGGCACCGCAGTCTGTTGATGGCTTGTTCGACCGCTTTATAGGTCATTGGTTGCAGGAAGATAGACGGCCATTCCAAATTCGAAAATCAATTAATCGAACTATCCTCAACTACATGAATCGATATATTTTAGACAAATTCAACTCGGATGTTTATATATCTACCTACTACTCATGTCCGCCTCAAAATACGATTGGTATCGCATTTGTATATGATATGACTTTTGAGCGTTTTCCAGAGTGTTTTGAGGCTCATGAGTTGCAGGAATGTTTTAAGAAAAAAAAGATATGTTTTGAGAAATCTACTCGCCTTGTTTGTATTTCTGAACAAACGCAAGCTGATCTAATCTCTCATTATGGGGTTCCTGCATCGAAGTGCCGAGTGTGTTATTTAGGCGGAAGTGAATTTGCTTCGGGTACACGGGTAGAAAAAAAATCGCAGAGCAATGATGTACGCATCATTTATGTCGGGGATTGGAGAACGGCCTACAAAAATTTTGATTTTCTGCTGAAAAGTTTGGAAATCTTTTCTGGATGCGATGATCGCGAATGTATTCTCCATGTGGTTTCGCGTATGAGACCGACTGCAAAGGATTGGGCATTCCATTGCGAGGTTTTCAAGGGAACGATTCATTATCATGAGAATGCCGACGATGCGCAGCTTCGCGATTTGTACTGTCAATCGGATGCGTTTGTGTATCCCTCGCTTTGGGAAGGTTTTGGGATCCCTATAGTTGAGGCTTTGTCCTGTGGACTCCCTGTCGCGTGTTCTGATATTCCGGTTTTTCATGAGGTTGGCGGGGATGCCGTTGAATATTTTGATCCGCATAATGCTGATGCGTGCGCGGCCGCTTTGGAGCGGGCGATTCAAACGAGAAATAGCACCAACGCGATTACCCGCCGCATCCAAAGGGCCAAAATGTTTACATGGGATAAATGTGCGGATGGCTTTACGGAGGTTATCCGGGAAGCGGCTGGAGAGTTGTGATCGAGCGCAAAAAGTAGAGATAAAATGAATACTGATTCACTTCCATACGCATTGGATCAAAGATCTCCGATTTCGGACTCCGGACTTCGGACCTCCGACCTCCGACCTCTAGTCTCCATTTGCCTTCCCACACTTAATGCTCGGCGGTTTCTCGAACAGCGCATGGAGTCTATTCTGACCCAGACGGTTACGGATTGGGAACTGATTGTCTGCGACAGCTACTCTGATGATGGGTCTTGGGAATATCTACAGCAGTTTAAGGATGATCCCCGTTTCAGGCTTTATCAGGTGCCGCGTGAGGGGCTGTATGCCGGATGGAATGAGTGTCTAAAGCGCTGTCGGGGCGAGTACGTCTATATTGCCACCGCGGATGACACGATGGAGCCAGAGTGCCTGGAGAAGATGGTGGGCTCGCTGCAAGCTGCGAAGACCATAGACCATAGACCTCAGACCACAGACCTTTTTTTGGGAACCACAAAGGCACAAAGACACGAAGGGGTGAGTCTACAGTCTTGCGCGCAGCGCAGTGTTGACATTGCAGTGTGTGGGTTTGATGTGATTGATGAGGGTGGGGAGGTGCTCGCAAACCACTCGGCGGGGCGTTGGCCTCGTCAGTTCTATGGGGAGTGGGTGCATGTCCCTCATTTGCGTGATGGACGCACCGTATTTCTGCTGCATGCCGCTTTGGGGATGATATGGTGGACTATGTCTGCAGTTGTGTTCAGGAGATCGCTGCTGGATAAGATTGGATATTTCCGGACCGATCGTGGCTCGCAGGCCGACGAGGAGTGGGAAATGCGAGCTGCATTGGCATCGGATATTGTTTATTTGCCAGAAAAATTGGGTACCTGGCGGGTGAGCGAGCAGCAGGCGACAGCAAAGCTGCCGTCGATGAACCGTGTCAACTTGGATTGTCTGGAATCTGTGCTGCTTGATCCTGACTCAGGAATTCCGCAGGAGTGGAAAGCCATACCAGGATGGAGTGAAAAAATTTCCCATTTATGCCGGACGGAGTATCAGGCGAGTCTGGGGCTGTTTGGGAATGTGGCTCGGCGCGAACCAAAACACTTTTTGCGTGGTGTTGGCAAGGCGTTGCGATATGAGCCAAGATATCTTGTACGGCAGTGTTTACGGCGGTTGAAGTGGGATGAGAATATGAGCCCGGACCCGATTGCCTATTCACACGAGTTGATTGAGTTGTTTGGTACGCCATGGCCACCGGTGCGGTTGGGGGATTGGAAACACTAAGACACAAAGGCACTAAGGGGGGGGAAGACTTATGGAATATGAAGCGATACCGGAAGATCTTGAGCGGTTGGCGACGAGTTGTGTGGATGCTGCTTTTAAGGTACATAAAGCACTGGGGCCAGGGCTGCTTGAAAGTGTTTACGAAGCGTGCATGGCTTATGAGCTGCGCAAAGCAGGATTACATGTTGAGCGTCAGCTTGCGTTGCCGATTGTGTATGATGGTCATGAGCTTGATGAAGGATTCCGGTTGGATTTGCTGGTAGAGGGAAAGTTAATTATTGAGCTGAAGTCGGCAGAGAAGATGCTTCCTCTTTATTTGGCACAGACGATGACGTACCTGAAGTTGGCAAAACGGCGTTTTGGGATGCTTATCAACTTTAATGTTCCGATGATCAAAGATGGCATCAAACGCGTAGTGGTTGGCTGACCTCTTTGTGTCTTAGTGTCTTAGTGTTTTAATCTAACCACGAAGGCACGAAGACACTAAAGGGATAGACGATGGAGTGGGTAATGAAGGTTTTACTATTAAATGATCCGCGGCAGCCGGGCTATGCGACGCTGTCGGGGGTGCATAAATATTTTTATGAACTGGTTGCGGCTGCACCTGCCGGTGTGGAGTATCTTTTTGTGAATGGAGATAACCACGAAGGCACTAAGGCACGAGGAAAGATACTAAGGGATAACCACGAAGGCACTAAGGCACGAAGGGGCCTCGGACGGTTCTTGCCGCTTTCTATGCGATTGCTGTTTGGGTATTGCAGGGATGTCCTGCGGATGGCGCGAGTTTTACGATCGTATCGGGATAAGGTGGATCTTTTACATGTGGTTGCGGGCGGTTGTGAGGTTGCACCGATTGCGGCCAAGCTAGCTGGATTTCCCGCTGTGGTGGATACTGTGCAAGCCATGCACGGCGAGGATGCAGGGGCCGATCACTGGGTGCGTCGTTTGGTTGAGCGGTTATGTTTTCGGTGTTCGAATTACCATATTTTTGTTTCGGACGCCACACGGGTATCCTGGGAAAAACGATTAAGGCGGACCTTCCCGAAAAGCTGCACGATCTATAATGCGATGCAGCCACCAGATTTTTCGCAGTTTGACAGCATGGCGTATCGGCGGCAGTTTATGACGGATCCTGAGAATTGTTTCGTTATTGGGATTTGTGCCCGCTTGCATCATATGAAGGGGCATCGTGTTTTGATTGAGGCCTTTGCCGCGCTGATTCAGAATGAATTCAAAATTAACCACAAAGAACACAAAGAACACAAAGAAAAGACGTTATATCTGTTGATTGCTGGGGAGGGGCCGGAACGAGAGTCGATTGAGGCGCAGGTTGCTGGCCTTCCGTGGGAGATTGCGGAGAGAATTCAGTTGGTGGGGCATCGGGAGGATCCCTGTTTCTTTGTGGCCTGTCTGGACTTGCACGTTATGGCATCGACTTCGATTGAAACGATTGGCTATGCAAATATCGAAGCAATGTTTGCAGGTGTTCCCTGTATTGTCAGTGACGTGGGAGGGGCGAAAGAAATTGTGCGCGCGAGCGGTGGTGGCATGGTTGTGCCGGGAGGGGATGTGGACGCATTGACTGTTGCGATGCTTGAATATGCAATAAATCAGGCGCGGTGTGAACGCCAAGGCAGGGCGGGGAAAGATTATTCCAACGAGCATCTGACGGCAAGTGTTATGGCCCAGAAAACGTTAGTGGTATATGGAAAAGTGGCAGGTTGAAGTGTGTGTGGATTTCAAATGTAACTGATAGCTACCCGTAACATTGATATAGATTCAGAATATTGAAGATTATGAACATTGACCACTATATAGCCCTTGGTATTTCGCTTGGTGTATATCTTATCCTTAGTATCTCGTTTTACGGATGGGGGCGTTTGCTGATTAGAATTGTGGTGGGTAATACGGGGCAACATTCAGCCACGCGCCATGTATCCTATATCTGGTTGGGTTGGGCCTTAACGTTATTATTATTTCAAATCTTACATTTGTTCTTTCCAATACGTTACTTTGTGACATTCCCCGTTTATATGCTTGGGTTGATCATTGGGGGGATAGAAATAGTCCGTGAACTCAGGCATGAGCAGTTACATCGTAAGATTATACTGCTTCTGTTTGGCATCCCGTTCTGTCTATTTGCAATTTGGTTGGCATCTAGGGCAATGCTGGCAGTCAATCATTATGATGCGGGCCTCTATTATTTGAGCTCTATAAGGTGGACGAATGCGTATTCAATAGTACCGGGGTTAGGAAACCTACATGGTCGACTTGCATTCAATCAGAGTTTATTTGTTTATGTTGCTTCGCTTAACGTGTATCCCCTATTTATGAATGCAAGGTCCTTGGGTAACAGCTTTCTGTTGCTGCTGGGAATTGGAACATGTTTCGAATTTGCAGGTTCTAAGTTTAAACAATTACATGATTTTCGAAAACTCTTGCAAGGAAGCGGATTGCTTTGCGGATTGTGTGCTCTAATCTTTATATGGCTGAGTTTTGCATCCAATGGTTTGTCCTCTTCTGCTCCTGACCTTGCGTCTTCAATTCTTCAAATCATCATGTTTATTTACTATTTCAAGATTTTGGATAGACACGGATCCGATGCTGGTCTTGATTACACAGACTTTCTCGTATTGTCTCTGCTTGCCGTAACTTCCGTTACCGTAAAGTTAAGCAATGTGGCTTTTGGTGGTGCTATGTTTATCGTATGCGCTTTCCTATATATGCCGCAATTGCTTAGGAAAAAAGCATATGCGGTCGCCGTTGTTGTCCTCTGTGGGATTGTCCTAATCGTTCATGCTACCCGAGGATATATTCTTTCTGGCGCCCCCTTTTATCCATCGACGCTCGGCTATATAGACTTCGATTGGGCTATGCCTCGCAATGCTATAGCCGAAGATGCAAGGTGGGTATATTCTTGGGCTAGAGCTCCTTTTGAAAATGTGGATAGTGTATTGGGAAACTGGCATTGGTTAGGGTCTTGGTCCGGTCGGATTTTAAGAATGCATACACGAATGATATATCCAGTTGCTGGGTTTGTTTTTACGACTTTGATAGGTTTGGGATTAATTTGTTTCCGAGGGGGGGACGCCAAACTTTTAATTGGCAGATATTTTCGTCTGATTCTCCCAATGATTTCAGGTTTGACATTCTGGTTTATAACGGCACCTGATCCACGGTTTGCTGAAGGTGTATTCCTTTTGATTCTCGTCGCTGGTTGCCTGTTTTTAAGTAGTGCTGTTCAATCGCTACACAAATCAAGCACTGTTTTTATGGCTGTTTCTTTTCTAATCGTTTTTCTTGGGGGGGGGCATTTGTTTCATTGGATTCTTACGCATAAGTGGGTGGTAAAAAGGGTATCCACCACCGGATGGCATGATAATCTTCGTGCAGAGTTCTCGGAACGAGTCACAGATTCTGGCCTGCGAGTGTATGTGCCTGTAAATGATGATCGCGCCTGGGATGGTCCTCTTCCCGGAACTCCAAATTTTAATCCTTCATTGCGATTACGGCGTGACGGATGCATGTCTTCGGGGTTTACGGTTGCACCCCACATGAGTGGAGCGGTTAGCCCCGTAGATTGACGATACTGTGGTCACTCTACTAATGCACATCAACGACTCGTTGCGTCCTGTAAGGTGAATATGAAAATCGGGTTTTTTACATCAATTGAAGGCTGGGGCGGATCGGAAATGTACCTGCTGCGGCTGATGCGTGGCGTGCGTGAGCGTGGTCATGAGGTGCTCTTGTTCGGAGTTGAGGGCACACGGCTATGGGATGAGGCGGGGAAGGTGGGAATCGAGCGGGTTGCATGGCGCTCGATTCAACCTGTAGGCGGTAGAGTGTTGGGGGTTGAGCGTGAGGGTGATTTGCGTGTTGGGGATGATCCAGAATCCACTCTCCACTCCCCACCGTCTACCCTCCATCCTCCACCCTCCACTCCCCACCGTCTACTGTCTACTGCGAAACAATCGCTCCTGCACTTAATGCCTGGTGGATTGAAACTGTTTGCTGGCTCTGTGCGCGAGATTCTACACCTGCGGCGGCTCTTCAAGGCGCATCCAGTGGACGTGATGCATGTGAATGTACATGGCTATGAGGTCGCGGGAGTGGCTTGTCGGATGGCGGGTATTGCATCAGTGGGGATGTATTGTGTGATGCCGCACTCACGTCGGCGCGGGATTCAAAACTGGCTTGTTTATATAAGTGCATCGGCTTATAGCACATTGTGCGCCAAGTCGAATGGTAGCAAAAATGCATGGTGTGATTTTTTGCGGTTGAGAGAGAGAAGGTTTCATGTCATTCCGAATGGCATTAGTATCACTGGGCAAGCATGTAAGCGGGAGTATCTTCCTGTCAGTGTACTGAAGGTAGTTTATGTCGGGCGTCTTCATACTTTGAAATATATTGACAGGCTGCTTGAGGTCGTCTCACTTTGTCCACCTCAAACCGTTGAACTGTTGATTGTTGGGGATGGAGAATCGAAAGACGATCTGCTAAGAGTGGTGTCAGACCTTGAAATCCAAGATAGGGTTCGTTGGATTGGGCACGTTGAAAGCCCCTCAATGTATTACGAAACTGCGGATTGTTTTGTTTTCCCCCCTTCCGTGGTTGAGGGGTGTCCCAATTCGATGTTAGAGGCGATGGCAACAGGTCTTCCTGTTATGACTTTTAATGTGCCTCCCATGGATGAAATCAATATAGACGGAGTCACAGGTTATAATTTTGCTGTTGAGGACACGGTTGGTTTTGCTCGGGCTCTAATTAAATTGAAGGATGACGTCGCCTCCCGGGAGACGTTAGGTGTTGCAGCATATGATACGGTTCTTACCGCTTTTAGCTGGGCGCATACGCTCGGTTCTACAGTTGCACTTTACTCAATGTTGCGTAAACAGGAAAAGGATCGATAGATGACTCGAACATGCGGAGATGAAACGATTGATGCAGGTCGGCATGGTACGCCAGGGGTTTATGCCTTTTTTGCCAATCATGTACTTGGTGCCAATGAAAGCTGCCTCGATGTTGGTGGCGGGTTAGGGATCGGATTTGATATTCTTCGAAGGAAATCGTTACAGGTGCGGTCGATAGATTTGGATCCACGCTTGGCGCAGATGGATGTTGAAAGGGGGGATGTCAGGCATGAAGCGGATGGTGCCTATGATTGGGTGGTTGCCGTCGACGTTGTTGAGCATGTAGAAGAGGACGAAGAATTCATTCAGAACCTTTGGAGAGTTGCTCGGAAGGGTGTGTTTGTTTCCTCGCCTAATCTCGATCATCATCCTGATCGTATTTGGCCATTCCATGTGCGGGAATACACAGCTCTACATTTTAAAACACTGTGTCAAAAAGGCTGCCCTGGGGCTAAGATCCACCATTTTGGCAGTGAAGTGTATGGTGGTCATCTGACCTATTGTCATCTTGGTGCGCAATGGGAACACCAAGAGATTCTAGCCTTAAAACAGCCGAATTATCTCCTTGGACTTACGCTTTATCTGCGAGATGTTGCCATGAAGATTCTTCGTTAGTTGTCGTTCCCTTGCTGTTTGCTTCCGCATGTAGGTAACTATGCATTCTCATTGTTGACGAAACTATGAGTCTCTAAGTGCATCTCGAGAATGTATTTCTTTGAAGATCGCATTCAGCGGATTAGAAACCTGGGCTAGGGAATTATGAGTTGAGAATGAATCGAATTGTATATCTATTACCTCAGGGCTGGGAAAGACAGAGCTCAGGTGTCTACACCTTCGTGCGTGTGGTGTTGCGTGAGTGGGAGAAAAGACATGAATGCAAGGTTGCTGAGTATCCCTTATTGCGGACCGATCAGAATGCTCCCGTGAGGCGTGCCGAAGGCTCCTGTGCCGTGGAGCTGATTCCTTCGTTTACACGGTTGGCTTGCGGGTATGGGGGTGAGCTTATTTCCGAACTTCGACGTCTCTGGGCGTTGCGTGGTGAACTGCGCGGACGGCTAATCGTGCTAAATGATTTCGGGTGTGAACTACGACCAATTGCGTTGCGCATCCTTTTTCCTTTTCATCGAATTATCGCAATATCGCATACGCATCCTAATCTGGCTAAAAAGGATGTATGGGTACGACGGTTGGTGGAGAAGCTTTGCTATTGGTCCTGTTCGCGGGTGGTGTTTAATTCGAATGCCCTGAAGTATATGTGGGAGCAGAAGCTGGGGAGGCCGATCCGCAGAGGCGCTGTTGTGCATCATGGTATGGCGTTGCCGGATTCGTTTGAAGTCCCTGCGGAATATCCGTCAAAACCCTCGCCGGATACAATTGACTTTGTTTGTGTAGGGCTTTTCTATAATTGGAAGGGACAGTTGGCTCTGATTGAGGCTTGGCTGGAGGCAATGGCGGCTTGTTCCGTGCCTTTGCATCTGGTGCTGGTGGGGAACGGAGCATGCCTAGAGGATGCACGGGCCAGAGTTCGGGAGCTGAAACTGGAGCCGCATGTGGTGTTCAGCGGATTTCAAAAAAACGGGGCGGATTTTTTTAACGGTGGCGATATTGCAATTCATTATCCGGTGGAACCGGAGGCGTTTGGCCTGGTGCTGCTGGAGGCCATGGGGCGAGGGAAGCCAATTATTGCACCTGCGCATGGCGGAGCAACGGAGATTGTGGTGGATGGCGTGACAGGGATTCTGGTTGAACCGGGCGGAGGGGGAGGGGAAAAGCTGAAAGCTGAAAGTCGAAAGCTGAAATTAAGACAATACGGGGGGAATACCGAGGACGGAGGACCACGAACCACGAACGAAGAACGAAGCACCAAGGACCAAGGACCAAGCACCAAGAACCAAGAACACGTTTCTCTCGTGGAGGCCGTTTGTCGTTTGGCAGAGGATGAGAATCTGCGCAAACGCATGGGTGAGGCGGGTAGGGAACGCGTGAAGACGGAATTTAGTGTGGAAAAGATGCTTGCAGGGTATGATCGGGTCTTTCGGGAACTCGCAGGATGAAGGTTTTTAACCACGAAGGCACTAAGGCACGAAGTTTTGGGACATGGTGGCACTTTGTGTCTTCGTGCCTTTGTTGTAATAATTTTGATTGGTTCTTATGGAAATAAAGATATTTGTTTCGTCTATAGCTAGATCAGTTAAGAATTCAGATCTTTCGTTAGCAGATCAAGGAACTAACTTTGGAGATGAGTTGAATTTTTTGATTTGCCCGTTCTTGTTTGAAGGGCTTATTGATGGGTGGGCTACTAGTCAAAGTAAAGAGTTAACCGAAAACGATATTCTGATTTTGCCAGTGGGTTCGATTATTAATAATAGTATCCCTGATAAGCCGAAGAAAATCGTTGTTGGTTCGGGTTTTGGTTATGGGAAATCTGTGGATAGAAAGAAGCTGTCTTCTTATAACGTTTTGTTCACTCGGGGGCCAATTACGAATATGATTTTAGATGTAGCCCTTCCCTCGAATCTATTGATTTTGCCTATGCTCTAAAGTTGATGGGGTATGGTCAGGCAAAGGATAGAAATAAGATTCTAATTATTCCGCATCATTCGAATCCTTGTGTAAGACTTTTGTTTGATAAAGACTACCAGTTGTATTATCAGCTAGGGGATTATTTAATTATTAATCCTTTAGCAAATTTGCATAATATTTTAAAACTAATATCCGAGTCCCGTTATGTTATTTCTGAGGCAATGCACGGAGCTATTATCGCGGATGCTTTTAGAATTCCGTGGGCAAGTGTTTGTTTTGGAGGGAAAGTTAACGAAATGAAATGGCATGATTGGTTGTTATCTTTTGATGAAAAGTATTCGCCTGTGATTGTTTCTCCCATGTTGTCAGAGATGTCTGGCGTTTATCGAGTGCTAAATAAATTGAGACTGAATCGAAGCATTTATTTGTCTGAATTGCATTCTAATATTATGAACTCTCGTCTTGAATCCACGCTTCAGTTAACTAAGGATGCTGTTTTGAACAGAAAGTTAAATTTCCTCGATGAGACTATTATTAAGTTGCAATCTAATCTTCGAGATACAATTAGGTCTCAGTAATGCTGAATATTTCTATTGTTATTCCTTGTTATCGGGGAGAGACGTTTCTTTCCAAGGCAATTGATAGTGTGCTGGCGCAGTCGTTTGCTGATCTTGAGGTGATCATAGTGGATGATTGCAGTCCGGATCGCTGTGCGGAGATTGCCAAGGAGTACGCCCGAAGGGATTCGCGAGTCCGGCTTATCCAGCGTGAGAGTAATGGGGGGGTGGCAAGGGCATGGAACACAGGATTTTCTGCTGCGCGAGGGCATTATTTCCTTAGGTTGGCGCAGGATGATTGGCTTAGCCCTGATGCCATCGGTCTAATGTCTGGATTCTTGGATGCGCATCCGGATGTGGGGTTGACTTACGCACCGATGGATATTGTGACGGAAACCGGCGAACTTTTGGTGACATATATGACGCCGGAGGATAGTCCGCTGCTGCCGAGCAATAAGATGGGACTGTGTGCGATGTGGCGACGGGATGTGTGGGAGTCTGTGGGTCTGTTTGATCCAAAATGTGATTTTGCTGAGGATTATGATTACTGGCTGAGGGTTAGCCTCAGGTTCAAACTGGCTCGTTGTTGTGATCGCCCGTTGCTCAATTTCCGGCATCATGGTCAGCAGAATTCCGCGACTGGGGAAAAACGTCAACAGATCGCTGCGCGCAGGGCGGTTTATAAGCACGCATGGATGCGCGTCAGGGATAAGCCGTGGGGGGGGCTTCCGCTTTGGTGGAAGGCTCTGCGTGCTACGGGGGCATGGTTGGCGGAGATGAGGGACTAGATGGGGAGTGAGCGGGAATCGACCACGAAGGCACGAAGCTGGTATTTGTTGTGTCTTTGTGTCTTTGAGTTTTATATGCATTTGCTCTGTAGAGGTTTAACCACGAAGGCACTAAGGCACAAAGTTTTGGAACATGGTGGTATTCTTTGTGTCTTTGTGTTTAGTCCGCATTTGCGCAGTAGAGGATAACCACTAAGGCTCTAAGGAGTGGGATGAATGAGAAAGATTCTTTTCATTTCTTACTATCCGTACCCATCCACGGTCAAAATGGATTGCTGTTAGCCATATATCTTTCACAGGCCCCAAAAAAATAGATGAATACTGAGATCGAAAAACAACTAGCGACAGCCGAACAGGGGGTCAAGGATTGGCGAGCCGAAACTAATATCGGTGTATATTCACTAAACATGTGGCGGCACCTTTTGTCATGTTTTGCTGCATCTGATTGCGAGGATAAAAGCGGTGCGCTGCCGTATGTTGCATTCGATTTGTCAGAGTATGGTCTTGATTTGTCGTCGGACAGCCAGATTCTGGATATCGGTTGTCTGGGAGGTTATGGATTATTTGATTTCTATTTACGACGCGAAATATCCGGCCAGCCTATACCTGAAATGACTGGAATCGATTTGTCGGATGAGTCTATTGCGCTCGCCCGGTTTATGTCTGAGCATGGGGTCTGGGATAAAGAGAAATCGCCTCGATTTGCTGTTGCCTCTGCCGAGAGTCTCCCGTTTGAAGAGGAAGCATTCGACTTCGTGATTGCGCGCTTGCTGTTGCCTTATGTGGGTATTGAGCAAGCTATGAAAGAAATTTGCCGTGTTATGAAGCCGGGAGGAATTGCTTTACTTCAGTTACATGCACCGTAACCGTTCACGGGGTAGAATAGCAGGAGTGGGGCAGAAAACCAGCGTGGTT
>CAZNWT010000079.1:0-21064 GCA_964576795.1 uncultured Victivallales bacterium
GGCCGAAGGCCACTTCCAACGCGCCGACAGGCGGCTATCATCCACACGCGCGCAAGAGAAGAGAGAAGACAATCGGTGTCCGCGCCTACACGCGGACTTTTGATTCATAAAGGTAACCCACCCGCCCCCCGTTAGACCCCGGCACAATTCCGAGTGTGTTGTCTTCTCGCGCAAGCGCGGTCAGAAAACAAACTCCGTATCGCGCCCCCGAGATGCGGCCAGATGCCGCCCCATCAGCCAAGCCGAACGGATCGCGACGCCCTGCGGTTGCTGCAACCCTGACGGCTTGTCTTCTGTTTCGGCATGTCGCCGCTTTTCAGACCAAGCCCACCCACCGCCATTGTCCAGACCCCAAACGTCTTTCAACTGGTTTTCCATTGCACGGAAAACCACTTCAGAGACGCTCCCCGAAGATCGGCCGAGGTGTGGATTCTGCTCAGGTCAGGGAATCCGCTTCGCTGAATACCCGGACCATCACAGAAGTCAACACTCCGCCAAGGAGACCCAAATCCTCCCCCGCCGCCCCCGCAGCGGCTTGCTGCCACAATCCCAGCGACTGGATATGACGGCAGCAAACCGCAGTGCCAAATGAAACGCCCCCATCCTCTCCCCACGAGGAAGCCCGGAAAGAATGCTCCCGCATGACACCCCCCAGGTGTTTCAACAGCATCTCTGTCGCCTACGCCGACAGCGGAGCACTTCAAACACCTGCCCGATTCAGTTGCCCCCGCAGCAGCACGGCGATGGGCATTCACGGTCATGTCCGCCTGAGGCGGACGTCACCATGAACCAGACCCGGATGCCTTTGCGCATTCTGCTAGTGGTACTCGGTATGTTTGGACAGCCCATCGTCGAACAAGTTGCACCCCGAAAAGCCCCCGGCCTGTCGGCCCCCGAAAGGAAAGCGTGCACTCGAAATCCGGTCGCTGTCCTCGTAAACTCCGGTAGCGGCCGGATTACCACTGCGCGCTTGCTGTATATCGGCCGCATGTCGCCTGCGTCAATCGGGCCGCCGGAATCGTGGCCCTGTCGCCCTTCCACGCCCCGGCTGTCCCGTTTGCCGCAGCCGACATCCCGCCGAAGAGCCACCCCTTGAGCCTTTCGCCCCTCAAGGGGCGGGCTCGTTGCTTTTTTCTCGGTGCGCGGCTCGCGCGCGGGGAGCACCTGAAAAAGAAGGAACGGGGCTGTGCCCCGTACCCCCTTATTGCGCGCGCGATTTCAGCCGCCGCATTCCCGTAACCAACCGTTACGTCTGCATCCAACCGTTATTCTCCATTCCAACCGTGTCCCCAAAAACACCCCGTCGGGCGCTTTCGCGCCCACGACCGTGCGGGCCGCGCAAGCTTGCCCGCGCTGGGGTCGCCGCTGACGCGGCTTCGCGGAAGGATGGCTTCTCAAGACTCTCGATTTTATCGCGATTTGCCCTCCACTACCTTTCATGTTACCTATCCATTAGGACTGGACTAACCCACGCGATTGAACAAAACTACATCTTACGTCACTTCAACGTTCAGCATACAGGAGGTGCGCACCGTGGAAATACCTCAATGGAAGCTCGACCTGCTAGAGGCCTTTTCTCCCAGCCGACAACAGGCGGGCGCTTTTGGGCTGGTTCTCGCCGCCGAGAATGAGCATGCGCAAACGCTCCGTCCGCAGTTCCCAAGCTACTACGCAATGCTTGACGGGTTCCAGGTCTTCCTTGCAGAGTCCCTCGTCACGGCTGATTCGAAACTCCGTGAAGTCGATCCGAACCACCATCCGCAGAACTACGGTGTCTTTCTGCTAACGATGACGTGTTGCTTTCAGGAGATGCGTGCTGCAAGCTTCAGCCTGACCGCCGGATATCCCATGCCTGCGTATGTTCTACTGCGCAACATCAAGGAGCGCGCGCTTCTGCTAGGAGCGGTTGGCAACCGGTATACAACAGTTTCCAAGGCAAAAGGATTGGAGGGGGCGGAGATCGACGATGAGACAGGACATCTGAACTTGCGCGCAGTCCATCATGCCAGGACGAAGGAGGAGAGAGATATACTCGACCTCATGCTGCGCGGCGAACTCAGCGGACTGGCCGAGAAGACTCGGACGGCCCTCTCCGAATGGGAACGCTTGTTCAACGAGGAAGTGCATGGTGGTCACGGGTTCATCTCTCTTAATAGTATTCCTTGGATGCTGGGACAAGAGCCTTTGCCGGTGGCACCAGCACCCAAACTGCAAGCGCTTACGTTATTCATGAATTGTGCCTGGGAAGTAGCGTGGTTGCAGCATCGCCTGCTCCCACTACTACAGCTCGAGCCCGGCGCATTTGGCGCACGATGGAAGCACGACTGGCAATTGCTTGACAATTCGTTCACACAGGCCGCGAATGGCCTCACTAGGGAGGGGAAACCAATCGGGGAAGCTCTCATTGAACTCGTGGAACAGAAATTCTCTTTCTCCCCAGAACTCGCATGTTACGTTAGCGAGATGGGGTAGACCTTTGCCGGACAAGCCCCATGCACACGACCTCGTTCCCTCGGCGCGTTATGGGCACGTTAGATAAGCTATGACTGATATCAACCAGATACGCATTAAGCGACATGATTGGAATACGCCCGTCTTCCATTTCATCACCATGGAACGACTCATCGAGTTACTTGTCCAGAAGCACAACACCTTAGTAGCTCCTCACAAATGGGATGATCCTTTTGAGAACATTTTAGAGCAAGTCGTCTACAGAAATAAAAGTAACGGCAATGTGTTCAGATACCCTTTGCGTGACAGCACTTACGGGCAATGCTGGACATTACGTCCTGATCACGACGCTGCTTGGCGGTGCTATCTACCCGACGGAAATGGTGCCCAGTTGACGTCATCGGTCAAAACACTGTTCCTGAGCTTGCATAATTCACAGGACGAATACCAAACTCTGTCGTGTTTCATTGGAAAAGTTGCGTACAAAAAACAGGAGTGGTTTGCTGATCCGGCACGAATTGCTCGTTACTTCAAGAAGGGGGGCACAGAGAATCATGTTGATACGTTGCTATGGAAACGAGATGCGTTCCGATGGGAAAGGGAGATACGGCTTCTCTACCTCGACCCCAGAAATCATTCGTACGGTAATCTGTTTCGGTATACCGTCGATCCGTCTGCCCTCATCTCTTGCATCACTCTTGATCCAAGAATGACGAAAGAGATGAGCGATTCGTATACTAAGATGTTGCGCAAACTCAAATTCACAGGGGATATTGTGCAGTCTTCTCTATACGCAGCACCTGATATGGAGGTGCCTGTCTAATAAGAAAACATGCGGTGTACGTCTAAAGCCGACTCTGAGTTTAGTCCTTTGCAAATGACGATGATCGTGGGGAAACTTTTGGATCAGCAGTGGAAAAGATGGCAAGATTCGAAAGTCATTGATAGTTCCGTTCCGACGCTTGAAACCGGAGGCAGTGAATAACTGACGGGCACGAAGCGGCTCCGCCACAATGAGGCAGACCGCGAACCTGCCAAATGAAGTTTATCTCTCATAAGCTCGAAAACTCCTTTGCGACGTTCGCCGAAGGAAAATGTGAAGCACGCAAATAAACTCTGAGATTCTGAATGGCGAGAGTTTCGGGAGCACGTTCTTTCAGACAAGGGCTTCATATGCGAAAATAGGAGAGCAATTGGGTCGCATCGGAATAAGTGACAATCCGCTTTTGTCGTTATCCATCTATCTGTAACTGGCTATTTTGAAATATCACATGTTACGATGCCCCTATCCGCATAATTCGATTGCATTCCATGGCCCATCGGTTCTAAATTATTTTCCGTAGACTCGCAATTGACCCAGAAAACTGTGGTTTGTAGTGTTTGTGAAATCAAACTTCCTAATACAGTTTTTCGACAAAGGGAAAACAGGCAATGACTTATCTCGAAATTGAAGTGTTTTACGAGCATACACCAACTCACAACGATCATTTCCCTCTTGAGGAAGATGAAATTCAAGATAACCTCCAAATGCTGAAAAATCATCTTGAGTACGTAATTAGAAACGATTCACGAATTGTGGTCATTGACGCTGATTATCCTAACCATCGAATGCGATTGCATATAGAGGCAAATGACACAGAGCAAGATCTCGTGCGTTTAGTGCAAAACGTCCTTGATCAAAACAAGCTCGACTGGCGCCGTTTGTAACGCCGCCACCGCAGACTCATTCGATTTGACGAGGAAAATATGAAAAAGATTAGGGCCGTGGGGGGTTACATCATAACGAGTAACAATTCGCCTTTGTCGTTAAACGTTGGGTGAAGGAAGCCATGAAACCAGAAGAAGCAAAAGAGATCCTCAAGAAATGTGCCGGCACCGAAAATTCAGCCATACTTCCCAAGGCGGTTCTCGACTTCATCTCGGTAACGGATATTCCACCTGATACACGGATTGAAGTAGGCAACCCGAGGGGTGCAATCATCGAACTTGAGTGGAGCGGCAATCTTTATGCCAACAACGGCGTTATCAAGGCCGTTGCGGGTTCAAACTGGTATCGCAAGTTCTGGTATGAACCGCTTGGACTGGAACACTATATTGATCTCATCAAGCGTGCTATCGAAGTCCGCCAGCAGCAGCGTGGAGATGTCCGACTGACCGAGTATGATGACGATGGTGCCTTCATTCAAATGTACTATGAAATTGCGACGAAAGAAACCAACCTCGGGAAGGCATTCCGGCGCGTTGAGCAAATCAGCACCGAACTCTCCGAAACAGCACAGCAGACATCTCAGACAGTTGGCAAGACGGTGTCTGCGGTGGCGCAACGTGTCTCCGGCTGGGGGACGCAAGCTCTCGATCAGTTGGTTGATGCCGTCGAAAAGGCTCAGTCAACTGATGAGAAAGGACGCTCTCTGGAGGAACTCGTCAGTCGCCTTTTGGAAACCGTTCCTGGCTTCGCCGTAACCGGGCGGGTTCGCACAGAAACCGAAGAGATTGACATCGAGGTTCTCAACGGCAGCCTGGCCCCCCAATTCAACCGCGAGTCGGCACTGATAGTGGCAGAATGTAAGAATTGGACTTCTCGGTGCGGCAAGAACGAATTCGTCTTACTCAAAGAGAAGGTCGAGAACCGGAGTGATAGATGTTCATTGGGGATTCTGGTCTCGTGGAATGGGTTCAAGTCGACAATCTCGAAGGAAATGCTGCGGGGAAGCCGCGAGAAGACATTGCTCATTCCAATGACCGGACAGCAGATACGCACGGCCGTTCGAGCAGGCTCGTTCGAAGACATACTTGCGGAATGCTGGCACCGAGCTATTAACATATGAAACATCCAACAGTAAGAGAGATCCAGCGTACGGCTAAAGCAGCCGATGATTTTCGACGTTAATGCAGTTTCAAGTGCTCAACTCCAGTTCACAAGAACCACGGTGATGTTGTCTTTACCTCCTGTATGGTTGGCGGCGGCAACTAGGGCTTTGCAAGCGTCGTGAGGATCGGGGTTGTCTTTGAGGATTGCCGCGATTTCCTCGACGGTCAGCATGCCCGTGAGGCCGTCGGTACAGAGAAGCAGGCGATCAGAAGGTTTGAGATCGACGGTACGGACATCAGGGGGCATTTCGGATTCCATGCCGATATTCCGCGTCAATATGCTTCTGGCAGGATGCACTTTTGCCTCCTCCTGTGTGATGTCGCCTCCTTTCAGAAGCAGCGCGACCACGGAGTGATCCTCAGTTATCTGGGTGAGATTCCCCTCGCGGAAGAGGTAGGCGCGGCTGTCACCCATGTGGGCAATATGAACCTGATTGCCCCGCACCAAAGCCAGAACCAAAGTTGCACCCATTCCAGTAGTCCCAACTTGTTTCGCCGATTCCGCGTGCAGGTGTTGACTCAGAGCGAGGATTTCGCGACGCAACCAGTAACGGATTGCTCGAGAACGAGGCTGCTTGAGTTTCGCCAGTCTTGCTCGAATCATCTTGGGCAGAATACTGACGACGATCTTCGACGCTACTTCGCCAGCGTTCGCGCCGCCCATGCCGTCGGAGACAATAAACAGACCATGCTTGTCATCGACAAAAAAGGCGTCTTCGTTCTGTTTTCGGACGCGACCGACATCGGAGACCGCACCGACACCTGTTTGTTGGATGATCGTTTTTGTCATTTCTTCTTCTCCCACGGCATCTGGGGAAACCAACCACTCTTTTTGTCGTCGCTCATGTCATTCCACTCTGGCTACAGAACCTTTTCCAACGCTTTCCGCATCGCCTCGGCGTTTTGGGGACGGGCCTTCGCATCGTTGGACAACGCCCGATCAACCACCTTCGCTACGCCCCGGGGGATGCCGGAATCCCGCGTGCGAATAGGGATAATCTGTCCGTTAAGGATGATGTCCATTGGATCTTTGCCGCGCCGGAAGTCCCTCGGGTATTGCCCGGTAAGCATATTGTAAAACGTGGCGGCCATGCTCCACACATCGCCGGCAAACGTCATGCGCTTGAAATTCACCACTTGGTCACGAGGCATGAAATATGGAGTGCCAGCAGTTGAGCCGGTTACGGTTATCCCGCTGAGCCCATACTTGTCGAAGTTCTTCCCCAACCCCAAGTCGCTGACTTTGACGTTCCAAGGCGCATCCGAGCTCCCCAAGAGGATGTTTTGCGGCTTGAGGTCCCTATGGATGACGTTCTTGCTGTGAGCGTAGGCTAGTCCTTCCAGCGCTTGCAACATAATGGGTCCGGCCTCTGACAGCGCCAGCTTGCCGCCACGATTTGCCATCAATCCAGCGATGCTTCCACCTGAACAGTACTCCATCACAAAGTAAAATGCTCCCCCCACCGCACCGTTCTCGATAAATGGCACGATGTGCGGGTGACGTAAGTCTTTTGTCAAATCGACCTCACGCATGAATCGTTTGCGATTGGTCTCATCCACGGCAACCTTTGCAAGCATCACCTTGATTGCAACCCTCTCGCCGTCTTTCTTGCGCCGTGCCAGATAAACGGCCCCAAATCCGCCGATACCCAGTGGCTTCTCTATCGTGTAGCCCTCAATGTCAGGTCCTTGCCCACCGCCTGAATGCTTTCCGGCGATTTGGAGAAGATCTTTGAGGATTTGCATGGGATCCGCATCCGCTTTGTTACGGCATACTTCGCAAATATAGGAGCCACGCACGCCTTTCCCGATCTCGGACGAAACGTCTTTGCCGCACTTTTGGCATCGTACCGGCTCAGGTGGCTTTGCTGGCTTGTTCATGGAGATCAGATTGGCCTTGCATTTGGGACAGATAAACGTGCCGCCGATCCAAGCGCAGTTGTCTCGGACTTTGTCGTCAATCGAACAGCCGCACTCGCAGCAGATTGCAGCCACTTCGATTTGGACTAGCAGTTCTGTTTTGCTTCCGACCTTGATTCGGTCGCCGTGCTTTAGAGCAACATCGGGATACAGGCGTTTCGCTCCGGTCTCCGGCGTTTCGCCTGTCTCGCGGCCACCGTGCTTCACGCCATTGACGTAGGTGCCAAAGAGGCTACCGAGATCCCGAATGCTTGCGTTTGGCGGATTCGCCTCCAAAATGCAGTGGTGACGCGACACCGTCTGGTCCTTTGGTAGGTGGGCATGGCACTCCTGATGCCTCCCAACCATGAACGTGTCATGCTCCTCAAACAGGAACGACTCCCCCTTCATGGGGCCTTCGACAACCTCAACCTTCACTTTCCCGGACATGGCACTCCCTCCGTAGAAACATTGTGATCTGTCATTCTTTCTCCGCCACCTGCCCAGCAATCCATGCCAGCGCGCTCTTGAGGTCGGCCCGCCCTGTTCGTTCGATCTCCGTGCGCAGGGTTGCCATGACAGCGCGCGCCTCCCGCTTCCCCCGGTCTGTTTCGCCCAACTGCAAAAGCATCACGGCTCGACACCCCATGCTCCACGCCAGATCTCCCGCCAGTTCGCGGCGGCCTTCCTGATTGACCAGCCTCTCGTGGATCTCGATTGCCTGATCGTACAACGCCACCGCGTCCCGGTTGTCGCCCAAGTCGCTGAGGGCAATGGCCTTGTTCTGGTAGTTATTTGCCAAGTCATTGGCCAGTTCTCGCCGACCCTCCTGGTTGACCAGCCGCTCGTGGATTTCAATTGCCCAGTCGTACAACGCCACCGCGCCCCGGTTGTCGCCCAAGTCGCTGAGGGCAATGGCCTTGTTCTGGTACGTCCCGGCCAGTTCATTGGCCAGTTCACGTCGGCCTTCCTGGTTGACCAACCGCTCCCAGATCGCAACCGCTTGATCGTAGATCTCCACCGCGCCACGCTTGTCGCCCAAGGCACTGAGCGAAGCGGCCTTGTTCTGGTACGTCATGGCCAGAGCATTGGCCAGTTCGCGGCGGCCCTCCTGGTTGACCAGCCGCTCGTGGATCTCAATTGCCTGATCATACAACGCCACCGCGCCCCGGTTGTTGCCCAAGTCGTAGAGCAAAGCGGCCTTGCCCGTGTACATCATTGCCAGTTCGTCGGCCAGTTCGTGGCGGCCCTCCTGGTTGACCAGCCGCTCGTGGATCTCGATTGCCTGATCGTACAACGCCACCGCGCCCCGGTTGTCGCCCAAATCGCTGAGCGAAGCGGCTTTGTTCTGGTATGTCATGGCCAGATCATTGGCCAGTTCTTGCTGGCCCTCCTGGTTGACAAGACGCTCGTGGATCTCGATTGCCCGGTCGTACAACGCCACCGCGCCCCGGTTGTCGCCCAAGGCGCTGAGTGAAATGGCCTTGTTCTGGTAGGCAGTAGCCAGGTCATTGGCCAGTTCTTGCTGGCCCTCCTGGTTTACCAGCCTCTCGCGGATCTCGATTGCCCGGTCGTACAACGCCAGGCCACCTTGGGCGTCATCAGCGGTCAGGTGTACGAAGGCCGCCTCCATGCACAGGGCTGCCAGATCCTCCTCCAGAACCTTCCTTCCGGCGTGGACAAGGTGCTCGTATATCCGCTGTGCCTCGTCGTACGCCGCCAACTCTGCTACCAACTGTCCGCGCCGCGAAGCAGCAGTCTTTGGCACGACAGGTCCCGCCTCGGCAGGATCGCGACCGTCAGCGCGCAACGCCTTCTCCAGCCACGTGCGCGGGTCCGTCCACCTCGCTCCATCGCGCGTTAGCCTTTCCCCAACTCCTGCCTGCGCCGTGGACCGGCACTCAATGTGGTCAAGGGCGCGAGCGTACTCCACGTCCGTGGCCTGGCGGTACACTTCTTTGAGCTGCTCCACCACCTGCCCGAGGCTCTCCCAACGCTTGCCCAGGTCGGCCTGAAAGCAGACGCGCAGCACGTCGGCAACGTCGACCGGCATGGACGGAAGCGCTGCATCTTCCGAGACCTGTGCCAGATACCCATCAAGAACATCCAACGCCGCCACTCCCGATGTCCACGTCACCTCGCCGGTGAACATCTCCAGCACTGAGACGCCCCAGCTCCAGATGTCCGTCTTGCGCGTCACTGGCTGTCGGGCGGCCTGCTCCGGCGAGCAGTATGCCGGCGTGCATCCACCGCTGCTGACCAAGATGCTACGGCCCAGCGTCGGCACGAAGCGTTCCCCACCTGTAGCCTTCGCTCGGGCTAGGCCGTAGTCGGTCACCTTGGGACGCACCCCCTGCACCGCCGCCTGCCCTGGGCTTGTCGAATCGGCCATCAGTACGTTGCCCGGCTTCACATCCTGATGAACCAGCCCCCGCTCATGTATAGCATGAAGCCCCCACGCAAACTGAATCGCCACGTCTAGAATCTGTTCTAGGCTAATCAGCTTGCCCTTGGCGATCCAGTCGGCCAGCGATCCACCCTCCACGTAATCCGCAAAGATGACAATCTCATCGCCGACAGTGCGAAAGAATCGGCAAGGAACGATGTTGGGATGTTCAGGAATATCAATCCACGTCTGTAGTTCAGCTAGGAATGCCTTGCGGTGTTTGTCGTCCCGGATCAGCATTTGCTTGACTGCAAAACGTCGCCCCGTCGACTGACTCTTCACTAGCCACACGCGCCCCATTCCGCCGCGTCCGAGCTCCTTCTCGATCGTGTACTCATCCAGGATGGCCTCTCCTATTCGCCAGTCGGTCATCCGCATCCCTCGTTGTTATGTGCGACAGACCCTCCCTGCTTTCCATTCAGATTTTCCGCGAACTCCC
Source organism: uncultured Victivallales bacterium (assembly GCA_964576795.1). Taxonomy (GTDB): domain Bacteria; phylum Verrucomicrobiota; class Kiritimatiellia; order UBA8416; family UBA8416; genus JABGOW01. The sequence goes on from CAZNWT010000079.1 coordinate 10,107, forward strand.
GCCACTGGGCACTCTTGCGAATTCGGGCTTGTGCTGCACTGTTGCTCATGCCGAAGTACTCGCCTATCGGGTTTGCGAGGTAAGGCAGCACATCTTCTGAGTCAAGATTCGCATTCAGTTTTCCGACCAATACTAACTGCTGCGCAAGGAACGGCTCAAAAACCACCTCTGGAGCAAGCAAGTACGACGCAAATTCCTCCGCCTGAGCCTCAATCCATTGGTAGTCATCCTCGGATCTGGCCATGATCACCCTCTTCCATGACTCAACGGACGTGACGAGCTTCCAGACTCTTGCGAGCCAATCTCGGTGCAGGACATAATGCCCTATCTCGTGTGCCACGGAGTAACGGTAAAAGGAGGTATGCTGCCGGTACTGGTCGGCATCAACGGTGATCACGGGATGGTCATCGCCAGGTGCAATCTGCGCAGGAGACCCGAACTCGTCAAGGACTCCGGCGGTGAGCCGAAACTCCATACCGAGATCACACTCCGCGAGCTCCTCAACATCGAGGGGATACGGGCGGGACGCAAGGGAATGGTCTTCGGCGAACTCCCGCGCGGAAGCGGCAATCTGTTGCCACGTCAATACAGGTCGCGGAGGCAGGCGCAACATGGTCACGACCTCCGCAGCTTGTCTACCAGTCGATTAAGGTCCTCCTCGGACGGCTTCTCGCGCCGGAGCGTACGAAACAAGACCGGAAGCATCTTGACCACCACTTCGTCTTGCATAATGTCACGAGGGACGATGCCCCAGTCCGTCGCGGCGTAGTCGAAGAAGCGATACCATTCATCGGAGCCTTCCTGCAATTCCAACGCCTTCGCATAGCGCTCCAAGATGTCCCGATCCTGCGGAGGTGGTAAAACCCCACGCTCCATTCGGCTGACATTACCAGGGTCCGCGCTCGCCTCGCGGCAGAATCCTCGTAGTGTCATCCGTCGTGCCATTCGAAGCTCTTTCAAGTACGGCCCAAACACCACATTGTCACCGACATCACTCATGGTCAGTCCTCCTATTAATTGTGTTGTAACCGTAGCACAACAGTCGTTGTGCTGTCAACACAACGCAGGCCGCCGAAATCACGGCTCACCACTCGATCGTTTAATATCCAAAGCAAAGCCTTTATGGCTACATCTCGCTTCGTACAACCACAATGGTTCTTTCCTGTCATCCACCCATTGCTTTACTTCAAGCCTATTCTCCGGCTGCATATTGCAGCCCATAATTACTCCCACAAGGCTCCCTTCCGGAGTTCTTCTGCTTACACCTTCCTGAGATTTTCCATCGCTCGGATTCTTATCTTCTTCTGAAATCGACACAAAAAGTCGCCATTCACGTTCGTAACGCCAGCATCGGGGCTTACGGCAGTAAAACAGCTTGCATACGCCCAACGGGCCCTCGGTCGTAAGGGCCACCCGGAACTCATTTAGCGTTGGGAACCCGGTGCTGTAGGTAACAGGAAATAGCCTATCTTGGCCATCATCCTCAAGCAACGCATCACGGTTGAATATCAGCACCACTCCCCTGTGGCGGTCCGCATAGTGTGACCACATTAAGATACATTCTGGATCGGCGGAAAAACACGCAACAGCCATAGAAGCAGCAGATTCCTTTACAGACTCCGGTAACGAAATGGTGATTGAGTCAAGCCATTCGGAGGCTTTGTGATTGCCTTTACTGATGCCCAGGTCAGCTTCCCTTCTGATTTCGACGGAGGAGGCATGGCTTTGCTGCAAATCGTGTTTCTCTTGCATACATAAGCTGAACCACCATCGCAAGTCATCCTCATCACTCAACGACAGATTGTCCACGTCGGGGATCGAAATGGATTGAGCACAATCGAATGGATCGTTGAACGTATTCGGATTGCGGAAGAATGTCTCGTTAAACTGAATAGCCTTTTGGACATAGGAAAAATCTTTTCCCGGCGTTAGGTATCTAAAAATCAGCTTCTCCATCGGCCATTCAAATTGACACATACTTATACCTCATTCTAAACGTTTGATTGACTCCGGCATCTCATACAATTGTCTCTCCAATCACAGCAAATCCTCAAAACACTCCGTACATTAACGCCCTCGGAGTTCGGGGAACCCGTTGAGTTCGGCTACCCGCCCTTCTCGGTCTCTCGACAACGCGCATCCTGTGCTCGCTTCAGCACTGCCGTGAGTGCATCTTCAAACTCCGTGTTCTCGTCAAAACGCCCGAAGAAACAGGAAAGCGCGGTCTTGAAGACCAGCGGAGCGACTACGAGCCAGCCGGAGCCCTGTAGGTGTTTAAACGGAGAATGGTACGGGGCGTTGCTTATGTCATTGCCGTGCGCGAAGTCGTTCCTGGTCTTGTACAACTGATGACAGAGAAGTTGCACCGCGTTCAGCGGCATAGCGCTGAGCTTACCTTTGGCAGGCAAGGACTTCATTTCCTTCCGAAGGGCTGGCTCCCGCCACGGATACCCGCCCAACAACTCTGCCACCTTGCGCTTGTCAATGTTGTTGATTTTCGAGTGTAGAAGAATCTCGGTCGCGCTGACCCATTGGCTGACAGAAATTCCTAAGTCATGGACCGAGGCTTCATTCTTGGACAGCATTGCGGCAGCGTGGAAGGCGACTTGAAGCGAGCGGAACAGACCGGTCACACGGTTGTCCACAGGCCGTCCTTCTACGTACAAGGCACTCCATTCGGTCATCAGTGCATCGAAAAGGAATTGGTCGATAATCGGGATCGCCGCTTCCACATTATGTAGAGCCGGTGACGTTTGCCCGCAGAATTTCTCTACTTCCGTGTTCAATCCCGATCCTGCGTAGGAGGATGTGAGGAATGCCCTTTTTTTGTTACTGGGCAGGAACATTGGATATATCTCGAAATAGTCTGAGAAACGAATTGAAAAAGCAGTGTCTTGTGGAGGTTGCTCAAGAATATGGAACTGCGCACCACCTGCAACGCAGGAGAGCGCCACTACATTTCGGAAATCTATCACATCATCGCCCGGCAACGGCGCAGTCTGAATGCGCGAGATGATTGCACTGGGAAACCGCTTTCTTCCGAAAGAGTCCTTGAATCCCTCCAGAAGTAAGCAAAGCCTGCTGTCCGCTTCCGCCATTTTCTGCAAACGCGTGTCGCCATACGGCACCATCAACATGGTGTCGTTGCCTATCGCCTCTTTCATGCAGAGGTTAGGCAAGAGCGCACATAACTGCCACATGTTTTCTTCCCCTATGGACACCATCGTGCTGAACGGACTAACATCAATGCGTCTATTCTCCGTCATTGTTCACCCACCTGCCCAGCAATCCATGCCAGCGCGCTCTTGAGATCGGCCCGCCCAGTCCGCTCGATCTCCGCGTGCAGGGTTGCCATGGACGCGCGCGCCTCCCTCTTACCACGGTCCGTTTCGCCCAAGTGCAAAAACACCACCGCTCGATACCCCATGGTCCGTGCCAGATCTCCCCCAAGTTCTCGCCGGCCTTCCTGGTTGACCAGCCTCTCGCGGATCTCGATTGCCCGGTCGTACAACGCCACTGCGCCCCGCTTGTCGCCCAAGGCGCTGAGCGAATTGGCCTTGTTCTGGGAAACCGTCGCCAAGGCATTGACCAGCTCTCGGCGGTCTTCCATATTGACCAGCCGATCGAAAATTTCGATCGCATGATCGAACATCGCCACCGCTGCTTGATCGTCGCCGAGAGCGCCAACTACGGTGGCCTTGTTCGTGTAGGCCTTTGCCAAGTCTTCCGCCAGTTCACGACGGCCTTCCAGATTGACCAGCCGCTCCCGGATCGCAATCGCCTGATCGTACAGCACCACCGCTCCGCGATTGTCGCCCAGAGCGCCAATTGCGATGGCCTTGCTAAAGTAAACGGTCGCCAAATCATTGGCTAGTTCGCGGTGTCCTTCCAGGTTGACCAACCGCTCCCAGATCGCAATCGCCCGGTCGCACAACGCCACCGCGCCCCGCTTGTCGCCCACGGCGTTAAGCGAATTGGCCTTGTTATGGTACGTATTTGCCAAGTCGTCGGCCAGTTCGCGACGGCCCTCTTGGTTGACCAGCCGCTCGTATATCTCGATTGCCCGGTCGTACAACGCCATCGCTCCCAGTTTGTCGCCCAAGGCGCTGAGCGAACCAGCCTTATTTTGGTACGTCATGGCCAAGTCATCGGCCAGTTCTCGCCGCCTCTCTTGGTTGACCAGTCGCTCGTGGATCTCGATTGCCTGGTCGTACAGCACAACCGCCCTGCGATTGTCACCCAGATCACCAACTGCGATGGCCTTGTTATGGTACGTTCCTGCCAAGCCATCGGCCAGTTCGCGGTGGCCTTCCAGATTGACCAACCGCTCCCAGATCGCAATAGCTAGGTCGCACAACGCCACCGCGCCACGCTTGTCACCCAAGGCTCTGAGCGAATCGGCCTTGTTCTGGTAAACCGTCGCCAAGGAATTGGCCAGTTCGCGGCGGCCTTCCATATTGACCAGCCGCTCGCGAATTTCGATTGCCTGGTCGAACAACGCCACCGCCCCCCGCTTGTCGCCCAAGGCGCTGAGCGAATTGGCCTTGTTCTGGTACATCATTGCCAGGTCATTGGCCAGATCTCGCCGCCTCTCCTGGTTGACCAGCCGCTCGTGGATCTCGATTGCCCGGTCGTACAACGCCACCGCGCCCCGTTTGTCGCCCAAGGCGCTGAGCGTAAGGGCCTTGTTCTGGTACGTCAGGGCTAGGCCATTGGCCAGCTCTCGTCGACCCTCCTGGTTGACCAACCGCCCGTAGATCTCGATTGCCCGATCGTACAACGTCAGACCACCTTGGGAGTCATCAGCGGTCAGGTGTACGAACGCCGCATCCGTGCACAGGGTTGCTAGCTCCTCCTCCAGTTCCTTCCTTCCGGTCTGGACAAGGTGCTCGTATATCCGCCGCACCTCGTCGTACACCGCCAAATCTGCTACCAACTGGCCGCGTCGTGATGCCGCCTGCTTTGCCTCAACGGCTGCCGCCTCGGCTGGGTCGTGACCGTCAGCACGCAACGCCTTCTCAAGCCATGTGCGTGGGTCCGTCCACTCAGTTCCTTCCCGAGTCCGCCTTTCCCCGACTCCTGCCTGCGTCGTGGACCAGCGTGCAATGTGCTCCAAGGTGCGAGTGTACTCCCCACCCGTGGTCTGGTGGTACACTTCTTTGAGCTGCTCCACCGCCTGCCCGAGGTTCTCCCACCGCTTGCCCAGGTTGGCGTGGAAGCAGACGCGCAGCACGTCGGCAACGTCGACCGGCATGGCCGGAATCACCGTATCTTCCGAGACCTGTGCCAGATACCCATCAAGAACATCCGCTGCCGCCACGCCCGATGTCCACGTCACCTCGCCGGTGAACATCTCCAGCACTGAGACGCCCCAGCTCCAGATGTCCGTCTTGCGCGTCACTGGCTGTTGAGCGGCCTGCTCCGGCGAGCAGTATGCCGGTGTGTAGCCGCCGCTACTGACCACAATGCTACGGCCCAGCGTCGGCACAAAGCGTTCCCCACCTGCAGCCTTCGCTCGGGCTAGGCCGTAGTCGGTCACCTTGGGACGTACCCCCTGCACCGCCACTTGCATATTCGCCGCTTGCCCTGAGCTCGGCGAAGGGGCCATCAGCACGTTACCCGGCTTCACATCCTGGTGCACCACCCCCAATTCGTGCACGCAGTGCATGCCCCATGCAAACTGGATCGAGATGTCGAGAATGCGCTCCAGCGCCTTCTGCGGGCCGCCCTCATAAAGTTTCTTCGAGTCAATCCAATCCTTGAGACTGCCACCCTCGACATACTCGGCAAAGATCAGTACTTCGTCGCCTACGGTGCGAAAGAACCGACAGGGAACGAGGTTCGCGTGCTCTGGAAGGTCGATCCACGTCTGGAGTTCGGCGAGGAAATTACGCCGGTCCTCCTCCTTCATGCCCTTTGCCCGCTTGACGGCGAAACGCATTGGTGTAGTCCGGCTCTTTACCAGGTACACCTTGCCCATTCCGCCTTCGCCCAGAGTCCGCTCGACCACAAAGTCGTCTAGCACGGCCTGACCGACCGACCACTCCGCAGAAGTCTGAATTGGCTTCGCCCCGCCCCGCCGTAGCAGCGATGACAACAATCCCTTTCGTGAACTCATATATCTATCCATCCTCAGCCAATGGTCCGATGCCGAGATCTTTCTGCCTCATTCTAGACTGCCAATCGCGCAACTCTGTGCGGGCTTGATTGAAATCTGCGGTAGAATCTGCTCCAAGTCTTTGCGGTAAAGCCTGTTCTTTTCCAAAAGCGCCTTGGCGACGGCATCCAGATGCTGGCGATTCTCGTCGAGTAGCATGCGAGTCTGCTCCATTTGCTCCTTTAGGATCTTTGATGCGGTCCTATTGACACGAAGATAGACTGGACTGCTCATGGCTTCCGCGTACTTGAACAGTTCAGGTGTGGAAAGAAGGCCAAACTCATCATCCATGCCGTAACGGCAGATCATTCGGCGCGCGTTTTGGGTGGCGTTCTCCAAGTCACCAGAGGCTCCCGTTGTCAGTCCGGCCTTGCCGTAGTAGAGCATCTCCGCTGCACGACCACCCAGAGAGGTGCGAATGCGGGCCAGCATATCATCGCGGGTCAGGCTCTCCCTTTTCATCTCGACCTCGGCACGCCGCATTCCCCCACCGTGATCAGCACGGGCAACGATCGACACCTCGGGAGACCACCACCCCGAGAGCCAGTAAAGAATCGTGTGTCCGGCCTCGTGCCTAGCTGTGCTCTCCAGAAACTCTGGCGACCATTCCTTGGCTTCTCCTTCACGTGCAGTATCCAAGGCTTCCGTCAGCAAGTCATCCGTAATTTCCACGCCCGTTGTGAGCGCCTCCCGCGATGCCAGTTCGATGACCTGCTCCAAGTTGGCTATGCTCATTCCAGCCGACTTCTCGGCGAGTAGATCAATGGCACCCTCCGAGACATTAGCCGACTTGGCGTCCTCCAGCCGCATGACCAAGTACTTTTTCCGGGCGGCCCGATCCGGCAGGTCCACCAGGATCGTCCGGGAGAACCGTCGTACTAGAGCAGGATCCAGGGTGCGGGTGGACCGCTCTGGCGACTGCGGGTCTTCTGTTTCCACCTTAAAGTTGGTGGCGGCCAAGATGAACACTGGCCGGTCCGGGGCGGCACCCGTGAAACCATCCATCTCCGCAAGCAGCGCATTGAGTGCCATTTCCTCACCGTGAGCACCGGGCCCACCCGTCCGGACTTTTCCAATCGCATCAATCTCGTCAATAAACACAATAGCTGGGGCGTAGCGGCGGGCCCTCACAAAGAGGTCTCGCACACTCTGTGGGCCGCTTCCCTGCCAGATCGTCACGAAATTGGCAGCCGAGATCGGCATGAACGCGACATTCGACTCCCCAGCCATGGCCCGAGCCAGCATAGTCTTGCCGGTCCCAGGCAGGCCGTGCAAGAGTATGCCTTTGGGGAGCTTCAGGCCAAGGGCTGCAAAGCGCCGTGGGTTCTTCAGGTAGTCTATGAAAAACTTCAGCTCCTCCTTGGCGCTATCGGCTCCGATCACGTCGTCAAACCGGGTTCGCGGACGCTCTACATCGTCCAGTACCTCTCCTGCATCGGCGGCGGCAATGGCGCGGCCAAGTGTCAGGTTGCGCAACCGAATGGTGACCGACCGACGTTGCTTGTCCAGACGAGGCGCGGTGTCGAAGGTCAGCACCTTGCGCTCTTGTCCCATGCGCTCTGCTGCCCGCTCGCGGTAGAGGCGTCTGCACGTCTCCACCATACTTGTGGCAAGCCGGTCCCGTTTCACCTCCCAGTCCTGAACCATCCCATCCACGAATGTACTGGTCACCATCCCCCGCGCGCCGCCCCCTCTCACACACGCCATGAATAGCTCTTCGTCAATCGTTCCGACCTCGTTCGGCCCTACCTCATCGGCCAGTGATAGCAAGTAGACGGGCAGTCCGGGCAGGCGTTCGTGGATCTTGCGGAGCAACTCCTGTCCTTGATCCAGCCCTCTGGCAGCCGCCGGGACATGGTCGAAGTGTTGCATCGTCATCGTGCCCGTATTTGTCTGCCGTCCGATCCACAAGTCCAGTAGCACCATGTCCACCTCTTGGTCCGCCAGCACCTGCAACGCGTCCTGCGTTGTGCGGGCGGAACACCACTCGATTTGAGGGACTTGCTCGCGATATAAATCTGTCAGCCCCGAGTCGGCAACCAACAGGACGCGGGGACGATCGGGTTGTTCAAACAGAGCCTGGATGTCGGGAGCACAGGAGCTGAGATCGACGTCCAAGGCAAAACTTATGCGGTCAATCTCTTCCATGACTTGCTCAAGTCGCTCTGTCTTGAACAACTGGCAAAACTTGAAGATTTCGGTCTTGAAGAAGGTTTCGGTCTGCGACCGCAGCGTTCGTGCGTCTGCTCGCGCCCCTTCCCGAAGGACCAGACACATGGGCAGCAGTTCGTGAAATGACGTCTGTTTGAAATACTGCCTCTCGAACAGTCCAGACACGCGCGTCAGTTCCGCCTGAACTACCCGCTCCAACTCGTTGACCCGTAGGTAATTGAAGAGGATAGGATAACCGGTGGCCATGCGGGAGCAGATGGCCGCAGGAAAGAATGGCCCACCGGTCTGCGGGTTCTTCTCGTTCTCCAGGGCATCCAGGATCGTCTTACGGTGGAACGAGGCGTTCGCTTTGTGTACCCCGCTCTCGTTCGGCTTGTCGTAGAGTTTCCGCCCCGCGTTGGTGGTGAAGATGATCGTGGTGTCGCGGAAAGAGACGTTCCGCTCGTGGTACTTGTCTTCCAAAGTACCGGCGTCGAGAATCTGCAGGAAAAGATGGATGGTATTGGCGTGCGATTTCTCGATCTCGTCAAACAGGAGCACGCCATTGGGATTCTTCTCCACGAACTCCGTGAGCGTGCCCGGGTGCGCCGCATGAAAGCTCTTAGCCATCCCGACCAATTGCTCATTCTGCTGGTTCCCCGAATAGGCACTCATATCAAAACGCTTGAGTGGCCGATCAAGAGTAGACGCGCCCAATTCGGCCAGAAAGGTCTTGCCCACACCAGGCGGCCCGGCGAACACGAACAGGGCTCGCGGCGACTTGCGCTTGGTGTCCGCCGCTGCGACCACCTCGGCATTGAAGAGTCCTTCGACAAAGGCATGAATAGCGTGATCCTGACCGAACACCTTGGTCAGGAGTTCGGCGCGTAGCCCCCGAAGACGTTCAGTGAGTTCCTCTAGCCGGGGGACCTGGGCGTCATTCTCGTACAAGGACGCCACGTGAGCCAAGGCATCCTCGCGGGACATCGGCGTCACATTCAGCAAGGCACAAGCTTCGCGCGACATGGCCATGCCGCACACCAGATGCCGCACGTCGATCAGGCCGGGATGAATACGGTCGGGGGCCTGTTCAGCCAGTTCTTTGGCACCAGCCAACATGAGGCGCGTCGACTCGGCCAACGGCAGCTTGCCGGGACAAGACACTGGATTGCCGGACTCCGGGCAGGCGGCTCTCAGTTTTTCTGATGTCAGACCCAGACACTCGGCCAGCAGTGTGCCAGCTTCGGCCTGACTGCCCACGGCGGCCAACATGGACTTCAGCGTCAGTTCCGCCGAGCCGGCGGAGAACGCGTGGTCCTTGGCCAGATCTATGATTAATTGTGCTTTGTCGGTAAACATAGCTCACTCTCCTAACTTACAGTTCGTCCGGGATGTCCCCTCGCAGTTCCGACTCTCGAACCCAGAGGGGGTGACCGATGCGTTTCCACACAGGATCCTTCTCCACGTAGCACCGATACGCATCAGGCGACAGGTTGAAAATGCATTGTAAAGGGGTTCGCCTCATGGCGGCCTTTGCAGCTTCCATCTCCGGAGGGGAGGTTTCCCCTTTTCGTGGGGTTCCCTTCCAATCCCCGAAATAAAGAATGTCTCGTGTGCCTGCCGCTTCCGTGATCATTCCTTCGACATCCCTTCTAACCGCCTCGACAACGTCGTATACGTCCGACATTTCTGCGTCCTTTGTCCACGCTGTCAAGTCGATCAATCGTTTGCCCTTGAGCGACGAAGGCACCCGCTTGTCGGCAATTGCCTGTGCAACACCCACAGCGATCACGCATGCAGCCTTCTTGTCGCCGCAGATCAGGAAGACGGACACTTTCTCTTTCGCCCCCAACACATTCAGCACGGCACGGACTTCTGGCTCCCGCTTCAATGTCGGCGGCTCTTTGCCAGCCGAAGCTTGCCGAGTCAGGTCTATACCGTGGCGGTCGAGCAGCGGCGTCTTGGACTTGACAGGTTCGCCTGATCTTCCTGCTTGGGCGAACACTTGTGCCATGATCGGAGTTGGCGATGCCAGAATTTCCGTGAACAAGTGCTGGACCATTAGAGACTCACTCCCTTTGTCGGCAGCTAACTTGGCAGCGGCGGCGAAAAGTTCGCGGCACGCCTGCGACCGATGCATCCGGCCGCCATCGTGTGGGTGTCCACCTTTACCGAGCTTGGCGCGCAACTCGCGGCGAACACGAGTGCCAGCAATGGAACGGGTGCCAAGATCCTCCCGCAAGGTCTTCACCTCCTCGGCAAGCTGTTTCGCCACCTCGGCCTCGGGCGCAATCTTGTTCACATCTTCGACCGGTAGTTCCGCAAACTTCAGTAGACCGGCCAGAAAATGGTCCGGTTGGATCTCGCCGAATTCACTTGCGATCGCCTCTTGCGCGGCCAGTTGCCACACCAGTTCAATGGATGCTGATACCTTCATTTCTGCGGTCTCCTATAATGATGCAAGGCTGTCTTATGCTCGGTCTTCACTTCTTTTGCCCCTTACTAGTAGTCCATCCCGTAAATACGGCTATCCTTTCCGGCAAGCCATGTTCACTATGCTGCGGGTTTGCGCGCTTGTCCAGTGTACTGATGAATAGCCAGCGGTTCCAAATAGGCGGCAATGCCGGGGGTCTGATCCTGTCGCGAGGAA
>CAZNWT010000080.1:0-21041 GCA_964576795.1 uncultured Victivallales bacterium
CCTTTTGGGCACTTTTTGGCCGATTTTACAACATGCCTGCGAAACTCGGGCTAGACGATGCATGTTGCGTAGGATTTTCAACAAAAAACACTTTGTACGTTCAAAACATTCGTTAGGATTCATCTTAATCACGAGTTAAATTTTATGGCTCTTCTGAATAATCTGTGGGTAGATTGTTGTTGTCTGGTGTTGTCACAGCAGCAGCCCTATGCCTATCGTTGAAAGTGCATCGGTTAAGTGTATCCTGTCAAATACCAAGACATCGTTTACATGTGTTTTTAGGTGAGTTCTCATAGGCCCAACCGGTTAAGCAGTTCGGTATCCGAGTAAGAGGGGCGACAAAGTGTACGAGTAAGTGTTAGAAACGTACCACACACACTTAAACGTACACTTAACCGCACTCTTAACCGCAACCCTTACTCGGATACCCTTAACCGGCCAATTTACTTGAATTTTACCGGCCAACAATATTGATACCAAATACTACTGGCTGTTCTCCACCTCAATCCCAATAGATTCTCGCTTCCCATGGCCTTTTTCCATTTGTGCATCCATCACGCTCTACCCACATATTCTCTTGAAGAGCCAAATTTATACTACGCAAGAATGCAACCGATAAATCACCTTTGCATATTCAAGATCAGAATCGACATATAGACATACATGATCACCATCAGGCTCACGGGGATGCCTAGAATGCAGGTATCACTGATGGTAAGTCCCAACCGAAACTCATCACGCTGATCCTCTGGCACGTATTGCCGCGCCAGCACTGGAACGGCCCCCATCATGGCGGTGAGGAAGTAGAGCGGAAAAACAAAGGCACGACTAATGAAATACGCTGACACGGCAAACCCCGTCAGCGCTGCCGTCCCATATACACTGAACCGATACAGCCACTGTCCTTCGGGATCTTCGCAACCACGCAAGGCCTTGCGTGTCTGCAACAAACCAAGTAAAGCCAATAATATAAGCGAGAACCAGAAGAAGAAGCCAACGACCCCTATCTCGGCATAACAGCTTACGTAAGCATTGTGTGCAACTTTGTCTTTGTCTAGGTACTCAGAGAGCATGCCCTTGCCCACGCCAAAGATCGGCTTGGTTTTAAACGCCCAGTTGGCCTGTCCCCATAAGTCCACCCTCTCCCATGCATCGCCTAAATAACGTCCCGAAAACGGAATCATCATCAGGATGGCAGCCAGCCCCAAAGCCAGAAAGAAGGTATATTTACGTTTGAACAGAAACATGACCAATGCCACACTCGCCGATGCCAGCAATCCAACCTCTGCACCGCGCGAAAGGGTCGTGGCAAACCCCTGATACAGTAAGCTGGCTATGCCACAAGCCAAGACAAACGGCAGAACCCCGCGCTTTTTGAAAAAAACGAAACACAGCGGAATTGAGGTGGCTAAGAATTGGCCGAGATCATTAGGATCATCGAATATCCCAAAGAACAGGCTGCGCGGTACCAGATGGTCGACATTGGGGCGCCAGGACATTATCGGTCGCTGCCCGGCAAAACCGTATCCGCGAACTTCCTGCAGGATGGCATGCACCGCCATCAAGATCGCCATTACTACAAATGCGCGGGAAATCCAGCGCAAATGCGACACTGACTTGATGTTGGCAAACAACAATATACCAAAGAACGTCAGGCGGAAAAGATCCTGCCAAGTGTCCAGAACCCCTTGCAAGTAGAACCAGGAGATGTTCGACATTAACCCCGCGATAAAGAGTCCAATGTAAAGAAAGTACTGGGGCGCATGCCTATCGATCTTGAGCCGGCCTGAGTCATAATCCAGCAGCATAGCCAGAAGGGACATATACGTAACCACATCAAGCAAAGGAATCCCGAAAAGCCAAGGGAACAGCCACTCCTGCGGTCGCCAGAATACCAGCATGATAAAAATATACAATAAGCCAAAACTCATATCACTTGCTACTGTTCAACTAGGTCGATTGACAACGTAAACGAGCGCCCCTCCGCCTATTCCTGTTATGCACCAACATCCGTAGACTGAACTCATTAATCAGTCCAACAATCGCACTCACATTATCCATATCAATGCTATATTTGCCTGATGAAACCCTCAAACTGCGTCCTTTACAGTAACTTGATAGGGATAAATACGAGTCACTTTGACAAACTACCCACTGATTTTGGACCGTAAACGATGCACTCTGTTTTCCAGTACTCGTTATCTGAGAAGCAGGCTATGTTTGTGATGATAGAACGCGACTCAATAACTTGATATTGCGACCGACTAAGTATGTCACGATACCGAGGAGTCAACAGAAGCCAGCTATCCGGCGGAGGATTCATGCCAGTGTCGAAATCATAAAAAGGCAACGGCGTGTACTTGACGCCCGCGTTATGGGCAGCAATGAAGAAGACTGGGTCACCGAACACTTCCGCGGCGCCGACACCTATCTCAGAAAGCCTCTCACTAAAAGCCGTTTTACTGACTGTGTCCCGCCATATCCACCCTTCCCTGCATCGCATGGCATTCCAGAACATGCTGGAGATCCAACAGCAGGCGGCAAATGCGATCCAAACCAGCACCAAAATTGTGCGGCGCCGTGAACGGCCACCGAAATGAAGAAATGTTGAGAGCAGTGTCATAGGCCACAGCGAAAACATAACAAAATAGTAAGGGTTTCGGGATGAGCTTAGGTACATAAGAACGCCTGCAATGGAAAACATGGCCGAAACGCCTCTGAGCAGGAGAATCGAGCGATCCATATAGACTTCATGGCGTTTCAACCGATCACGCAGAATTGAAGGGATGGCCCAAAGAGTCGTGCTCAAAAGCAGGAAGAAAACCCAAAAGCGAGACAACTGTAAGAGACTCCAGCAAGAAAAGAGTTTCCGTAATTTTTCAACTGCTGATCCGGCCGTACTAAGGCCGACATACCAGGAGAACTGTTCATAGCTGGCATGAACGTCTGGAAGCCAAAACAGAAGACACAAAGTGGCTGCAAGGGCGCCACCTGCGGCAAGAGCACCCAGCGACAAAAGCCACATCCGCGGTGGGAGCAGAAGCAACACAGAGGCGGCAGCAGCCAAGGCGAAGTACGCACCGCCAGGATTGACTCCGGCTGAAATCCCCAGAAAAATGCCCGACATCACGAATTCTACGGTTCGCCTGCGGCGCGCCGCATGGACAAAGCAAAGCCCACCCATCGTCACCAGCAATAAACACACACCTTCCGGTCGCCCTAAAAGAACCTCCAAAAGAGACCGGTCGCCCATCCACCCGACAGCAAGAAACACAGCCCCCCAGTGAGCACCCCAGCGAATCATTGCCAGACACAACAGAAAGACGGCAATGTGCGCACATAGGAAACTCGGCAGACGGCAGGCAAAATGGCTAATTCCGAGAGCCTTCATTATCGGAATTTGCATACGAAAAAACAGGGGCCCGTGATAGGCCCAAACGTCAACGCTATGGGGGGCTTCTGAACACAGCTCGTAGGAAAATGGACGCCCCTCCAAGACACGCACCGCTGATGCATTGAAGAATGGTTCGTCTTCAAAGAAGGGAGGGTAGGTATCCAGATTCACGGCAAATGCGGCAAATGTGATAACGAGGACCACCGCCACAAAGGCACGCATCCACCAATCCAGATTGCTCTTAAAAATCATACGCTTTTTCAGTATCCGTATGGAATCCGCCTCATACCACTTTAGAGAAGGTCGCTCTTGTTTGGGTTTTCGCAGAAAAATATTGTTTGATAGGCAAGTAGACCGCTGAAAAGCCGCGTTGCTCCGTATACAATACAGAGGAGCCACCCAAAACGCTTGCGAAGAAATGCAAACACGATCGCAAACGGTATTGGGGTCACACGCTCCTGCTTAACGTTCCATCCAGACCTCTCAAGCATCGTGCGGGCAGTACCGCGCGTGTAGAAATGAAGGTGGGTGCAGTCGAGAATCCCTTTCGTGTGGTACGGAAAACGTCCTACCAAAAGATTGAGCCTAACATAGAGGTTGGCGACATTGGGCAATGACACAATAAGGACGCCCTTCCGTTTCAACGCTCGTTTAAGATAAGAGAGGACAACCTCCGGTGAACGAACGTGCTCAAGAACATCAGCGGCAATGACATAGTCATAGTCTGTTTCTAGGTCAAGATGTTGAATCTTGTCAAGATCGTCGACAATGACGCGACGACAGAACGGTTCTGCGAGATGGGCAGAAGCCGCGTCCAACTCCACCGCATCAACAGAGCATCCACGTGCATGAAGCCATTTCACGATAGCAGCGTCCCCTACACCAAGATCCAGGACGCGACGCCCCTCAAGGTCATGAGAGGAAAGGTATGCTGTGATCTGAGAGTGACTAGAGTGGGGATCAGAGAATTTCTCAGTATACTTCTCGCCGCCCCTCGAAATATCAAACCGGCGACTGTAGAAAATGCCGCGACAGTGCAGCCAGTACAAGACAGACGTCCGTATGCAGTTCCAGCCATACAGCATACCGTTTACGTGACAGATTTCATCTCCGTAGTATGTCGGCATGGGGATTTCCTCAATGCGTGCACCATGTTGGTTTGCCTGCAAGAGGATCTGCGTATCAAAATGCCATTCATCAGAGTTGGTCCAGAACGGAATCCCCCTGAGTAACTCAACACTGTAGGCACGGTACCCAGAATGAAACTCGGACAGATTCATGCCAGTCATTTGGTTCTGAATACGCGTAAGGACTTGGTTTCCGACATACTTGTACCGTGGCATCCCCCCCTCAAGCGCTCGCCCTCGTTCAATCATACGAGAGCCCATGACAACGTCTGCGCGCTTCTCAACAAGCGGAGCAAGGATCTTTGCCAAGTATTCGGGTGCGTACTGGCCATCTGCATGCAACATCACCACCACATCTAGATTCTGATCTATCGCGTATTGGTAACCGACCTTTTGGTTGCCTCCGTAGCGTTGGTTGACACGATTCCGAAGGACCCTCACCTTCTCGAGTTCTTGACTGCATCGCATCGCCTCATCAACCGTCTCATCGTGGCTGCAGTCGTCGACTACGTAGATGGTTTCTATGGCTTCCATAACGTCTTGCGGAATCCGCGTGAGGGTCTTCCTAATGTGGGCCTCTGCATTATAGGCGATCACAAAAATCCCAATACGAGAGCCTAAGTTATCGAAATATGGAGTACCACCTGCCTTCTCCTTACTCGATAAAGAATCAACTATTGCCATTTGGATACACTCCTACTCTCTCTCGCTAGCTCTTCTCTGCGAACTCACTTACTGCTTGGGAAAATCTAAAGCTCACAACTGGCCTCAATTAGACAGTCTCCACTGTTCTCTAAAGTGTCATATACATGATAAGTAAATATCGAGAGCTGAAGCGCACCACAAGCCCGCCATCGGGGGCTCAAGTCTCGTCATTCATCATTTGGTCATTGGGAAAAATCAGGCAGGAGAGTTGAGGGTTATATTGTCCCCAGTTGACAACATATCCAGTAACAACAGATATACGTCTATTCCATATCGCGGCAGCTCAAATTCATCCTGTCTTACAATCTCATCCATCATCGACTCCCGATGCATTTCGTTCATACAATTGCAGCTCCTGACTGAAGGATATCGCAGACCACACAAAATTGCTCGCCCATGAAATTTTACTATTGGGCACAACGGAGTCTGTGAATGAGACCAGCATAGAGGCGTTCGTAGGTGGAAAGTGTTTGTTCAAGTGAGTACTGCGTCCTCACTCGCAGGAGAGCAGCTTGCGTGCAATTCGCAGCAAATTTCTGCATGACCAATCGGAGCGTGTTACAAATCACTTGGGGCCAGTCAGCTTCATCCTCAGGAAGGAGATAGCCGCATCGGCCATCGTCAATCACAGCTCGGTTCTCCCCGACATCAGTCACTAGGACAGGAACGCGGCGTGACATGGCCTCCAGCAGCACTAGCGGCAAACCCTCGCTGCGGGAGGGCATTACCAACAGGTCCACCGTGTGCAGGATATCAACGGCATCAGGAATTGCCCCCGCGAAATGGATGTACTCATCTACGTTGCACGATTCGGATAGTTGACGGAGACTGGCCGCTTGCGGGCCATCACCAATGATGAGGAGGTGCCAGGGATTCGTTGCATCGACGCCGGTTTCGTGCGCTATGGCGAGCGAATGAATCAGGCGGTCGACGCCTTTCTCGTGCGACAGGCGGCCAACGCAGCCAAGAAGCGGAGCGTCATCAGAAACCCCAAACCGTTGCCGCAGCATTGTGCGCGATGGGAAAGCTTTTTCACGGCAATCAACACCATTCTCAATGACGATCATCTCGTTTGGCCGAGTCGAAAAAGAACGTCGAAACTGACTCGCTGCATCTTCGGAAACTGCAACCACGACATCTGTGTGCTTTCGCGTATATCGGTAACGGATGCGATTCACCAGGCCCTTGCCGTGCGGGTTCGTCCCATGATCGGTATTCACATGCCGGATGGGCGGTGTACATGCCAGAACAGCATATTGCCGGGCAGCCACATTGTGCGAATGGACAATGTCGATCTTGAGTGAGAGGAGTAGATGCCGCAGGTCCTCAACGGCCCGCCTATCCCAGGGAAAACGATGTCGATTGGCGTGAATCGCATGCACGACTCCCCTCCCCAGGCCTTCGGCGAGCGGACCGGGGGCGTCAAGGCAAATGATAACCGTGGACTCCGGATGCAATTCATTGCGAAAACGACACCATCGAATGGCACACTGCTCAAGCCCACCATGCACCAGAGAAATGACCACATGGGCAACACGCGGCACACTGTTGTCTCGTTCGGAAGTCGTCGTCAATTCATGTAGTTCGGACAGAAGTGCCACCTGTTACCGCATCAGTTCACATATCTCATCGGCCATGTCGCCCCACGTTCGGGTAAACACGGGGCGTTCGGCACACGACCGGGCATTCCTGCATACCTCCGACAACTTTGCTGCGAGCCCTTCAATGTCTTTGGCCTCCACAGTCCCACAGCGCGGTTGCCCATTCAGCATTTCTTTGCACGCGCCCACATTCGTCGCAACGACAGGCGTGCCGCACGCCAATGCCTCGGCAACCACATTAGGCATCCCTTCGGAATGGCTGGATAACAGCAGACAATCCATCAGATTGAGCCATTTTGGCACCTCAGCATGCGGACGCCATCCCAGGAAATGCAAATGTGCAGCGACATCAAGTTCGCCTGCCAACTCGCGCATACGGGGAAGTAAAGGTCCATCACCAATCATGACCAATTGTGGTGTGGATTCGAAGGAGGATCCAGCGTGTCCAACATTGTGGACCAAACGTGAAAAGGCACGCAGCGCGTCGCCAGGGGCCTTCACTCCAATGAAATTTCCGATCCAACCCATAAGCGGGGCGCTGGATGCGCTCACAAGCGAGAGCACCCTTTCAATAGACTCATTTGCCATGGGCTTCATGCTGCGTTTCCAATCGGCTATCTGCGCAGGGGCTAATTCATAAAACTTCTCGGTATCAACCCCATTGCGTATGAGGTGAAGCTTACTGCGTTCAATTCCCGTTTCCGACAGGGCGTCAACCAAATTACCCGACACACAGATATAACCACTGATGCGCTTGTCCTGCTTGAGGATGATCTTGCGACGTGCTGGGTTCCGCAAATGCCAGGAGTCTGATCCAAGAACCATTACCCAAACTGCGCCGTCACTGCCGTGGAGTGCTTGCGAGGTGCCTACTCCGTCAGGATACAGCCATGAAGCAAGAATCACCTTAGCCGAATCATCAGATGGCAATGCCTGCTGGCCAACGCTGGGGTCCGAAGCGTCGTGTTGTCCGAGTGACCAGACTTGATGTCCGCCGGTGAACATTTGCAGACGCTTGAGCGCGTGGGCGACGAACATCCAGCTCAGATTGCGCCCCGCGACGGGCACGTGCAGATACGGAACATACCGAGTGACGGGACCTCCGACAGGACTTTTCCAGCTGCGTAACTTCCCCCATGTCCATGGTTTAGAGTTCGCTACAAGGACAATATTTTCTATTGCACGTCTCTTTGCCAACTCATGAAACAATTGCGCATTGAATACACCCCGCGTGGGCTGATCTGGATACGGATACAAGTTGGTTACTGTATAGAGCATGTTATCGTCTCCTATACTATTTCGCAGGCGGTCATCACTTCTCGTCATTAGTAATTTAGGTTTGAGGTGAAATGATTTCGCGAGTGTGGAGAGTTAAGAATTCTGGGTTCGGGATGCTGAAACAACAAAGAATTTGAACAAAGAGGAAACGAAGAAAACAAAGGGGGATGGATCAGATTGGAACCTCTACATAGTGCCCGACTGAATCCATTGCCAATACTGCTTCCTAAATGCGATCAACCTGTTGGCTGATTCTCGGCCACGATGTTGACATAAGAACGAGAATGTTTATTTCGCGATTCTTAAGATTCTGCTGATACTTCAGGTTCTGATCGGTAGTTAGATGATTTGATATCCGTACTTCTCCGCCAGCGCAATGAGCTCGCCATTCTCAACCCGTGACCAACCGAGTTCCGATGCCGTATCAATATCGTGCGGGTGTAGGTGCCGCCGTAACGGAACCGGAGTTCCTTGATCAAACAGAATCTTCATGCAGCTGCTGCACTCCCAAGACTCGCGGCTGCGTGTTCAAGAACTTTTTCAACCTGCGAGCGTGTAACCCCAGGAAACCACTCAAGAAAGTCGTCCACTGTCGCGCCATCTTCAAGGTTCTCAAACAAAGCACTCACAGGTACGCGAGTGCCCTTAAAAACCCAAGCGCCGCTGACCCGCGTAGCGCTCTGCTCTACCTCTGAACATGTGTTCCAATTCATCATTACAACTTCAGGTTAAGCATTCCATGCGAAGGAAGCAATCGGAAAAGGGTTGTGGGTTGGAGAACTGTGAGAAGTGTGTGAAGTGGGAGGTGGACTGTGGACGGTTGAGTGTGGAGAGTTGAGAGTTAGGGGGTAAGAGTTAGGGGGTGTTCTGGCGAAATGAGAGTAGCCGACAACACTTCCACAAATGCCTCGGCGCTGCGGTAAAGATCCTCGACCTCCTCTGTCTCGAACTCAGCCTGATCGTCGTAGTCGCTCTTGGTTCGCCGATCAAATGCCAGCCCGTATGCTTTACCATGAGAAACATCCACAATCCCGGTCTTGACAAACTCCCTGTTGAACCAACCACGCAACTGTGCGTGTGAGCCCGTTGTGAAGTCGTTCCGTAATGCCAAAGCGCCAACTGCATAGAACATCGCGTAGTAGATACGATTGACAGCACTACGAAGACGGTCTTCATCAAGCAACATCCGAGCATCAGCAAGCGTTTCTCCAACGCGATCAAGGCGGTGTGCAACGTAAATCTCTCGATCCTCAGGAGTCATGCGACAACCCTTCCTTCGGAACTCACGGCTTCGAGAAACGGCGTATGTGATCGTGGCCCCCGCATCTCAATGGCAGATTTCACATGTAGGTCAAATACCGTATTGTACTCAAGCTCGACGCCAAACGCTAAACTCCGAATGTCTCGCTCCAGACGCCAGTCCACCTTCTGCGGAGGAAGGTTTAGCACAACAAGCACATCGACGTCTGACGCTTCCGAAAGCTCACCACGGGCCGCAGATCCAAACACAACCAAACTGTCAAATTCAGTCCCAAACTGTTTTCGCAGTAGATGCTTCAACGCCTTCAGAGCACTATCCACAGAGTACGACCAAAATGCATCTCCGGGCGCACTGCTAGGAACACGCGACTGTATGTCTTTCATTATCTTCACGCCCTGATCCTACCGATAACTGTGAGAAGTAGAAAGTTGAAAGTTGAGAGTTAGGGGTTAATAGTTAGGGGTTTGCTTGGGCTCTGCTGGAAATTGGCAGAATGATTTAGGGTAGCCCCGAAACAAGTTCAGCCCGAAGTGCTTGTCATCCCGACGAATGTCGGGGCAAATCCGAGATGCAAGCAGATGAAACCTGAAAGCTGAAAGGGGTAAGAGTTCTGGGTTCTGGGTTCCGGGTTAGGGGTTCGGGATGCTGAAACAATAAAGAATTTGAACAAAGAGGAAGCGAAGGAAGCGAAGACTGTGGATTGTAGACTGCAGGGAGTTGAGAGTTAGGGGTTTCGAATAACTGTGAGAAGTGGAACAGTGGGATGTGGGGGCGGAACCGTGGACTGTGGAGAGTTTAGGGTGGAGGGTTAAGAGTCTTTGATTTTCTCAAGAGTTACCTGAAGTCTACGCAAAGCATCCACAAATCCAACAAGTTTATCGTATATTAATAGGGCATTTGAAGCACTATACGTGTGAGACATTCTGTTTCGCGATGCCAACATCTCAAGCCAGATTTCTTCATCGTCCAGCCAACCATTCTTAAATGCATATTTGAGCGATGACTTTGGTGAGTTGCAACTCTCCACCCCTTGCTCACCAGCAATTTGCTTCACCGTTTTCCACGCCAATTCAAAGCAAAACTCAAAGTACTGAATACACCCAGCCTTCATAACGTCATTTTCAGTAGGGATTGCGATGGCTTTCTCAAACTGATCAATGGCTTTTGACAAGTCGCACATTAAAATATTCTTATCCAAATATTACCTCCGTCTTTCGAAGCGCTTCCTGTCTAAAACTGTCGCTAACTTCATGCATATCAACTAAATCTATGCTGTAAAGTGTTTCAATTTCATTCAACAAATCATCAATCCTGTAGAAAATGCGCAAGGGAAGTCGGCTCGCACCCATAATTCCAATATCAAAATCAGAACGCTCGCTTGCGGTGCCGGCGGCTCGAGATCCAAACAGAAAAACGCGATACCCAACAAGATCCTCACGCATTCGCTCTAAAGCGCATTTGATTTTCTCTATGATTTGGCGTTCTTTTGTCATTCTGAGATTACGTTATGCCTTCCTCGCGTAGGAAGCAACGGGAAAAGAAAGACGTTAGGGGTTAAGAGTTCGGGGTTCGGGATGCTGAAACAACAAAGAAATTGAACAAAGAGAAAACGAAGGAAGTGGAGACTGTGGATTGTAGACTGTAGGGAGTTGAGAGTGGGAAGTCCTACTATGCCAGTGTATATTTGAACAAAGAGGTAGCGAAGGAAGCGGAGGAAAAGCTGAAAGGTGAAACGGGTGCTCTACAACTCAGAAAGATACTTACGAATCTGGTCGTGTGAACCTACGGCGGCCAGGATCAAGTCTCCATCCCGAAAGGCAAATACCAAACGCAACCCAAGCCCTATTCTGGCTTCGTATATGCCACTTCGGTGAAGTTTTCTTAACCCTATCCCTGCATACCGATGCGAGTTCTTCATCGCCTTCGAAATTTCAAGCAGCGTCTCGAATACTCTGGCTCGCTCGGTGGGATCAAGCTTTGTAACGCTCTTCTGAAACCGCTCGGTCAGGAGAATCTTCACGCCAGAAGGTCCTTTGGATCTCTCAGCTCTGTCAGGGCCCCATGCTCGAGGTCCTGCCAGAAACGATTCGCCTGCTCATCACTGAACATAGGTTTGAGATCTAAATCGTCCTCGCTAATTGGCACAATGGCTGCAACATGTCGAGACCCTCGCATGAGGATAACACTTTCCCCCGCTTCCGCCGACTGCACCAAACTGTTCAACCTTGCTTTAGCATCTTTCATCGTTGCACAAATCATGTAACCCTCCTGATGAAAAGATCTCATTATAGGGTCCCTATATCAAGACCCGCTGGAGTAAATTTGAAATGGGAACCCGGGAAATTGGGGTAGGGCAGAATGATTAGGAGCAGAATGATTTTTAAACAAAGTTAACAAAGGTAAGAACGTAAATTTGGGGCGGAATGATTTAGGTCGACTAGTGATGAGTTCGGGTTCCGAGTTAGGCGTTGGATAACATCCCACGTTCCGAGGTTCAATTATCTTAGCAGTTTCTTCACGACGGGGTTTTCCCACACTTTTTCGGCCTTTGTCTCGAACGCCTTGATGTGGGCAATGCGGTCTTTTAGGAAGGCGATTTTCTCGTCATCCTGAATCTTGGCTAAATCGGATTCAATACCTTCGTAAAATTCGTCACGATGGGCGAAGCGCTTGGCAACGGTGTCGTTGAGGACGTTCTTGAGGACTTTTCCGAACCAGTCGTTGGCTTGGTAGTAGTCTTTGCGATCCCCCTTGACCCACACTTTGCTGACCGCACCCCACTGCTCCAATTGCCTTATACACGTGCTGGCACTGCCCTTGCTGATGCGCAGGGCCTCTTGCATGTCATTCAATCCCCTCGCCTCCTGGCTGAAGTAGAGATAGGCGTAGATCTGACCGACAACCCGGCCCAGGCCGAAGGATTGGGCCATGTTGCCAGCGTTGGAGATGAAGGATTCGACTATTCTATTCATTACAGAAATTCATTTGAACAAAGAGGAAACGAAGATAGCTAAGGAGTAAATGGGAAAAGCTGAAAGACTGAAATGGGAACCACTAATCGTCACTAATTCACACTAAAGTGAGTTCGGTGATGGACTCTGCTGATTTTGAACAGGTTGAGAACTCAGGCAGGGATTGTCGGAGAGGTAACAGAGGTAACGGAGAGTTCAGGGTTCCGAGTTAGGTTTTTTTTTGGGGGGGGGCAGAATGATTAGGGGCAGAATGATTTTTGAACAAAGAGGAAGAGAAACTGTATATGCCAGAATATTTTGAACAGAAGGAAGCAAAGGGAAACTGAGGAAAATCTAAAATTAGGAAAGCTGATTGAGGCAGCAGATGCCTATTTCGACTTTCTGCTTTACTCGTAGACGGCCTCCGGCCCCGTCAATTATGCAGTGGAAAGTGAAAACCAAGGCATAACCTACAGAGCAACGTTCAATATGTTTTGAATGATAAGAATATCACAACCTAATGGCAAGCTCGAAAAAGGGAAACTGAATTGAGACTGTGAACTGTGGTACTATGGGCTCTGCTGTTTTTGAACAAGGAGGTAGCGAAGATAGCGAAAAAAAGGCCAACTTTGCGGTTCTTCACGGATGTGTGTACTTCGAGAGACCTTCTTGCCGTTGAAATCACACATCGCTGACGGCGAGAATTCGAACGAAGCAGTTCGGTTAAGGGTATCCGAGTAAAAGTGTCGGCGAAGTGTACGAGAAAGTGTATAGAAACGTGCCACACACACTTAAACCGCTACACTTAACCGCTTTCTTACTCGCCCCTCTTACTCGGATACCCTTAACCGACCTGCTTAAGCGGTCTCTCTGAGCAACGAAATAGGGCCACAACTACACAATTCCGTGATGTACCAACTTTTCTTCCTTTGCTTCCTGTTTGTTCAAAATCTCTTCTGCTCCCGCCAGTAGTGCTGGAATTCGTTGAGCATGAAGGCGTGCGCCTGGAGTACATACTGCCCTACCGCGGCTTCCTGCTGCGGTGAAACCGGTGGGCCGTGGTACTCCGTAACCATCGTCAGCATCTCATCACTTGCCCATGCGGGTTGACGTAGACCCAAAAACGTCCAGATGTCACAGCGCGAAGCATTCCATTTGGCTCGAATAAAATCCCTGAGATTGCGTATGGGATGCCTAAAGCTGCTCCACTTCACCCCCGTCGGGGCCCAGGAAGGATCGTCAGGGTTGCCCACCCGGGGGAATGCCATATCGCGCGTGTCCACCGTCGTGACCCCGAAGTCTGCTGATCGCAGCATGGTGGTGACCCAGATGGAGGATTCGTCAATGGATGATGTGAGGCGCCAGAGCTGGTAGGGTAAATTTGAAATGGGAAAGTCGAAAGTCGAAACAGGAAATGGGAGGCGGGGGGCAGGGAGGGAGGTGGGGGGGATGTTTTGATTTTCGATTTTCGATTTTCGATTTTCGATTTTGCTCCGGGCGTCGGCTAGGAGGGTAACTTTGTATTGTTTTATGCGCATGCAGTCGACCATGTTGTATCCGTGGACGATTCGGATGAGTAAAGGTGCATTTTGAACAGAAGGAAGCGAAGATAGCGAAGATAAATCACGTTGAACACGGTATGCGATTACGGTGGGTTCGGTGGGGGTGGATTGGACGCCGATGAGGCGGATTGACCACTGAGGGGATTGGGGGGTGAATCCACTGAAAGCTTCGGGATTGAGGCGTAGTTCATCAAAGGGCCGCGAAGCGACTTTGGCGGCAATCTCCCATGCGACAACGAGCGTGACGCAGAGCACGAGGAGTGCGGCGACGACAACCTCATTTTTCTTAGCATTTTTCATAAAGATTTTGAACAAAGAGGAAG
Source organism: uncultured Victivallales bacterium (assembly GCA_964576795.1). GTDB lineage: Bacteria > Verrucomicrobiota > Kiritimatiellia > UBA8416 > UBA8416 > JABGOW01. Next base: position 14,203 of record CAZNWT010000080.1, read on the forward strand.
CAAAGATAGCTAAGGGTGTGAATCTAGAATGATTCCGTATGCGAATCATTTCTAGATTTCCACCCGCGAGACAAATCAGAAACCAATAACATAGGCACTGCCGTAAGAAATTTGAACAAAGAGGTAGCGAAGATAGCTAAGGGGAAAAACAAAAGGCGTTAATTTGCGGAGGGATTCTGAGAAGCTTAAAACTCCCACCGAAATTTTACGCGATCTCTGGCATCGTGAGTCTTCTCTTCTTTACTTCCTTCGCTTCCTCTTTGTTCAAACACCCCCTCTATAGGCCGGAGCCAGGGAGCATCATCCGGTGAATTCCATTGATTAACTTTAGTTCATTGAAGTTAATCAACAGTCCAATGGGGGCATCTAGCAGTTTCATATAGCTCATTAACTGTGCCTTGTGAATCGGCAAGACTCTCTCAACAGCCTTAAGTTCAATGATTAAACAGCTATCGACATATATATCGAGTCGCAAAGGGGAATCAAATTGTGCTCCCTTGTACGAAACAGGAACATTCAATTGCCGCACAACGGGGATATTTCGTAACTTGAGTTCCCACATCAAGCATTGCTCATAGATATCCTCAAGTAAACCTGGCCCTTTGTCACGATGAACTTCAATTGCTCCACCGATAACCTCTTTTGTCCAACCATCTGCCCGCTGGAAGTCCTTGTGCATATTCCCTTCCCTTTCCTGCCACGACAACTCAATAAAAACATTTGAACAAAGAGGCAGCGAAGATAGCTAAGGGCGTAAGAAAAGTGAGTCTGCTCTTCTTTGCTTCCTTCGCTTCCTCTTTGTTCAAAATCTAATGCACTTTTTCTTTGCCTAGAACGACGATTCTTAGGGTGCGGATGATGATTTGGAGGTCAAGGCTTAGGGAGAGGTTTTTGATGTAGAAGAGATCGTATTCGAGTTTGCGTTTGGAATCCTCAACCGTCGCTCCATAGGGATATTGTATCTGCGCCCACCCCGTCAGCCCCGGCATGGCGTATTCCCGCTCATTATAAAAGGGAATCTGCTTTTCGAGCTCTTCAACAATTTCAGGGCGCTCGGGACGGGGCCCTACCAAGCTCATCTCGCCCTTCATGATATTCCAGAACTGAGGGACTTCATCCAAGCGGAATCTACGAAGAATACGACCAATGAAGGTCACGCGCGGATCATCTTGTGTGGACCACACCGCCCCCGTCTCCACCTCGGCATCTTCCCGCATTGTCCGGAACTTATGCATCATAAAAGTCTTGCCAAACTGCCCCCCCCGCTCCTGATTATAGAAAACAGGGCTTCTTGGAGCACCTAATTTAATGAGCATCATGATGACCAACCCTATTGGCAGACACATGATACCTGCAATCAGAGCCACAAAAGTATCCGCAATCCGCTTCACTCTCCAAACAATAGGCCAGCTTGATTCCATTCCCGCACGCATCAGGGTTTCCTCATCCAAGAGATCCAAGGGTGTGCGGCCCGTATACACCTCCGCAACGGTTAATGGGTCCAAGACATCTATTCCGGTAAATCGCAGCCGTCGCAATTGGGTATAGGTCAGTGCCAGGTTTCGTGTCTGCTCCAAACCCAGTACAACCATGTCAGCATCAAGACTGGAAGCGACCGCCCCGAGTTCATTGATATCGGATTCAACCACAGGAATAGAATCCACAACCTGCGAATCCCTGGCGTGAGGCTGAGCCTCGCCTCGCAATGCCAACCAGGCAACAACCCGATGTTGAGGAAGAATAAAAGGGTTCTCAAGATAGTGGCGCATCTTTTGGGCAAGCTCACCACTTCCGATAATCACCACCCGCTCCATGAGAAAACCGTGAGCAAAGAGAGCTCGGTAGGCAACGAGTCGCAAGAACAGCGAGAACGTACTGTAGAGCACAATGGCGAGTGCCAAAACACCACGTCCAAGCAGGATCTTGAACCAGGCGTATGAGGTCACACTCAGAAGGAACATGGCAAATGCCATCGAAAAAATCCAAGTCACCATCAGGTTGAAGCGGGAAAGGGAGTACTGAACCCGATAGCTACCCGCCAAGTAGTTGGCAATGATGATGCTACCAAAGAACAGGATCCATCCATCGATATGCCCATAGACATACTCGTTCATCTCCCCATGGCCAAACCGTAACATCACCGCCATGTAACTGCTGAACAGGAGACATACCAGATCGAGGATGATGATCCAGATGCTTTGCGCTCGTACATGTGATCCAGCTGAAGCCATGGTGAACCTTAGCACAAACAGAGTGACGAGAGGAAAGGCAAAAAAGGAGAGGTTTGAACAAAGAGGAAGCGAAGATAGCTAAGGGGGTGAGAAAAGATGCCAACTTGCTCACTTCCTTTGAAAATCGCAGAGAGGAAATTTGCGGTGGAACTCTGAGCTTCTCAGAATCACCAACGCAAATTCACTCGATCTCTGGCATCGTTAGCCTTCGTTTCCTTTGCTTCCTCTTTGTTCAAACACATCTCGCTTATTCGAGAGGAAGGAAGTTCTTGCGGAACCATTGACCGGCGGATTGGAGTCGCTTGCGGATCGTGCCGCGGCCATGGCGGCGACCTTTGGATTGGCCGTTTTCGTCGTAGTAGTAATAGTTATATCCATAGGTGTAGGCATTGCTGTAGTACGCATAGTTGGGGTACTGGTAGGCGTAGTAAAGACTACTGATTTTGTGCATCTCGATGCTGTTCATGACTAAGCCCATCACATTGGCGTCTTTGAGCATGTCCAGCGAGTAACGAATCATCGGTTTGGGTGTGTGATTCACACGGGCCACATACAACACCTGCCCGATGCCCTGTGTGGCGAGGATGACGGTATCCGTCATTCGCAATACCGGTGACGTATCAATCAGGACGTAGTCGTAATCATCCTGAACATCGACAATAAGCTGTACGATATCGGCCGACTGCAGGAGCTCGGCAGAGTCATCAATGCCACTTCCGGATGGGGCCACGTACAGATTTTCGATGCGGGCGGGTTGAATGATGTCTTTGATGGATCCGCCCTCGCGCAAGACATCAGTCACACCCGGTTCACGATCTAATCCCAGCGAACGATGCAAGCGTCCACGACGCAAGTCCATATCAATCAGAAGCACCCGTTTTCCCATCTGTGCAATCATAATTGCCATGTTGAGCGTGGTGAGGGTCTTGCCTTCACGCGAGTCGGCACTGGTAACCATCAGAACCTTCTCGTGCTTCTTGTTAAGCTCAGAAAGCACACTGGTACGCAGGGCACGGTAGGCTTCTATCGCTCCGGTGGAATGTTCTTCGATCACGATGGGACGAATGGCTCTCTCCAATCCACTGTGCGCCCAAAAGGGAATACCGCCCAGAAAGGGAACACCAAGAATGTCCTCAACATCCTTGATCGACTGCACCTTATTGTCGACCACCTGCATTAAGAAGGCCAACCCGAATCCAGAACCCAAACCGACGGCCAAAGCCATGAGCAAAATCTTCATCGGATCCGGCCAAACGGGTCTATCGTCCCTTGCAATGTCCTCCGGCACAAAATACTCCGCCTTCAGCTCTTCCGCCACCCGCATGTCATGAAGACGCTGATATAGAATATCATAATGCTTTGCAAAACGATTAATTACAGACTGGAGTCGCTTATATTCCGCTTGACGCGAGCTCGCCATCAGGTTCTTAGCCTGCCATTTATATTCAGCCGTCTCAATGGCATCAAGCTGGATCGTCAGGGCGGTGTGACGATCCCGAAGTTGCTGCATCTGAATTTCGGCTGCTATGGACAATTCACTCTGTATGTCGCGAATCTTATCCCGCACCTGTTTCAGCCGCGGGTGGTCCTCCTTTAGATTCTGAGCCAGCTCTTGCTCCTCGCGTCCCAGCTTAGCAAGCGCAACCTTTAAATTCTGAAAGCCCTTGATCTCTTCATCCTCCGGCTCACTCAAGCCCGTCACTTTCGTCTTGTCAGCCACAGAGTCGTTGGCATTCTCAGGTTCCTCATCAAGTGCAGAAACGGCCCCTGTCGCTCTGGTGAGATTACTTACATTCCGGATCACTGAGGCGCTTGCATCCTTTATAGCGGGATACTGGGCTTCCAGCATCATCAACTCTGTCGTCAACTGATTATGACGCCCCATCAGTGCGCCCAAGTAGCGGCTCTCCATGGTGCCACGAGCCTCGACGCGGGCGATGTCGTTTAAGCGCTGATATTCGATCAAGTCGTCTTCCGCCGAACGCGTCTGTTCATCAAGCCTGGTAAGCTCGTCCTCCAGCATCCTGCTCGCCGATACCCGCGACTGCCGCTGCACGTTTTCCCACTCTTGCTGATGCTCTTCAAGCAGCGTCTGCAGAAAGGCCTTGCCATACAATCCATTCCCGGATTGCACTGAGATCGCCAACATTGGGTTGACCCCTCCGCGTGCGCGACTCACCGTCAGCCCCGGAAGCATCTTGGCACGCCCCCCCATTTGCTCTCCCCACGTTTCCGCCAACTTGCCGATCACGCGTTCCGTCAGCTTTAGATTCTGGAGCATATAGGTGTGGGTCTGGAGCGAGGACCACTGTGCCCCCTGTTTTGAAATCGTCAACAGGGGATCCCGATAAATCATCACATTGCAGGAACTCAAGTATTTCTTAGGAGCCAGATGGATGTAGAGGACTCCGGCAAGGAGACAATAGAGGAAGCAGACGGAAATAATCTGCCAGCGAAAGAGAATGATGCCGAGGTAGACCCGAAAATCAATTTTGTTCTCTTCCTGGGGTTGCTTATGAGAAACCGGTGGAGATTGGGGTGTATTGTTGTTCATGGGGGAATTCTAATGTAAAGGTGCCGGTACGCGCAAGAGGTTATACGTTTGGGGTTAAGAGCTCTGGGTTCCGAGTTATGTGAAATTCTGGGCAGAATGATTTTGGGCAGAATGATTCACAAGACTACAGACCTACTATGCCAGTGAAAAACTCAGGCAAAATGATTAGGGGCAAAATGATTTGAAAGCGTTAGGCGATGGTAGGCTCTGCTGGGTTTGAACAAAGAGATAGCGAAGGGAGCAAAGGTGCTCGACAGTCAATCCTTCTTCGCTTCCTTTGCTTCCTCGTTGCCGCTTCGCTGCCTCCGGGACGTCGGCCAATGGCGCTACGCGCTGCGGTTCAATCTAGAAGAGCGAGAGGCGGCGGGGGGAGACTACGATGCGATCTCCATTCTGGAGGTTGATGTCCTCGTCGGGGTCACCTTCATCCAGAATGCGCGTGGCATCGATTGTCAATTCCTCTTCGTCACCATCACTGGAACGACGGATGACTTTGATGCTTTTGGTGTCTGCGTAGGTCGGGAAACCATTCATTTTGAAAATCAGATGCATCAGAGTGCAGGGAGCCGCTCCATCAAAGCGATAGATTCCCTGACGAGTGACTTCACCCAATACCAGAATTTCTTTCGGGCCTTCTGCAACAGCTTCGGGTTCACTGCTCGTGCCGGAGCTGGTGTAGACATAGGCCACATCGTTGTTCCAAAGGTGTACATCAGGAACGTGGGGCTGATCGTTCTCATCCAGCAAGGTATAGATTTCACCATCTTCCGAAGCCGATACGGCACGCACCAAACCTCCGCGCACAATACGAATCCGCGTACCCTTGATAGCCGCAGTGACATTTCCGGCCCGTAACAACGCATCGTTCAAAGAGATACGATCGCCGCTGCCGATCTTGATGATCCCAGAATTGTCCACCAATCCCTGAATCGCGACCTTGTCGTATGAGGCCCGCAAGATTCGAACATTGACCGTCGCACGATTGAAGAACCGATTCTCAAGAACATCCTTGATTTTTTGCGCGGCATGCTCTTCCGTCATATCATTGAGGAAAACCGGTCCCACATACCCAAGCTGAATGGCCGAGATTTCATTGACTTGGTAGCTGCCATCAAGCCCGGAATCCTCACGAACGGACACCTGCAAGACACTGTCCGGTTGAATGGTCACCGCCCCTGCCAGTGCCATAGGCTCATCAGAAACGGGGGGTGGTGGAAGCGCAGAAACGGGAACATCCGGGCTATTGGGTTCTGCCGCTTCGGCAGCAACGCGCTCCGTCGACAGTTCCTTCATAAAGGCATCCCAGTCCACACGGTGCGATGTGGCGCAGCCGGACAGGAGAAAAGCTGAAATTAGGGAAGGAATGAGGAATGAAAGCTGAAAGCTGAAATGGGGGCGGGGGGGAGGGATGGGGGCTGTGGAGAGTGGAGAGTGGACCGTGGAGAGTGGAGAGTGGGCTGATGAGCTCTGCTGGTTTTGAACAAAGAGGAAGCGAAGAAGAAAACAGGGGGGGGTCGAGTGATTTTGGGGCAGATTAGATCTGGTGTGCTTTCGTATCAGGTTTTGCCACAACAACATCATCATCAGGGATTCCCTTAGCCGACTTCGATATGAATGGTAGGAAATTATGACAAAAACGCTGAGAAGTAAATGGAAATTTGAACCAGAGCTTTCTGCGTTGTGGGCTCTGGGCCGCGGATTGTAGTACGGTTCCATCCTTCGCCAAGGCTTCGGAGGACAAGTGGGATCTCGGATGCGGCAGGATGGCGTGTTGAGGGTGGACTATTGAGGGTGAATCGCTTACGTAACATGCTCAAAACTGTGGGATCAATTTCTCAATTTTTCCCACTTTCAACACTCTACGCCTGCAAGTGGGGTAAATAAAAAATCAAACGCTCAATGTGCCCTCGTATCATTGGTTGATCGAACAGCGCAATTAGCTCAAACCACTAATGGGCACTAATGCGAGAGTTAGACACTGATAGGCTCTGCTGGTTTGAACGTAACCGTTCACGGGGTAGCAAATCAGAAATAGCGTAGTAGTGCAAGTGTTT
>CAZNWT010000081.1:0-21030 GCA_964576795.1 uncultured Victivallales bacterium
GCCCGTTGCCCTTGAGACGGCGGCGGCTCGCGCGCGGGAATCGCCTGCAAGAGAATGAAGGGGAAGTTTCCCCTTGCCCCTCATTGTTGCGCGCGCGAAACCAGCCGCCGCATCTCCACGCAACACCTCATCAGCAAAGCCACACCTCATCTCACAAGCAAATCCTCATTCCCAGAAAATGCCAGACGCACGGCCTGCGCAAGCTTGCCCGCACTGCGGTCACCGCTACGCGGTTTCGCGGAAACTATTTACACTTGTACGCCGTAGCGTAAAGGTTCCCCCGGACGCCCCCCCTCCAGAAAAGAAAACCTACGGTTCCCTCTTCCCGTAAACGGAACCCTTCTCCCTCCCTCAAAACTCAAACCACACAGCGGCCCGTCCTACCAAAGCCCAGCGGGCATTCGCTCTTTCAAAATTGGATCATTCAAAAAGTGGCCGAGATTCAGCTCTGCATCGCAGAGCATTCCGCAACCTGCTCCTTTGTCGCAAGGGCGATCAATCCTCGTACCTTCTCGATGGGTATATTATCGAAACCTTGTCGGCCAGATTGGAAACTCTAGTACTGTAGTTAGGTCAGCCTGCAATTTCATCAGCCGTTCGTTTCGTTTTTTCTCGTCTTTCTTTTTCTTGCAAGGGCCATGCTGCATGCCTCTGTTCAGCAATTTAACTTTCTTGATTCTTTCCAGAGAACGCGAAACTGCCTCATATTGCGTCTCATTGCCTACCGAGTCACGGATCATGCCTTGCACCATCGGCAATCTACTGGCGGTCCATCGGTCAAACTTGTCAACGATCTGCCACAACCAAGCAAAATAGGCATCTTCACTCGTCGTATTCATAGCCTCCCCCTTCCAAGTTATCGTGTCCCGTGATAGCAGCAGACCAGACAGCGGGACTTGCCGCTTTTCGGGAGCTACCCTTGGCCCGTGCAATTCAGTTTTCAAATACTTTGGATCTCGGGAGCGGATAATCCACACCGTGAACCCCACAGCCGCTGCGTGAGGGGGGAGCAGACGAAGCAGGCACTGATCGCAACCATGGCAGCAGCCATTACTACGGGACGGCGGCTCACTGTTTCTTCTTACTATCTATCTCTTCAGCAAGTTCTTTGGCTCGGGCCTGGGCTCTGAAACGGATAGGCTCCATGCGGGAATCACTCTCCATTATCTCTAGAAGCTCGCGCGTGTCGTTGCTGGCAGCCACGATAGCCCATGCATATGCTTCAACGTCATTTTGAATGGTACCCTCGCCATCTCTGTACATGCGTCCAATGTTGCGTTGTGCGAAACGATTTCCTTGCAGTGCAGCCTCAAGATACCACTTCGCAGCTTCTTTATCGTTGTTAAAAAAGGGATCGTCTTCCTTCGTCTTGCTGAGCATAAAGCCAAGTGAGAACTGCGCATCTGCATGCCCCTGCTCAGCGGCCTCCCGAAGCCACTTCACAGCTTCGTAATCATCCTGAACCGCATACTGCCCAAACCGATGCCCCTGCCCAAGAGCATACTGCGCATCTGCATGTCCTTGAACAGCAGCCCTACGAAACCACTTCACCGCCTCATCGGTATCCTTAGGAACGCCGTCGTAGCTGTCGTCTATCAGGTATACACATCCGAGTCTAAATTGAGCCTCCGCTTCCCCCTTCGCGGCACGCAACCGAATCTCCGCAATAGGCTCTCGTCCAGAACCATATCTAGATCTTTCCAAGGGAACTGACATCCCATCTCCAGAGCGCTTCGTTTGGTCTGTCGGCAACTCACGCGGCGGTCCCCCTTGGCCCCCCAGTCTGATAGCTTCTGGCTGCCCAATCCACTTGCCAATCCTGTACACGAGGCTGGTCGGCCCCTTTCCGTCAAACGCAGAAACAGGAACACTCGTCACGTAATGTCGGTCAGATATCCCGATAAGAAGAAGGACGCCCATCAACAACATAGCCACAACAGCTACCCATTTGAGGAAGGTTCCATGCTTAAGCGCCTTCTGTTGCCTATTGAGTGCGTCCTTCATCGCCTTGAAGCCAGCTATAACTTTCTCGTCGTATTCATCGGGGTCAAGGTCAGGGATGGAGTCCCCAGCACAAGAGGCAGGTGTAGACCGCAATTTGGAGAGTGCAGAAGACACAAAGCAAAGCAAGCGTCCGGGGAGAGTTTTGGTCTTGGCAGGTTCCGAAGTATACTTTTTCGCATCCATCATTTCAGAGGGAAGGCCCACTTGCTCACGACTCCTATTGCGTTCCTGGTGCGCGACCTGGAGACATGTCGCAACGACCATGGCCAAAGTGATAACGCTGGTGCTTGCAAGCCACCACGTGGCAGGGATCATGAGGTTGAGCGCTACGGTCAAGGCCCCAAAAAGAACAGCCAACCCGATTGCCGCGTGTAAGGCCTTGCCACGGGGAGCAACTTTAGCACCCGCATACACCAATATCCATGGCCCTACGAAGGAATTCAGGAACTGTGAAACCATGTCTTGGACGCTGTCCGGATATGGAATCATTTCGCTCGCCAGTCCAACTCCGACCTGAACTGCAAAGTAGGCGATCAATGCCACCGGCAATATCAGAATCCATCGGAGCCAGCCTGGCATACCAGAACCTTTCCGTGCAGAGGACGGCCTTTGGTCGGCCTTTGTTTCACAAACATTCGTTAACCGCATCCCGATGGCACGCGTGCCGAAGGTGCCGACGATGTAAATAATGAGCCACATCAATCCTGGCCACACTCCTTCAAACAACGCGGCTAGCAATCCCGTTACAACGACACCCCCACCCATGAGCAACACGCCAACGACAGTGGCGGGCAGTCCCCACAATGAGTATGTCAGGAGAAGTCCGAGGAACCACGTCGCCAGACCGAAAAGGAAGGATGAGCTATACAAAGCGACGCCCACCCATGGCCGAAGGCGACGGAACATCGCGAGTGGAAAGATGATAATAAGATCGAGTACGAAGACGAGACTAGCAGCGTTAAGCAGCCATTGCATTGCGTGTTCACCCATCCAGACAGTGCCCTTGATGCAAATGATACAGAGAACGCTGAACGCGAGGAAAACAACGATGCCGAGCATAGAGTTTCCGATACTCTTGAGCCTTTCGTTTGTCATATCACCATCCTTTATTTTGGCTGTCGAAAGTCATCGTCACCATTTTGTGAAACCGTGCGCGGTTTTGGAAATATGGACGGACTATCTTTTTGGGTTCACCGTGAACAGTTTGAGAGTCTTGGTGGTCATGAGTTCAAGGGCAGGGGCCTTTCCTCCTTCGGAGTACTTTGCCACAGCGGCGTCATCACGCTGCCACATTTGCCCCCCATCGGGCAAGGTGCCTCGATGATGCCACTGTTTCCCACTACTGAACTCTGCTAGAATCATCTCAAGTTCAGCGTCTAAAAAAGCACTGCCATCTTGTTTCAGGATCGTAACCAGTTCGGCACTGTCACCCATGTAACTAGCCCTGTACCGATATCCGTTTGCATCGTGATACGCGTCCAACGAGAAGCTAGCATGAAGGATGGACGGTTTGTTTTTTCGAGTCTCTTTCCCGAACCTCTGTCGGAAATGATCGGGCGAGTCGCCGAGTCCGATGAAAGAGGTGATCGACTCCTGGGAGCCGCAGCCAAGGAGTAAGGAGGCCAGAAAGACCAATGCCATATTTCTAATCATTGTATTATCTCAAGTGCTAACTTGTTATTGATCCACATCCAAACCGAAACTCATCAACCAATTAATGACGTAAACGCTTATTTTGACTTTACACTAACGTATATTCCAGAACCCATAACGTCTGCCTGTCCAGTGATTTAAGAGGTGTCATCATTAGTCTCTTGGCGTTGCCCCTTTAATGATTCCGCGGCCCCACTTCGCCGCGTCCTGAACGAGAGCGCACTCGTCGGTCAATCTGCGTTGGATCCGAGCTACTATTTCCGCATATTTGCTCAAACCCAAGAGCGCGTCCGCACCCATCTCTTGATCCTCAAACAGTTCTTTCGCTCGCTCCTTGAAATCGAGTCCCGTCTGCACCGCATCGCCGAAGACGGCATGCCCGATGTTGTATCCGGTGAGAAGCAGCCGCGTAGGGCCTGAGCGCATCGTGCAGAGCGATTCAAACCAGACAGGCGAATCCTGTACTGAATCAACCTTGAGCAACTCCAGCAATCGACGCTCACTCTTTAACAAAGCCTTAATGTCCCCCACGGATACCGATAAAATCGACAGGTACATGATCTTCTTCATCAGAGCCACATAGCCATCGGTATACGCCTCACAAACCGTGAGACCATATTTCCGTTGCAGCAGCATCACAGCGGGAACGCTTCGTCCCACCGCGCTTGCCATATCACCAAGTTTCATGCTGTCTGGTCTCCTGTCAGTTCCTGCTGTCTGGCATCAATTTTCAATCTTGCAGGATTTGCATTTCGTCTACGTGATCGCGAACCCAATCCGAAAATGTCTTATACTTCTTGCTAGCTACGATTATCTTCTGCTCATCTGTAGTTTTCAATCCCTCGGCGATGTCTTTTAGCGCACTTGTATACTCGTTTTTCCAGTGACGCGGGAAATCGGCATGGATTTTATATAGGAAAGCATCCTGCACAAGCGTTGCCTCTGCTACCGCTGTTTCAAATAGTGGCACGGCCTCTTTCTTTTGGCGATTACTCAATTCCAAGATTCCTCTTTCATCATTGACAATCAATAGCGCACGGTGCGAGGCACGCCTAGAATTCACAAAGTGTGCGTCGATCTCGCTTTCAGAAGCTTGATTATCGCCGCGTCTCTGTAACGCGGTCACCGTGTAGTAGGGCCAAGCAACCGCTTTAGCAGTGGCCACGACTTCTCCGAAGAATATCCATGACGCGAAACCGTGTTCCCTTGCGTATCGCCAGTTGAAGAGAGGTACCGAAAGCACAGTAAAGATAATATAGATATTCCAGGCCACAAGTACGAGTTTCTGTGCAAGTTGTTTCATCTATCTCCTCTTGTTCGCATTATTATTTCTGTCCAAACAGAAGACCAAATCATGCATTTGGGTCTAGTAATTCACCGGAAACTATCTGGGCAACAGTAAGTTCCATTACCGGACGCTCAGGGTGAGCATTTCAAACATATGCGAATCCTTGAGAGCACTGGATTCTCCGCAGCGGCGGCCCAAAATGGGCAAATTGAGGTTACGCCCTGCTGTGCCGTACTGTCAATCTGCAACATACGGCACAATAGACCGTAATGAAGCAATCAGTTACATCACAACTCAAACACTTCGGGGCCAACGTTCGCCGTCAACGGAACGATCAGGGCATGACACAGGAAACGCTAGCGGAACTGGCCGACCTGAACATCCGCACAATTCAGAAGATCGAGGCAGGCCAGACCAACATCCTTATAACGACGGCAGCCCGACTCTATAAAGCTCTGGCCTGTGACTGGGATAGCCTGATGTCATTCTAATGGGTTCCATTGCGTTTCAGCTTCACCTTGCAGCATTGCCTACGTTTGCGCTATCTTCCACATAATTCAATCCATGCGCTGGCATGAGAATTTGAGTCATTCGTTTGGTGGATCACGAAAGGGACGCGGGGACTATGTTTGAGCAGGCATTTAAGAATATTGATGATGTACTTTTCAAAGAGGCCGGTTGTTCTTCGGAGCTGGACTACACAGAGCAGACATCATGGATGCTGTTTCTGAAGTATCTGGATGATCTGGAAGAGGAACGGGCCATGGAAGCCGAGCTGGTTGGCAAGCCCTACGAGCACCTGATTGATGAACCCCACCGGTGGAATGCGTGGGCGGCTCCCAAGACCGCATCTGGTGAATTCGACCATGACGCCGCGTTGGTGGGTGATGATCTCATCGAATTCGTCGACAGCGATCTGTTTCCATACCTGAAGGGCTTCAAGCAACGCGCCAGCGGCCCGGACACCATTGAGTATAAGATTGGGGAGATCTTCGGAGAAATTAAGAACAAGTTCCAGAGCGGCTATTCGTTGCGTGATGCCATTGAGTATATGGATGCTCTGCGTTTTCGATCTCAGAAAGAGAAACATGAACTCAGCCACCTATATGAGGTGAAGATCAAGAACATGGGTAATGCTGGACGCAACGGCGGCCAGTACTATACGCCGCGCCCCCTGATTCGCGCCATGGTTGCAGTCACAGCACCAAAAATTGGAGAGACCATCTACGATGGTGCCTGCGGGTCGGCAGGCTTTTTGTGCGAGGCATACGACTACCTTCGCAACCCTTCGACAGGCTCAGGGCGGGCGAAGAAGGCGCTCTCGACCTCCGAACTAAAGACGCTTCAGGAGCGGACTTTCTGCGGTAAGGAACTGAAGCCTTTGGCTTACATTATTGGGATTATGAACATGATCCTACATGGGGTCGATGCACCCAACATCATCCACACAAACACGTTGACCGAGAATTTGGCAGATGTGCAGGAGAAAGACCGCTTCGATATCGTACTCGCCAATCCTCCCTTCGGCGCGAAGGAACGAAAGGAGTGTCAGCAGAACTTCCCTATCAAAACCGGCGAGACCGCGTTTCTATTCCTTCAGCACTTCATCAAGATGCTCAAGGCTGGAGGGCGTGCGGCGGTTGTCATCAAAAATACGTTCCTCTCCAACTCCGACAACGCCTCCAAGGCCCTGCGTCAGGAGCTGTTAGAGAACTGCAACCTACATACCATTCTTGACTGCCCCGGCGGCACATTCCTAGGGGCTGGTGTGAAGACTGTGGTGCTCTTCTTCGAGAAAGGCGCACCCACGCGCAAGATCTGGTACTATCAGCTTGATCCTGGTCGCAACATGGGCAAAACCAACCCGCTGAACGATGCGGACCTGGGCGAGTTCGTGAGGCTTCAGAAAACGTTTACCGACTCCGAGAAGTCCTGGGTCGTTGATATGGCCGACATTGTCCAGGCAAGCTTTGACCTCTCGGTCAAAAACCCTAATACACCCGAGGAAGCCCCGCTCCGCTCACCGGAAGCAATTCTTGATGAGATCGACCAGCTGGATGCGGAAACCGCGAAGGTACTGGCCGGTATCCGGGGGATGGTATGAGGGAGGTGAGTGCGAAACGACTTGATGAAGTGTTTAGAGTAGGATCAAGCAAACGCATTTTGAAATCTCAGTGGCAGAGTGAAGGCGTTCCCTTCTATCGAGGACGCGAAATAACGAAGCTGTCGACCGATGGGTTCGTCAATAACGAGTTGTTTATTTCTGAAACTGACTATGCGGAGTACGCATCGAAATCCGGAGTTCCTGTGCCCGGCGATATCGTAATTACTGCCATAGGAACCATTGGAAATTCATACGTTGTACGTGCAGGAGATAGATTCTACTTCAAAGACGCCAGCGTTCTATGGCTCAAGAAACTGGGAACCATAAACAGTCAGTATACAAACCTATGGCTGAAATCACCGCAGTTCTTTGAACAGCTTGACAAAGGTAATGGTGCTACCGTCGATACACTTATCATCAAAAAGCTACAGAGCGTTTTGATCCCTCTCCCCCCGCTGACGGAGCAGGAACGGATTGTGGCGATATTGGATAAGGCATTTGCGGCGATCGAGACGGCAACCGCCAACACCGAGAAGAATCTGGCCAACGCCAAAGAGCTCTTCGAAAGCGAACTCAACCGCGTCTTCTCCCAAAAAGGCGAGGGGTGGGTGGAGAAGACGCTGGGGGGAGTGTACGATGTTCGTGATGGAACACATGATTCTCCAAGATATCACAATGAGGGATACCCGTTGATCACATCAAAAAACCTCAAGCACGAGGGCCTGAATTTTGACAAGGTGAAGTTTATCTCAGAAGAAGACTTCAAGAAAATCAATCAGCGTAGTGCCGTTCACAAGGGGGACGTACTGTTTGCTATGATTGGGACGATTGGAAATCCAACTGTTGTGAACGTTGAGCCAGAGTTTGCGATCAAGAATGTGGCACTGTTTAAGCTCGGAGATCAGCAAGATAGTTCTTTCCTCAAGTACTATCTGCGGTCTGCAATGGTTGTGACCAAAATGCGAAATGAAGCAAAGGGGACAACCCAGAAGTTTGTAGGTCTAGGGTATCTGCGCGGTTTCCCAATCTGCGTTCCAGGGCGAGATGTTCAACGTTTGGTTGTGGCTGAGCTTGACGCTTTGCTTGAGAGAACGAATCGACTAGAAGCCAGCTTCCACCAGAAACTCACAGCGCTGGCCGAGCTAAAGCAATCTTTCCTTCAGAAGGCATTCTCCGGCGAACTAACCGCCGATGCCAAAGCAGCAGATCGCACACTATCGGAGGCTGGTGTATGAGCATGAACCGCAACGAAGTTGAGACTCGTGCAGAGCTGATTGATCCGACCCTCAAAGCTGCGGGGTGGGGTGTTGTTGAGGGCAGCCGCGTGCGGCGTGAGGTCATTACGCTAGGCCGTCTCCAGGGAGCAGGCACACGGGCGAAGCAGGATATTGCTGATTACGTGCTGGTCTACAAGAACCAGAAGCTGGCTGTTATCGAGGCAAAGCGTGAAAGTGCGGATGTAACCGAAGGTCTCGCTCAGGCCAAGAGGTATGCTGAGAAGTTACACACTCGCTTTGCCTACGCCACAAATGGACACGGCCTGTACCGCGTTGACATGCAGACCGGTGAGGAGGGCGAGGTCGATGCATACCCGACACCGGATGAGTTATGGGATGCGACGTTCGGGGAGGCCGAGGCTCAGGAGCGGGGATGGCGAGAGCGCTTCTCTGTCGTTCCGTTTGAGGACAAGGGCGGCCAATGGCAGGCCAGATACTATCAGCACAATGCTATCACAAAGGTGCTGGAGGCTATCGGCAAGGGCGAGGACCGCATTCTGCTGACGCTGGCCACGGGGACAGGCAAAACCGCCATTGCTTTTCAAATTGCATGGAAACTGTTTCACAGTCGCTGGAATCTGACCGACTGGCCTGCAGGTCTCGCAGGTCTAGCAGAGCCAACACGACGCCCGCGCATTCTCTTCCTCGCTGATCGCAACATTCTGGCCGACCAGGCATTCAATGCCTTTTCCGCGTTTCCCGAGGATGCTCTGGTGCGGATTGACCCTCAGGTCATCCGTCAGAAGGGCAAGGTGCCAAAGAACGGCAGCGTTTTCTTCACCATCTTCCAAACCTTCATGAGCGGCCACGATGCAGATGGGAATCCTCAGCCCAGTTTTGACGAGTACCCACCCGACTTTTTCGACTTCATCGTTATCGACGAATGCCACCGTGGCGGCGCTAATGATGAGAGTAACTGGCGTGCTATCATGGATTACTTCGCTCCAGCCGTGCAGCTCGGTCTTACAGCCACACCGAAGCGCAACAACAACATTGATACGTATGACTACTTCGGTGATCCGGTCTATATTTACTCTCTCAAGGAGGGCATCAACGACGGCTATCTGACGCCCTTCAAGGTCAAGCAGGTCTCTACCACAATAGATTCCTATATCTATGTTTCGGACGATGACGTTGTGGAGGGGGAGATTGAAGAGGGCAAAGTATACGAAAGTCACGAGTTCAACGTCACGATCGAGATTCGGGAACGGGAGAAGAAGCGCGTCGAGATCTTTATGCAGGACATTGACCAGAACCAGAAGACGCTTGTGTTCTGCTCTACCCAAGCTCATGCCCTACTTGTCCGAGATCTGATCAATCAGGTTAGAACAAGCAAAGATCCGAACTACTGCGTCCGTGTAACGGCCAATGACGGTAAAGAGGGTGAGCGGTTCTTGCGGACCTTCCAGGATAACGAGAAGACGATCCCCACCATCCTGACAACATCCCAGAAACTGTCAACCGGTGTGGATGCCCGTAACATCCGGAATATCATCCTGCTGCGGCATATCAACTCCATGATCGAGTTCAAACAGATTGTTGGACGTGGCACGCGCCTTTTCGACGGCAAGGACTTCTTCACTGTCTACGATTACGTAGATGCCTATAAGCACTTCAGTGATCCCGAGTGGGATGGCGAACCCATGGAGCCGGAGCCCTGCAAACGCTGTGGCAACACGCCGTGCACCTGCGTAATAGATCCGCCGAAGCCATGTCCCGTTTGCGGCAAGACACCGTGCGAATGTGAGAAACTGCCACCAGATCCTTGCCCGGTGTGCGGCCAGAGTCCCTGCGTCTGCAAGAAGCGTCGTAAGATCAAGGTGAAGCTGGCCGATGGAAAAGAGCGGTCCATCCAACACATGATGGCGACATCCTTTTGGAGCCCTGACGGCAAACCGATGTCCTCAGCCGAATTCATGGAGCGCCTCTTCGGAGACTTGCCAGATCTCTTCAGGAATGAGGACGAATTACGCGCACTATGGAGCAGGCCAGACACACGAAGAAAGCTGCTGGAAGGTCTCGAAGAGAAGGGCTACGGCGGGGAACAACTAAACGAACTCGCCCGCTTGGCCGACGCTGAAAAGAGCGACCTCTATGATGTTTTAGCCTACGTCGCTTTCGCGCTGGCCCCCATCAGCCGTGAAGAACGCGTCGACACACACAAGACGCTCATCTTCTCCGGCTACGGCGACAAACAGCGCGAGTTCCTCTCCTTCGTTCTCGATCACTACATTGAGCAAGGGGTAGGTGAGCTAGACGAAGAGAAACTACCACACCTAATCGAGCTCAAGTACAACGCCATCTCAGACGCCGTACAAGAACTAGGGCCTGTCGCCGATATCCGTGATGTATTTATCGGTTTTCAACAAGCCCTGTATCTGTCGGCGGTTGCATAACTGCTTTGCTTGCATCTTCGTGTTACTTGGAGCATGGCGGACAGCGGAACGGCCAACGATCATAAATGCTCCAAGCAACCAGTTGGATTGACCAAAATGACGAATAGCGGGACGTGATCCCATTGCGCGAATTCTGACATCGCAAAGGTTTAGTCAACCAGAGCAAAGAATATCGAAAAAGGGACATTCCTCGGATTTCCGCCATGACCGGGACTGCCGATGAACTGGCCAAGATCGTGACTCAGCTTTCAAAGCTCTCAGAAAAGGTACTTGGAGCAAGCGACCTTGAAAGACCCTATACGGCGACCCCACGGCAAAATACTCTGTCACGAATCAATTTGGTTCGGGAGTAGCTCTGTATGCCTCCACAAGAGAATGTGCGTTGGTTGGTGGCAGCATCAGCGTGGGTAAAGGCAGTCGCGTCGTAAGGTTAGTGATCAATTCTCGTACATACGGAATTGCGTGAGCTAGGGCCGTTCCGTCATTGAACTCATCCCATGTCATATTGGGGTTTTCATCATCCATCGTGTAGTGGATTGCATAAGTACATGAAAAGCTGAATGCAGGCTCCTCGACGCCCTGCATTAAATCGAAACACGCAAGCAAGGTCAGCGTCTTCCCGTCCTCAGCAACAACCCTCTTCAGGCAATCCAAACCCAGTGAATAGCGTAGCTCTCTATCAGGGGCAATATCGCCGATATTACAGCTAAGCAGATCAACTGCCTCAATCTTTATGCCCGGTGGTTTGGTCTTATCCATAAGAAGTTCTCCTAAGCTGCTAAGGATAGCTCAGTGTCACAGTAAGATGTAGGAGACGTTCCCTGTGTATTACCTGATGTCCATTTCTTGGAAACACTTGACAGCGCGTCTAGAGAAAACGTACATACTTGTTTTCGAGCTGTAGAGAAAAAACTGCTACTGGCCCAATGTGTCATGTCTGCATAGTGCTTCGCCGTTACTGTTCTATTTCGAACAAGGGGAAGCAGCTCGCGCTCGAAATTCGGATAAAGTTCTTCCTCTTTCTGCATGATCATTTCGATTACCCCTTGTACAGCGCTCTGCTCTACATCAAACACGCCGATGCCGATGGCTGTAGGTTCGTCGGGGATCGTCTCGATGCGGATGGGGTAACGTTTGAAGAGCTGTGTGAATATGCTTTTCAATGCGGAGTTACTATCAATCTTCATAGTCATATCCTTAGAGTCCATAATTTATGTAATACTGTCGAAGACTGTTCGCGAGCCTTAGCAAGTTTTCGCTAATTTCACTCGCATCTACATCTTCAGTCTTATAGTCAGCTCTTACTCTCATCTGCTTGAGGGTCGTGAATACTGACACATACCGCTTTGTATGTCTACGCACAACTTTCCCAGCTTGGGAGTGCAAGCTCGACTCACAGTCTGCGTCAATAAGCTCCTTACGAAGAGCATATCCATAGACGGCTTGGAAAACTGCGTAGTAAAGTCGATTGGCTGCAGAGTTCCACTTGCAATTTTCCAGAAGGAAATTCGCTTCAGCCCATGTGCAATCTGACTTGTCAACCATGCATTCCCTCCAACCGTATTCGTATTAAGTACCGTACCGGTTCGCGCCGTTCGCGTCAATAGTAGTCAGGGCCTCATATGCATGGTAACGAAAAAGACAGCGTTGGCAGGGCAAACCTTGCTTTATTGATTATAGGGTTGAGGAACTTTGTGCTCGAGTCTCGACATTCGCCATTTGTTTGGTCGACCACAGGTTACTTGGAGCATTTACTGGCCAATCTTTCACCTTCGCAAGCTGCGGCGACATATTGGACCAGTAAATGCGGAGTTTACCGGCCAATCCGCATGTTTACTGGCCAATGATCTGGTGGCGGATTGGCCGGTAAACGCTCATTTACGACAATGGGACTCGCTAAACTTTCGTCGCCAATACTTGCATTTCAGAATCGGGCGTCATTTGCACCCGCAATACGGCGTACGTTTTTCATCAAATTAGCCGCCAGAATTTTTCTATATTTTTCGGAAGTCGATTCTGACAGCGAAGGGGGGGGGGGCTTCGGGGAAAAGCAAAAGCGGGAGACAGGGGATACCCTATAACCAGATTGCTCTAGAAGGGGCGGGGGGTTGGTAAAGATTCTGAACCGCGTAGGAGTCCCGTTTCCTTTTGGGACTCCTGACCACTCTTTTGCTGCAGGATGCTCGGAACCGAGGTGCTTCAATCATCCTTCACTGTCGTACTTCAGAGCGCCACCGGGAATGAGGCCCTTGATGAAATCCATTGATAGAAACCATCCTGGCATCGTGCTAGCACCACCGCGAGGCCCATTCACCAGAGTCTCCTGCTTGCCGTTTGCATAGAAGCGGTACTCAAGACCATCAAACGCTTTCGTGCTAGCCCAGCGGATAAGATCATGCTCTACATCCACGCGCCACCCATGAGAGAGCCATCCGAAGAACTGACCAGTCTCCTGCCAGGAAATGCCGCATAAAGCCAGAGCACCGAAACACTAACCAGAGAACAGCCCGGTTACAGAGCCGGGCTTTTTTGTGCCCTTGTCGAGAGCATCGTGTGGGTTAGTGTGGTATTAACTCGGGTTTTACAGTCGAAACGCAAGAGAACGCATAAGGACGCTTGCGGGTATTGATCCTGTGGTTTTGCCCTGCAAACATTGGGAGTTTACTGATATTGTTGATGTTCGGGGATTTCTGTCGAGGTTTCTCTGATCGGATTTTAAGTCCGTTGCGTCTGCCAATTCCGCCACCCGGGCACACCAATCAAACTATATATTTACTACCCTTGTGGACAACGAATTTTCCAGCCTTGGCTGGTCCGACTCCGGCGGAAAGTCCGTTGCGTCTGCCAATTCTGCCACCCGGGCAACATTACGTCTTGTTCTGCTATAAAGTGAAATCGGCTTGGATGCTACCACATTGGCCAAGCAGTTCAAGGTTAGACCGTTTGAATGACTACTCCGTTATCGCGATTGCGGTGACGGGGCAGGATTCGGTGGCTTCGCGGCAGGTGGCTTCAACGTCCGCGGCGACGGTGTCGACGATGACGGTGGCTAGATTGTCTTCCATCGTGAAAACATCAGGACAGAGTTGTACGCAGAGTTCACAGCCTATGCATTCATTTGGATCAACGGTTGCTTTCATCAATTGTCTCCCGGGTTGGGGTTTCGTTTCTGTCAAAAAACTTTTAAACTCATGACACTTAAATATACTGTTTGTCGGCGAGATACGACAGTTTCTTCGTTCTCCCCCTATTTTACTCTTAGTCCCATACTTAGTCGCCACCCCTAGTCGACCGTTTTCTATAGAACTAGTAATAATATTAGAAGATTCAGGTTGAGGGGGGTGTAGGGAGAACCGGGGGAAGGGGCGTTGGGATGTGGCGCTCTGTTGGATAGGCAAATTCTACCTCAGGCGTTTCGTTCACGACATCAATAATCCGAGTCATGATGGCGTCTCGCATCAGGGTGAAACGATTGTAATGTGCAACGTAGAAAAGGCTGTAACAGATGCCACTATCTGCGATTACGGTGTGGATATGGGGTTCGTAAATACCGCGCGAAACCCCGTAGTGCTTGGCCATGAGCGCCCCCCCTTTGGCTGCGGCTGCATAGGCGTCACGTGTTTCTTCTTCAAGGACCTTGAAAAAGATTTCGTAGGCTTTTTGGGATGAGGATTCAAATGTGATGGTGATGTCAATTTTCCCCCATATATGAGGGTGAATGTGGGAGTAGTTGAAGACATCTGATTTGAATATGAAGCTGTTGGGGATGATGAGGGTTCGTCCGGTTGCTTCGTCGACTCCGAGCCAGTTGTTGATTTCAACCAGCGTGGTGCGCAGCATCTGAATATCAATAATTTCACCGCAGTTTCCGTTGATTTCCACACGGTCTCCAACGCGAAGTTTGCGGCTGGCAATAATGACGAACCAACCTGCAAAGGCGGAACACATGTCTTGAAGCGCGATCACGACAGCGGCGCCGACGATTCCCATGATAGTGGCAATGGCTTTCAGATCTTCAAGAAAAAAGGTCACGAGAACAAAGAACACGATGAGGATTGCGCTATAGCTTCCTAGCCGCCGGGCAACGAAAATGTTGTCCTGTCGCAGTATGGCGGGAAACAACAAATGACTCATGAGTAAGTACAATAGGGTGACAATAACGATTGCTCCGATCGGCATGAGAATGCGGCGCATATAGCGTGCCTTTTGAAGCGTGTATTGGTGTGTCAGGTAGTCACCTTCTGCTCTGAATAGGTCGCGGCCAAGCTCGGAGAGATCAAGCGAGTTGCGCAGGAAACGGCTTTGATTCTTTAAGTGCCCAATTTTCTTCTCGAGCAGGTCCGTTTCGCCTTCAGCATCTTTGATCATCTGTTCAAGTTGTCGTTCTGCCTTTGTTCCTGCCCCAAAGAGTTTGCTGAAAACCCCTCGTCTTTCCTGAATTTCTCCGTTCTCCCCAACGCTGTGCTGTTTTTCAACGCGAGAACGATTTGTGAGAATGTCGACTTCCTTTTTGAGCTGGGAAACTCGCAGTTGTGAAATTTCGATGGCTGAGTAGGTGTCGTCGAGCGCTGAATTCAAATCGGACTGAATAGCCGTGCATTCCTGCTGGCTTTCACGGTTGTGTTTGATGGCGCGGCGAGAGTCGATAAGCAATCCAAGTGTCATACGGTGGTCCTGCTCTACGGCGCTAAAAATGGCATCAACGCGCAGAGCTTCGCGGGCAAGGCGGATCTTCACCTCTTCGGTATCTCTGGCGAGCATATGAGCCATGATTTCGGTGTCTATGTTTACGACAAGGGCTTCGGAATTGGCTTGATCCGCCATAGAAATATTGGCACTGGATACAAGGCATGCGTGTCGATCTTCTTCTGCCGTTCGGCGTTCCTTGAGTTTTCTGACATCAGCGTTACGGCTGGAAATCGCACGCTTGGGTGCGATTTCGTCGGTCTCGATTGCGCTGATGGCTTTTCGCAGCATGAAGTCGGTACTGCTACGACGGGCTTGAAGAAGAACTTTTTCTTTTTTGTTCAGGTTAGCTTGAAGGCTATAGTTTTCGATTGCTTTTCGGGCGAGGTCGATGCGGCGTTCGCAAAGGATGCGCTCTACAGCATTGGTAGTGCTGGTCAGGGACCGTTGGGCATCTTCGAGTTCGACAGTCGCCCAGCGAATCCGTGCGGATTTGTGGGTGTTGGTTTCGACAGCGCCACACTGTGAAATTGCTGCCCCCGTAAGATATAGTAGAATCAGAATTTGGTTTTTCATTTGTTTTGCATCCTATGGGCTGTGTTGGTTCTGTCTAGGGCTTTCACGCTCTTAATGCCTGAATTTTCTGTTTATTAAAGAGTTGTCGCACATTGGCCGTTCTCCCTCATGTCCCCACACTTTCGGTTGACGAGAACGGGCGCCGATTCCCCGCTTTCATAGCTTTTCATTATATTTAAAAACGTTTGACAGTTTTCCTGCATTCTGCGGAAAACATAACAATCGGTCAATGGAGCATTTGACGTAGTCCCCTTTTGGGCGTAAACTTAAAAAGTTCGAAAGCAAAGGAGATACAATGAATATATGGTTACATGAGTTGTCAGATATGATCGTGAGTTTGCTCGGGAACCCTCGCTCTTTGACTGAATATGTTGTGCTCCTTGTGTTAACGCTGCTTGTGTTGTTCTTGGCGATGTACATGGTTGGCTCTGCAACACGAATTCCAAATTTAGGAAGCCTTCGCCGTTTGTTTGCACTTGTTCTGGGGATCGGCTGCATGATGTGTGTTTGGGTGGGAACCCTGACCTATCTGCTTCCCTATGTGGAGACCGCATTGTTACGCCAAGCTGTGATGATTGGCGTGCCTGTGGTTGCCTGTTTGCTAGTGGTGATTCCGATTCAACAAGCTATTTTTAGATCTACGTATGTTGCAACGCTGATCACCTTTGTCTCAAGTCTTGCATTAGCTGCGCTGTTTGTGATTTTGGCGAATGCCGTGCTCGGTGCGATTCAAGAAGGCGAGAATGAGTCGGGTACGATCAAAAATCGCAAGGATGCCCTAAATCAGATTTTGGATCAGTAGCGGGTGTGCGGCACTCCCCGTGTTTCCGCTGTAGCAGGTATTCGACCTGAACCTGCTTGTTCGTCGGGATGATCCAAGATTGGTAGATATTGACGATCGTATCGGGGTCAACGGTTGGGCCTGTCGAGGTTGCTGCAAGTTCTTGCGTGTATGTCTGGGCCTTGTTTTTTACACGTTGTAGTACTTCCTGCTCAACATCCTCATCTGTAATGGCATGCATGATCTTGTTGGTATCCCTTGCCTCTATAGCTTGTAGTAGTGTTGCGTTTCCCTTTCGAAATTTGCTCTCTGCGACGAATTTTCCGTAATGGATACGCTTTGAGAGGGATTGCAGGCAGGCAACATCGCATACGGCTGCTGACCCATACTCGTCATCATCACCCTCGCGACAAATTTTCGGCACGATGGTCTCTTCATAGACCTTCCGAATTTTCGAATTCATGTTGATGGTGTTGGGGAAAAGCGGGCTGTCATCAAGATGCAGGGCTGGCAGAATGGGGGCAGGGAGGTTGCCGAAGAAGGGATGTTCATCCGGGCTGGTGTAGCGCCTGACTTTGGCGTGACTGCGTTCGCATTCCAGAAGCATGAATCCAACCAGGCTTTCTCCTTCCAGAATGTTGCCGAAGCGGCCGGGTTCATAGATGACCGGATTCTGGAGAAACTGTGTTCTTTCAATCAGTGCAAAGATAATGGTCTCTTCGAGTCGGATAAGAACGTTTCGCACATGTCCAATTTGTAGTTGCGTACTCATAGGGGAAGAGTAACGCGTAAATTTGAAATTTGAAATGGGAAATTTGAAATGGTGTGGGTTCGCCCTCGGGTTCAGCTTCTGGGGCGAGGGCGCCCAGTTCCATTTTTGCAAGATATGCTTTGGCTAAGGCAATGGAGGTGGCCCGCCTTCGGTCCGCAAGACCAAATACGTGACATCAGAATGAACAGGACCTTCGGCTCTATTGTTGCAGAATCCTCATCTTCTACCGAAGAGTGACACGGAGGGATTTGGCATGCTATAAAGTACGGTCGTAATCGCGACTGTGCCGAAGGAAGAAGCTGATGAGAAACATCTTAATTGTTGAGGATGAACGCGACATTGCTGATGTGATTGCGTTTGTGTTGGAACAGGATGGATTCAGTACGACGGTGGCATCAGATGGGGATATGGCGTTGGATTCCTTCAGGGCTCAGCATCCCGACCTTGTCGTGTTGGATTTGAGCCTTCCCGGAATTTGTGGACTCGAGTTGTTTCACTCTTTTCGTCGTGAGGCTCCCGATATTCCGATCATCATTACGACGTCTCGTACAGAGGAGGCGGATCGTATTTCTGGGCTGGAAATGGGGGCCGATGATTATGTGACCAAACCCTTTAGTGCCCGTGAGCTGGCTGCTCGCGTGCGGGCCGTGTTGCGCCGGTTGGATCGCCCTGTGAATTCCGCTTCTACTGTCCTGAGAGCGGGGGATATCATGGTCGATGCCGAGCAGCTCCGCGTTGAGTGTTGTGGTATTCCTGTGGTGCTGTCGTACCAGGAACTGAAGCTTTTGGCTTGTCTGATGCGGCATCCGGCGCGCATATATACGCGCGATGTCTTGATTGATCTGATTTATGATGGCGATGCTATCGTGACTGACCGAACGGTCGATGCTCAGGTTAAACGGATCCGTCACAAGTTTGGTGAGTTGAACCCTCCACATGATCCCATCCAGACGGTTTACGGGATGGGGTATAAGTTGAGAGCGTAGTGGAGGGGGCATAGGTGTTAAGCTAAGTAAGGTGGTTTAGGACACAATATCCAATGTTCAACAACGAATATCCAACCGAACAAGGAAAAACTTGGCTAGCAATAGAAGGCTGTTAATGACGATGTGTGTATAGCTGGAAATCGTTCTTACTTTGGATATTGGTTGTTGGCTATTGGATATCCAGATTGCATCACGCGTAACAACTGATAAGCGGTCTATCGCGTTCGAAATCGAAATGCGTGGCTTAATGCTTATGGGACTGGGGGATGCGTGAGATGAGGAAAGGATCGGGGAGACGGTATGCATAGTCTACGTTGGAAGCTAATCCTCATGGCGGTTGTCATTGTCTTTATTCCCGTATACCTCCTGAACCGCTACGCGATTACCTATTTTGATCGATATACGCGAACTGATCTCGAATCCAACATGCGGCACTACGCCTTCTTTGTGAGTGAGCAGTATAAGCGTTCGCTTAACGATGATCGTGTGCGAGTCGATGCAGAGGCTGCAACAACCCGCGCAGAGGATAACGGGATTCTTGTGCGTATGGGGGCCGAGGTTCATGCGCATGTTCGCGTGATTTCCAAGCACGGTTTGGTTCTTTTTGATTCGACAGGTGAGGATGGCATCGGAACAGATCTATGCGATCGCCCAGAGGTGGCGGAGGCTCTAGAGGGGCGCTACAGTGCGCGAAATCGACTTACTGTAGATCGTAAATTTATGTATTTCTACGTCGCGAAACCCATTAAAGACGATGCGAAAAATGTGCTGGGGGTTGCATATGTTGTCGCGCATACGAACCCGATTGTGCAGGCCATCCAGCGTATGGTTGCCAATCAACGGTTGGCTACCTATATCGCGCTAACCTGTGCGGGGCTCGTGGCCACCGTGATGGCGTTGACAATGACGCGACGCTTGCGAGCACTCATGCGTGAAACACGATCCTTTGCGGCGGGGAAAACGCCAATGGGACGTCCACCTCGCGGCGGTGACGAGATTGCAGAACTTGGGCGTGCGATACATCGGATGGCTGATGAAATTGAGTTGCGTAATGTCTACAATCGGGATTTTATCCAAACCACGCTGCATGAGTTAAAGACTCCGTTGACGGCGATTCGCGGTGCGGCAGAGGTGTTGGAGAGGTTGGAGCCGCGCGCAGAAGCCGACACAGAAAAAACCACGCAGCAGCGTCAACGGTTTTTGGGAATTGTTGGTTTTCAGGCAAGTCGGCTGATGCAACTTGTTGGAGAACTGCGCGAATTGACGCGTGTGGATGTAGAGTTGTCGCGTGCACCCCGTATGGATGTCGACTACGGGAATTTTGTCAAAGAAGCCGTTGCGCGGCTGGCAGACACCTTTCCGGAACCCCATGCTGAACTGTGTGTTGTTGTGCCGGATACGCCCGTGCATCTACGTTTGGTGCCGGGACGCATTGAACAGGTGATTGAAAACCTGCTCGATAATGCATTTCGCTATACACCTTCTTCAGGGAAGGTGACGATCACGGTGGAGATGGGAAATCCGGTTCGAACAACGATTGCCGATACGGGTTGTGGAATTGCGGCCTCGAATGTGACGCGCGTCTTTGATCGGTTTTTTACAACAGAGCGTCGCCAACGCCCGCAGGATTATGGAAGCGGACTTGGGCTTGCTATTGCGGCCAGTATTATCCGCAGTCACCAGGGCGACATTGATGTGACTTCTGAGATTGGAAAGGGTTCTGCATTTTCGTTTAATATTCCCCGTCACAATTGATCACATTCTGGTCATTCTCCTGCCACATTGATTCGCTTTGATGATGCCAACACAAAAAGGAGGCATCATGAGAGTCGCAATCAAGCAATCCATCGTCGCTATCACAGTTGTAATTCTATCGTTTGTAGGCGTGCTACAGGCGCAGGAAACGAATCTCACCGAATCTGTCTATTCTTCGGGGGTGGTTTATGCGTGGTCGACCAATAGCGCGCAGCGACTCTTTCTGCCACTGAAGAAGACCGATGTGCGGTTGGAAATGGTTTCGGGGTTGCTAACCGCAACGGTGTCCCAACGTTTTGTCAACGATACGGCATTTCCGCTTGAGGCCATGTATATTTTTCCACTTCCGCCAGATGCTGCTATTACGGATATGGAAATGCGTATTGGCGATCGCGTGATTCGAAGTGTTGTGCAGGAGAAGGCGGAGGCAAAAAAGACATATGAAGCTGCAAAAGCAGCGGGCAAAAAGACTGCGCTTCTGGAAGCCAGTCGCCCTAATGTCTTTGAGACGTCACTTGCCAACTTTATGCCTGGGGAGACGGTGGATATCGTGCTCAGCTTTAGTCAGGTCGTTGCGCTGCGTCAGGGGGGGTATGATATTACGTTCCCTATGGTTGTCGGGCAGCGCTATTACCCGCTTCCGCCAACCTTTTCACCCGCTAATGAATCGCCTTCCGGTATTGAGTTAAATGCTGGTGCTAGAGCATTTAACGATTGAGATGTCGTGTTAATTTCTCTATATTGTCCCCATG
>CAZNWT010000082.1:0-20777 GCA_964576795.1 uncultured Victivallales bacterium
AAACCACGCTGGTTTTCTGCCCCACTCCTGCTATTCTACCCCGTGAACGGTTACACAATCTGGAACAATCAGAACGTATTGAAAACCGGTTCGATGTTGCATTTCGTCAGCGGCCTATCTGGCAGAAGGACATCGTGGGGCGCGCCATTGTGCAAGAGGTGGGATAGTCATGAGCAAGACCATAACCAAACAGCAGATCCGGGAGTTTGCCCAATCGCAAGGACTCGACCTGGTGGGGTTTGCGAACATCGAACGCTTCGAGAATGCTCCGAGCCGTATGCATCCGGCCAGCATCTATCCGGAATGTAAAACCGTCATCGTCGTGACACGCCGCATTTTGCGTGGTAACTGGCGAGGAATTGAGGAGGGTACTTACTGGCCGACGTACACCTACTATGGGTATCATGGTCTCTTGAACAGCTTCTTCATCCCCGTGGGCGTCTATGAAACGTCCTGCTTCATTGAGGACCATGGGTTTGAGGCCGTGCCTTATTATCCGGGTGTCCCGGAAACTCAGGCTCCGGATGAATCGCTGCGCCCGGATGGCGTGGCGGCGAACGTGCACCTGGCCATTCGCATTGCCGCTGTGGCGGCGGGCGTAGGAGAAATTGGCTGGTCCAAGGTTTTCATGACACAGAAGTTCGGGCCGCGACAGCGTCTGGCGGCCATTCTGACCGATCTCGAGGTTGAGCCCGATCCCTTGCTGGAGCCCAACACGTTGTGCGATCGCTGCATGGCCTGTGTGAAGGGGTGCCAAGCTGGCGCTATTCCGCATGTGAAAGACGGCAAGACTGTCAGTATCCAGATCGAAGACAAAGTCTACGAGTGGGGGAATATCGACATGGGGCGTTGTACTCTCGGCTACCATGGTGGCGACACGCAGGTCTCGCCGTTCCTGCACAAGACGTTCCCGGGCTACAGTTTCGATGTCAGGGAGCAGAACATTAGTGAAGACATGGCCTACAAGCTGTGTTGGCCACGCTCATTTGGCCCCTGGCGCAAGACGGCCGAAGACGAGTCCGGCTATCAGGTGGAGGGGCACGCCCAGATTGCGAAATGGGGTGGTGGTGACGGCGCGGGTAGTTACGGGATCGGTGGTTCACGTGGCTGTATGCGGAGCTGCTTTGATCATCTCGAGCGTAGAAAGAAATGTGACCAGACGTTCGAGGGGGGGGCCTTCATCAAGCGTGACCGCTGGCTTTTGCCTTGTGACGTCCCGCCCAACGAGACCGCAGGAAAGGCCTGCGGCGCCCTCGACAACAATCCCACGGTCTGAGTTGGCGCATGACGTCAGCACGCCGGCGTTTGCCTCCCACGGTATCGTCTCTGGGTTATTGTTTGGCGACTGGTACGGATGTGTGGGAATTGAGAGTATGGAAAGAGGGGTCGTAGACGTGTCTGGGTTCGGATTTCATTTGGTTCAGGTGGTGGTGCCGCAATTTTAAGGAAAGACTACATCAGATGTTGCTGTCAGCCAGTCTTCGCTGATGAATGAGAAGCAGGCGGCGGTGGTGTCGGTGGGGAGAGGGACCGAGACGATGTTTTGGGTGCGATCGATGTTGGTCGGTAGTACGTGCCATTCGCGATCCGGCCACGGGCCGCTGTCGGGGGTCATGAGGAGCGTGGCGGAGCGCAGTGGCCTTTCGTCGCCGTAGTGGGCTGACAGCATGCTGCCGTCAAGTTTTGGGGGCTTGATCTTGATGAGTGGGGTGTTGTCATTGAGACAGGCATTGGCAAAGGTTTTCAATTCGCGCGCCTGTTCCGCCGCTGGTATGTGGCCGTGGGGATAGCGAGGTTTGAGACAGAGTTGGTGCGGGCCCTGGGTGGCGTTCACAGAACGCTGCCAGATGGGCGGGGTGTAGGCAAAATCATTGGTTCCATTCAGCCAGAGCATTGGGCATGTTGCCTTCGGCAGAAGTGCGGATGGATCCCAGTTCTCATTAAAGAATCGCAACTGCTCGGGTGTCAGGCGGGATAACTCGGGCCATGCGGGCGATTTGTGGATGAAGCCGCAGCCGTAGACGGGCATGGCGCAACGGAGGCGTGGGTCGAGTCCTGCGATAATGCTGGTTAAAAATCCCCCCCAGGAGATGCCCGTGATCCCAATCCGATCGGCGTCGACTTCAGGTAGTGAGGCTAGTAGCGTGTGCGCCCGGACGATACCTGCGGCAGCGTGGAACGTCCACTGATCCTCTGGGGGCTGGTCGAGTTGATCGACCCCCCCCCAGCCGGGAGGACCGGAGTGACTGTGGCGCGGCCAGTCGGCTGAGCCCTCAATGCCCGTGTTCGGCAACGGCATGGAACCACACGTATCCATGGCGATTGCGGCATAGCCCTGTTCATTCCACCAGCGTACCCAGCGGGAAAAAGCGGTTCCGCCACCGCCGTGAACCAGGATCATGGCAGGGACAGGCTGCGAGGTCGTGGCACTCTCGGGGAGTCCGATCCACGCGAAGTTTCGCGTTGGTTTGCCTCTAAACGGCACGCTATCAAAGAACACTCCGCGCATACCGGGTTCAGACAGATGCGTCGCTTCCCAAACCACGGGAACTTCCGCCATCCAGTTGGTTACGTAATCGATCAATAGACTCTGTGTCATAGAGCTCACTCCCTAGTGCGGGGGCTTAGCGGAAGCCTTGTTGGGTTAGAATGTATTCAATCTGTGGGGCCAGCCCCTTAGCCATCGACTCGAAGCCGACATTTGTGGGGTGCACGCCGGCGTCGCTGTAGGCCAGCTCTTTGCCGAATGGAATCAGGGCGTTGCCGTCGATGACGTGCAGGTTGATGTCGCCCTTGCGCCGCTGGCGGCTGTAGAAGTCGAGTATCACGTCGCGCTGTTTTTCATGCTCGAGGCGTGCGTCGGCGGAGTGGTTGCACTGCGAGAAGACGACGCGGCTGACCATGGCAATGGGTAGTGTGGGGTGGGTCTCCCTCAGTATGCGGCAGAAGCGGGGTAGGGTCTTGCGTAGCCCCTCGGCGCCCGCATTGGCCACATAGTCGAGCACCACCAGTGAGGCGTCAATCTCGCTGATCATCCGTGCGAGTTCGGGTTCCCCCTGGCCGTTTCCGGAGAAGCCGAGATTGATCGTGTCCAGGTTGAGCATGCGTCCTAGGATGTTTGGGTAGTCTGCCCCTGGGTTGTGAGCGCACCCGCCTTGTGTGATGGATGTGCCGTAGAATACGACAGGCTTGTCGAGGGCAGGGGAAGAGGGGGGGCGGACCCGTGCGCCGGGTGAGAGTGCGATGTCTAGAGACTTGAGTCCATTATAGAGCGGCAGGTAGAGCGTGAACTCGCGCATGGTGCTTGACTTACCTGAGAACAACTCTGCTTCGAAGTGGTCCTCATTGGTAGCGGGAAACGCTACCGGCCAGGGCTTCTGCTGCATCGGTGGACCCGCATAGAGTGCCACGCCGCTTTGTCCCGTACTGGGCATGTGGGCCATACTCGAAGGTCCAAGCAGATGGGCACGCACATGCATGGAGGTCGCATTGCTGCGGAAACATATCCGTGCCCCGGCGGTGTGTTGCGCTAGCTCCCACACGGGTGGACGTACGATTTTCTTGGCGCGCATGGGGAGTCGGCAATACGCGTCCTCGTTCTCGGCATCCCACCACAGTCCACGCGTTGTAAAGCGTGCATCGGTGGCGGAAACCCAGCGTAATCGTGGCGTTTCCTTGATTGTGGGTGTTGCCAGATTCTTGTCCAGATCTTCAATACGCTTCGCCATGGCTGCTTATCTCCTGTGAGTTGAGAGTATGATTGTTTTCGGAATCGTTAGTGTCTCAGAATTGGTGTTGCTCATCAAGCTGTCGATGAGGGAAATCGACGTTTTTGTCGCAACAAAGAGTTGAAGCGTCCTGATGTCGGAGCTATTTGGCCACATTCGAGCCTTTTGCGGTTTAACCCCTTTTTTGACGGGCTTTAGCTCCTTGAATTAATTTTCAGCCGTCGTGCTGTTCTCGGGGGTATCAAACGGGACTCGCTGGAGGGAAAGGTGAGCCACTGGGGGCAACCAGAAGTTGTCCTCTACGCGGACAATTGGAGAGCGGCTGTGGGGTATCCGGACTTTATTCAGGAGGGATACCGGCTTATTATCACGGAACCCCAGAAGCCCGTTTCCCGCGTACATGAAGTGCCAGATTGCTTTCTGCGTTGTCTCTGGGATAGGGTCAGCAATTGATGGCGTATGGTCTCGATGGCGTGGTCACCAGCATTCGCATGGAGATGCTGTGTGATAGCACGGAAACTAAATGATAATGTTCAAAGTCTGATTCACAGAGAAAGCGAAGAACCCACGTTTATGAAAAAACAAGACTAAGAATACTCTTTATCTGCACGGGCAATGCGGGGCGGAGCCAGATGGCCGAGGCGATGTTTCGTAGCTGCCATGGAGCTGACTTTGAGGTGTTGAGTGCGGGCGTGGAGCCCTGGGATGCGCTTCATCCCATGGCCATCAAGCTTATGAACGAGGACGGCATCAGTATGGCGGGGCATGCCCCTAAGCATGTCAATACGTACATCAACGAGCGCATTGATATCGCCGTGACAATCGGTGATCGTGCTGAGTCGGACTCTGGTATATTCAAGTCCGGTACGCTCAGGCTACACTGGCCGATTGATGACCCGGCTGACGCAGACGGTACGGCTGACTCGGAGCCGGTTTTCCGTCGGACTCGCCAGGCGCTGCGGGATCGTTTCGCCGCACTCGTGGGCGTCGCGGGTACGTTTTCTGGCCGCATTTAAGCATCTTCATTTCGTCTGCTGAATTGGCGCTCTTTCTGGCGAACGCCCGTGAACGCCTAGATGACCTGGCGTCTTCGATTCGTTCCTCAATTCCACTAGGCACAGAAGGGACCAAAGCATGAAGCAACAGGAAATTGGCATGGATACAGAAATTTCTCCCACTTCAACCCTACCTTCCGCGCGGTTCACGCGTGTTTCCCCCGCGCATTCCGCATGGCACGTGAGCATTGAAGCGGTTGTGGTTAGCCGAGGTCAACGTTGGTGCAGCCAGCGGGAGAAGGATTGCGGGCTGGCGAAACCGAGGGTGTAGCCAATCTCTTTTTTGCTCATCCCTTCTGCCGCGAGGCGGTGGAATTCGTCGTGACGGCAGCGGTCGATATAGGCCTGCACAGTGACGCCGGTGCAGGTCTTGAATACCCGTGCGAAGTGGTATGGGCTGTAGCCGGCGATGCGTGCGAGGGAATCCAGGCTGTCGCCATTCCCGGCGGTCTTCTTGATATGGCGTTGAACCGCGACGATCATCTCTCGCCGTCGGTTTTCTGCGTTGGTGGGGATCGCCTGTTCACCATCGTCGATGAAAAGCGCGATCACCAAGGCAATGGTGGCGTGGAGATGCAACCGCTGCTCCCTTCGCGGTTCATTGTTTGGGTGGAAGGCTTTGCGGGCCAGTTCATGGACGGAACGGGGGAGTTCGTGCAGTCCGAGTGGGCGGCTGGTGAAGCCGGGTGCATCAGACGTGACGGTGATTAGCATAGCTGTGCAGCACTCCTCTAGAATGCTGATCCAGAGATGTTCACAATCCCCTTCGAAATCAGGGTAGCCATCCTGATGAGGCTCCATGCTGTCGAGTAGAAGCATCGTGCCCGGCGTTACGGCGAAGGCGCCGTCACCTACGGCGTAGCAGGCTGTTCCCGACAGCGCAACCAGCAGCTCTCGCTGGGAGTGCGTCTGGCGAGTTTTGCGATACCATGCAGTATGCCGTGGGGAGAGTATCGTGTCGGGAGCATCTCCCCGCAAAACAGCCGCCTTGAGCATCCAGCGCTCGGGTGATGTCAGGATCTCGATGTGCGAATCACTGAGAATGGAGTGGGTCATAGGTAAAGCGCAGGATGTGGTAAGTTTAGCAATAAATGACAATCAATAAGAATGGACTTATTTTGGAATAATAGGGGACGATGGGAGTGTGTTGCAACACTAATAGGTAATCAATTAGCGAGGGGTAGTCTCATGCGAAACACAGTACTGGCGGTGAATGGTGGCGATAAGGTGGTCTCACTTACCAGTCCGAGGTGGCCGGTGGTGGGTAAACAGGAAGAGCGCTGGATGGGGGAGGTTGTACGCAGTGGCAAATGGAGCTGGGTCGGTAAGCATGAGCAAGCGTTTTGTGAGGAGTATCGGGAGTTCATTGGGACAAAGTACTGCCTTGGGTTGGCAAACGGAACCGTAACTCTGCAGTGCGCTCTGCAGGCGGTGGGTGTGGTGCCGGGTGATGAGGTATTGGTTCCGGCGATGACTTGGGTGGCAACGGCGCAGGCGGCCATGGATATTGGCGCGACTGTGATCTTTGTGGATGTAGACCCGCAGACGCTGACTATCGATCCGGATTGCATTCGCAAGGCGATTACGCCGAAGACGAAAGCGATCATTCCGGTGCATCTGTACGGCTGCATGTGCGACATGGATGTCATCATGAAGATTGCCCGCAAGCACAAACTTAAGGTGGTAGAGGATGTGGCGCATCAGCATGGCAGTCGCTGGAAGAACAAGGGTGCGGGAGCCATTGGGGATGCGGGCAGTTTCTCGTTTCAGCAATCCAAAGTTTTGACCAGTGGTGAGGGTGGGGCGGTAACGACCAACAGTGCCGAAATCTACCAGACAATCTTTGCGCTGAAGCAGGTGGGCTTTGCGCCTGCCAATCCGCGCAAGGATCGCTATGGCGTTTTGAAGCCAGCCAACCGCTATGGTCACAACTACCGAATGACCGAAATGCAGGCGGTGTTGCTGCGGGGCGGCTTGTCGCGCTTGACCCGGCAGACCGAAGTGCGGGAAATGCGCGCTGCGCAAATTACGGAAGCGTTGGAGACGTTGGATGGTCCGTTGAAAGCGGCTCCACGCGATCCCCGCATTACGCGCCAGGCCTACTACGCCATGACGCTGGACTACGATCCGGACAAGGCGGGTGGCGTGCGCCGCGATGCATTCCTGTATGCGCTTCATCACGAAGGTGTTGAAATGGGGTGCCCCTATGCCCCGGTCTACAGCAATCCACTTCTGAATCTCTACGATCGTACCAGTCCGATTCCCTTTCGTGATCCGGCGGTCACACCGGACTACCGAAACCCGAATTTTCCGAACACAGAACGGGCTGTGAACGAGACCGCGGTTGTTTTGATGCATCAGCATTTACTTGGCAGCAAGACTTACATCAATCAGTGTATGAGGGCGGTACGCAAGGTTAGCGAGAATCTCCCGGCAGTCGCGGACGCATGGACGAAGCATGTAAAGGCGACCAAAAGGAAAACGAAATGAACATTGGGTTTGCCAAACACGACATCACCCCGCGTGTGGGTGTAGAGCTATGCGGTTTCGGCCCCTTTTTGGGTCGCCACTCGGTGAGGGTTCACGATTCCCTTTGGGCGCGCGCCATGGCGCTGGAGGTCGATGGCGTTCGCACCATCGTGATCGCGTGCGACCTGATCGGTGTCTCGGCCGAATTCACGGACCGTGTCTGTGAGTTGCTCTTTGCATCGACTGGGATTGCGAGTGAACAGGTGATGATATGCAGTTCTCACACCCATAGTGGGCCATGTACGGGCTCCTACATTGGATGGGGGGAGCCTGATGCGCCTTACCTTGAGACGTTGCCGAAGCGCATTGCCCAGGCTGCTGTTGATGCGCTAGCGAGTCTGCAACCAGCCACGTTGAGCCATGCCGAGGTGCCTTGCGAGGGGATCGGTCTGAACCGCGAGTATGAAACCTTCTGGGCGCCCTACGACGAGGCCATGATGCCCGACTGGCGCCCCGCCAAGCCTGAACTGACGGATACCACATGTCACGTCGTTGTGGGCAAAGCTGAGGATGGCACGTTGCTGGGGTTCATGACTTACTTTGGATGTCACCCGGTCGTTTGCTGCAATCAGAGCTTGGTGATTCATGGTGACTATCCGGGCGTGGCGTTGAACGATGTCGAGCGTGATCACCCCGGATCGGTGGGACTG
Organism: uncultured Victivallales bacterium; assembly: GCA_964576795.1. Taxonomy (GTDB): domain Bacteria; phylum Verrucomicrobiota; class Kiritimatiellia; order UBA8416; family UBA8416; genus JABGOW01. The sequence goes on from CAZNWT010000082.1 coordinate 7,963, forward strand.
TTTCTCCAGGGGGCGCAGGGAGATGTTAACAGTGCCATTGGCGGACGGTCGCAAGAGGAGAGCTTGCTAGCCCTTGAGGAGCTTGCCGGGCGTTTCGCCAGCTCTGTGCGTGCGGGTATTATGCAGGCTAAACCCATTGAGGTCGATCGCATCGCGTCACATGAACTTGCGATCCCATTCAGCTGCAAGGCGTGGGGGCTGGATGAGCTGCGCACGCGATTGGCCGATGTCGAGAAAGCGCTGGCGGGGGTGGATCTCGATGGTGATGACGGCCCGGAGAGTCAGGCCGTGCGCATGAATACGGTCTGCGCTATTGCTCTACGCCGCCTGCTTCGGCGTGCCGAGGCGGGGGAGTCACTTACACCTGTTATCACGCTCCATGGGTTGCGCATCGGTCCAATCGCGCTGCTGGGGAGTCCGTTCGAGACATTCCAGGCCATCAAGAACGATGTCATTGCGCAGTCAAGCGCACCCATACCTCTTGTGATGGGCTTGGTGGACGATAGCCGGGGATATGCCCCGGATCGCACGGCTGCCGCGCGTGGGGGCTATGCCGCAGACACGGTTCCGTTGATCTGCGCTGAACTTCCCTTCACCAATATCCACGAGGAGCTTGTCGCTGGGCTGGTCCGCCTTGATACAGCGTTGGCAAACCTGAATGGGTGACGGGTACGGGAAGAGACGTGAATTGGTTGGACATTCGTTGCCACTCCCTTCGGTCATTGCTTTCGCTTCGCTCAAGTCTGTTTCCGTTTCGCTCCGGCTGTTGGCTGCTGGATATTGAGAAGATGCACTGTACCTCGGGAGATGCTAGATTCGCTTAAGTAAGTGCCATTCGGAGCAGCCCTTGACAGCTGACCCCCTTGACCGGTACCGTTTTCCGCTAACACCTTTTTTTTGCAGAGGAGCATCAGAATGGAACAAAGACCTAACATTATCCTGATCATTACTGAACAGCATCGCGGTGATTGCCTGAGCATTGATGGGCATCCGGTACTGCTGACGCCCAACATGGATACTATCGGGGGCAGTGGCGCGCGTTTTACTCGAGCCTACTCCTCCTGCCCGACCTGCATTGCTGCGCGGCGCAGTATTCTTTCCGGACAGTATCCGGTAACGCATGGTATGGTTGGCTACCGTGATGGTGTGGAATGGAAGGACGCACCGGTGACCTTGCCGGGAGCCTTGTCTGCAGCTGGGTATCATACCATGCATGTGGGTAGAAGCATGCACCAGACTCCGAGCCGCAAACGCTATGGTTTTGATCATATGGTCATCAACGATGATTACACAGAGTGGCTTGAACGTAAGGCCCCTGAGCGTGGCGGTTGGTTTGGCAGTGGTTGCAGAAACAACGATTATACTGCCTATCCCTGGCCGATGGAGGATTATCTTCACCAGACCAACTGGACGGTTGAGCAGGCTCTTGAGTTTCTGAAAAAACGGGATCCGTCAATGCCCTATTTCCTGAACCTGTCCTTTATAGCTGCTCATCCGCCACTGCAGCCGCCAGCCCCCTATTTTGATCGCTATATGCGTACCGGAGTGCCGGTGCCATATATTGGCGACTGGGCAACACCGCCCCTTGACAAGGGGCTTGGCCTTGATGCTGGCGATACAGCCGCGCAGCTTGAAGGTGAAAAGTTGCTCTCTGCACGTGCCGGCTACTATGGCCTCATCAATCATCTTGATGACCAGCTACGACGTATCCTTAATGGCATCAGCAATCCGGCAGATCTTAAGAATACTATTGTGATGCTGGTGAGTGATCATGGCGAGATGCTCGGTGACCACTATCGCTGGCACAAGATTATGCCGTACGAAGGAGCAGCACGTATTCCTTTTATGTTGCGAGCACCAGCACACTTTGACATCAAGGGTGGTACTGTTCTTGACGAAGTTGTCTGCCTTGCAGATGTCATGCCTACCTTACTCGACATGGCAGGGGTGGAGGTCCCTGAAACGGTTGAAGGCCACAGCCTGCTGCCCTTAATGCAAGGTAAGGGTGAGGCTGTACGCGACTATTTGCACATAGAGCATGCCCCGGTGCACCAATCCCTCACTGATGGGAAGGAAAAGTTCGTATGGCTTGTGGCAGATGGCACAGAGCAGTTCTTTGATCTCGAGAATGATCCCCATGAACTGCATGATGCTATCAGCGATCCTGACAAGCAGGATCGTATTGCTTTCTGGCGGGAAGCCATGATAAAGGAGCTTACTGGGCGGCCGGAAGGGTTTACTGATGGCAAACAGCTCATAGCAGGATGTCCTTATAGCCCGGTGCTGCCGCATGCACTGCCGGATGCATCAAGCCGTGTGGGCGACCGTATGTAGTAAGGATGGCCTGAATGTCGGGTTCGGTTTCCACAGAGAACTGACGATACATTCTATCACCTTCACCGCGAGACCCATAGGGGGTTTTGGGCGTCTTCGCGCTACAGGTTGCCTGTCTATCCGGTGCGCTGCCGGTGGTGGTGACCGACTTTGATCCCGCCCGGTTTTTGTGAGGCTTTTTAGGCAGCTTTTTTTAGACGACAAAAAGGAGTGTGGATTAATGCGTGTAATCAAATTTGGTGTCGTCGGACTTGGCAGGATCGGCATTGTGCATAGCCGGTGTTTCTCGGAGGATCGGGAGCAGTATCAACTGGTGGCCGTTTGCGACCGCGATCTGGAGCGAACAGGGCAACTTGTGGAAGAATACGACTGCGCGGCTTACCAGAGTTATGAGGAATTCCTGGCAGATGAAGAAATGGAACTGGCGGTTATCTGCACCCGCTCCCTCGATCATGCGGACAACGCGGTACAGGCACTGGAGGCCGGTAAGATCGTTTTGCTGGAAAAGCCGATTGCGGTGACGAAAGCCGATCGGAAGAAACTGGAACAGGCCGATAAGGCATACCCCGGAAAACTGTACTTTTTGCACAATCATCGGTTTGAGCCGGCGTTCCAGAATATACACACCATCGTCGATAGTGGTGTACTCGGAACGCTTCAGGTGGTGAAACTGCGTCGGTACCATTCGTTCCGTCGCCGTGCCGACTGGCAGATGCTTCTGGATTGTGGTGGAGGGCAGCTCAGTGTGTGGGGACCGCATCTCATCGACCATGCGCTGCAGTATATCAATGCCCCGGTCAAGGATGTGTGGAGCTACCTCAAGCGCATCGTGACTCCGGGGGATGCCGACGATCACATGAGAATCATAATCCGCGGCGAGAACGATGTTGTGGCCGAAGTGGAGATCAGCGATGCTGTGGCCCTGCCCAGTGCCTACTGTACGGTCTATGGTAGCCGTGGTTCGCTGGTGTGTGCCGATGAAAAGAGCATCAAGCTCAAGTACATTGACCCGGATTTCGCGTTGCCGGAAATTTCTGCCAGTGCAGATCAGCCCCCCCGGGCGGGGGGCTACGGGAGCGAGGAGACATTTCCGTGGATCGAGAAGAGCGTAAAGGTCGAACCTGACTGCAATATGTGGAAGCAGGTTGAATACGATACGGCCCGGCATCTGTACGGGGCGATCCGCGAGGATATCCCGTTTCCGGTGAAGAACTCAGAAGCACTCGAAGTGGTGCGGGTTACCGAAATCGTCAAGAATCAGAATAAACAGTTCAACTGGAAACAGTAGGGATTCCATTCGAGGAGAGAGACCCGTGAGCAAGATTAAGATTGGTCAGATTGGGGTATGTCACGAGCATGCGTCCGGCAAAATCAACACCCTACGGATGATGCCGGAGGTATTTGAGATTGTCGGTTTGGTGGACGACAGAGGATCCACCGCCGCCAAATTTGCGGGAGGTGATCTGAAGCCGTATGAGGGCCTGAAGTGGGTGACGGAGGAGGAGTTGTTCAATACGCCTGGATTACAGGCCGTGACCGTAGAGACCCCGAACCTTGATCTGGTGCCGACTGCGCTTCGATGCATGGCGCAGAACCTGGCCATTCATATGGATAAGCCGGGGGGAGAAGACCTGGAGAGTTTCGCCCAGCTGCGCAAAGGATGCGCCGAGCGTAAGCTCCCTTTCCAGATGGGGTACATGTTTCGCAATAATCCGGCTATGCAGTGGTGTCTGAAGGCAGTACGAGAGGGCTGGCTTGGGGATGTCTTTGAGATCCAGGGTAGCATGAGTCACAACTACGGTGGCGACATTTATCAGGAGTATATCGGCACCTTCAATGGCGGCATCATGTTCAATCTGGGATGCCACTTGGTTGATTATGTTGTGGCGATGTTGGGGCGTCCGGAAGCAGTTACGCCGTTCTTGAAGTCGGCACCCGGGCATCCCGATTCGAGAAAGAATAACGGCGTGACACTTATCGAGTATCCGCATGCAACCGTGACGCTAAGGGCATGCAGCCTTGAGGCTAACGGAATCAGCCGGAGGCGGCTGAGAGTCTGCGGCACCAAAGGCTCGGTTGAGCTATGTCCGTTGGAACGTTTCGATGGTGAGCCGGAGCAGATGCGCTTGACACTCAGTGAGGCCAATGCGGAATATGCACCCGGGACCCATATCGTTGATTTCGGTGCCAGGCGCGATCGTTACGAAGCTCAGATGTTGGAACTGGTGAAAATTATTAATGGTAAAATGGATAATCCCTATACATATAAACATGACACTCTGGTGCAGGAAGTAGTGCTTGCCGCTGCCGGATATACAGAATGGAAGAAGTAATATGCGCGCTATACTTATCAACGAAGACAAGTCCCTCACCTGGAGTACCGTCCCTGATCCGGAACGTAAGGAGGGCGAGATCATCATCGACATCCGTGCGGCCGCGCTGAACCGGGCCGATTTGATGCAGCGTGCAGGCAACTACCCGCCGCCACCGGAGTGGCCGGATTGGATGGGGCTTGAAGTGGCGGGTGTGGTGTCCGAAGCGGGTCCCGATAGCCGCTGGAAACCTGGCGACAAGGTGTGTGCCCTGCTGGGTGGGGGAGGTTACGCCGAAAAGGTGACTGTTCCAGAAGGCATGGTTCTTCCCATCCCGGAGGGGCTTTCCTTTGTTGAGGCCGCTGCGCTTCCGGAGGCTTTTTCTACCAGCTATTTGAATCTGGTCTTGGAGGGCGGCATGAAGGCAGGCGACACTGTCTTCATCCAAGCCGGCGCGAGCGGACTGGGCATGGCCGCGATCCAACTCGCCAAGGCCATGGGCGCTAAAGTGGCCACCACCGTCAGCTCGGAGGAGAAAGCTAAGTTTGTCAAAGTGCTTGGCGCAGACGTTGTCATCAATCGGAAGACCGAGGATATTGCCACCGTATTGGAGGGGAATCCTGTCGATATCGCGATGGACTGTGTGTCCGGTCCGGGATTGGGTGGTTGCCTGAAGACCATGGCCCGCGGTGGACGCTGGATCGTGATTGCCACGCTCGGTGGGACTACGGCCGAGATCGACATGCTCGACTTCTTCAAGCGCGGGGTGAAGTTGATCGGCAGCACACTCCGCAGCCGGACGTCTGAGGTGAAGTCTACGATCCTTAGTGAGTTGGAGAACGCGCTATGGCAGAAGTTTACTGCTGGTGACATTAAATCGATCATCCACCAATCGTTGCCGATCGAAGACGCAGAAGAAGCCCATGCCATCCTACAGCGAAACGAAAATCTGGGTAAAGTTGTGCTGATAATTGAGAAGGCGTCAAATCGGGAAGAGGTCCGATAATGCGATTCAAGGATAACGTTGCGATAATCTCTGGTGCGGCTTCGGGAATGGGATTGCTGACGGCTCGGATACTTTCTGAAGAGGGCGCTAATGTCGTACTCACGGATATTAATGAGGAAGCAGTCGAAGCGTCGGCAGAAAAAATCCGCCAGGGGGGCGGAGATGCCATTGGTGTGCGGGTGGATGTCCGAGAGTACGAAGATATCGAAAAGGCTGTACAGGCGACACGGAAACAATACGGTCGCATTGACTTCCTGATGAACTTTGCTGGCGGTTCGGAAATGCGGGTTTGCCAGTGCTCGAAACCCTTCCATGAACTTCCGATTGAAGTCATTGACTGGGGGCTGGATGTCAATCTTAAGGGCGCTGTCTATTTTAGTCGTGCAGTACTGGGTTTGATGCTCGAGCAGAAGAGCGGTGTCATCATCAATTTGGGTTCGGTGACGGGTGTTGAGGGATCTGCGAGTTCCGTGAACTACTGCGCGGCCAAGAGTGGTATCATCGGCTTGACGAAGTCCCTGGCGCTTCTCGGTGCGCCGCACGGCGTCAGATCTTGCTGCGTGTCTCCCGGTCCTGTGCTGACACGTCCGGGCATGGCCAACATGAAGACGCGACTGGGTCGCGCGGCCGAACCTCAAGAAGTCGTCGATCTCATTCTCTACCTATGTTCTGAGAAGGCCGCGTTTATTACTGGCACGAACTACATGATTGACGGCGGTCGCACCTGCGGTGGGATGGAAGGTTGAAGAAGCACTGGAAAATAGCGGTTGTCAAAGACACCTCGAAACCCATGCTGGGGTTGCATGGGCTTCATGTGGCTTTTCGGGGGCTTCCTGATGTCGATGTTGTCGCCCATGTCGACTCCAACGCAGATGACATCCTGAAGAAGATGAGCTTCACAGGAGCGAAGCGCCACTATCTGACGCTCGACGACATGCTTGATCAGGAATCACCCGATATCGTGGTGCTCACGTCCCGGCACCCTTACGATCATCTGGGGCAGATTCGGGCTGTGGCTGAAAAGGGCTGCCATCTCTACTGCGAGAAGCCGATCAGCGTTACGTTGCAGGAGGCTGACGCGATCGTCGCAATCGCAGAGCAGAACCATATCAAGATCGGCATGGCCCATCCCGCCAGGTACGACGTGGGATTCCTGACCATGAAGCGGATGATCGAGGACGGCGAGATCGGAGATCCCGTAACCCTTTACGGGCGCGGCAAGAGTGACCATCGTGGCGGTGGCGAAGACCTGATTGTTCTTGGAACCCACATTCTCGATTTTCAGACCTTCTGCTTCGGTGCGCCCGAGCAGGTGTTTGCGGAGGTGACGGCCAACGGACGCTCCATTACCAGGCCCGATCGCGCCGAGACGATCGAGCCAATCGGTCCCGCCGCCGGGGACAACATCTTCTCCTGCTTCCGTTTCGCCGGAGGCGTGCGCGGCATTTTCGAGAGCAGATGCGGTCTTAGTGACGGAAGTTAGGCCAGTCACATGGGGATTACTGTTATCGGCACGAAAGGCACGATGTCCATACGTTTCGAAGATTCCCAGTCACCCCCGCTCCGTCCCCTCCGAATCAGTCGCCTCCCTGGCCCCCCGGAAGACGAGTCCCAATTCGAACTCGTCTCCCTGACGGAAGACCGCATCATCCCTGGCGCTGAACCGCTTGATTATTCACTCAGTGGCCAGAAAGATATCCCACGGTCAAAGATGTTCGTTCAGTCAAATCGTTTTGCTGTCTGGGATCTCATGCGCGCTATCGAAGAAGACCGCCAGCCCATTTCCAATGTCTACAATGCTCGCCTCGCGGTCGAAATGATCTGTGGAATCTACGCATCAGGCCTTTCGAGATGTGCGGTGGACTTCCCGATCACAGATAGAGAACATCCTCTTGGCGAATGATTAGAGTGCCGACGGGGACAGGCCCCACCGAGTCTCGTTATGATCAGTATCCTACACGACTTCAATTAGTCGTTTCACTACGTCATTCAGAGCGGTTTCAAATTCGAGCAACGGTGCGTCGTGGCCGCCGCCTAGGATTTCCTTGTACGATACATCTATGCCTCGGAGATGCAAGCGCTCGACCAATTGTCGCGACTGCTTGATGGGAATCGTAGCGTCACTATCGCCGTGTGCCATGGTGAGCGGCATGGTCAGTGTTTCACAGTGTGCCAGAGCGGAACGGGCCGCGTAGACTTCGGGCACGTCATTTGGCGTGCCGCCATAAGATTGCTGAATTGCGGTCGCGATTTCCTGGAGGATGGGGGTGGAGCGATGAGTGGCCCATGCATGGTACGCTGCCATATCCGTTGCGGGGCAGAGTGCCACGACGGCTGCGACATCTTCGGGGTGGAGCACGGCGTAGAGCAGGCTGCCGGTGCCGCCCATCGATGCACTCGCAAAGATAAATGTCTCTGCGCCGTAGTCGCGGCGAACGTGGGCAAGCAAAGCGTGCAGGTCCTGTGTGGCTGCTGGGCCCATCCATGCATTGCCGCGTAGGTTAGGGGAGAGTATGGCCATTCCATGCTTGGAGATCGTTTGCTGCCATGGCCTGATATCCGGGCGCGTGAATATCTGGTCACCCTTGGCTCCGTGTCCGTGCAGCATGACGAGCCAGACACGGGCGTTGTCTATATCGTTGCATATCAGTGCCCAGTCATTCTGTCCGTCAACGCCGCTTCGATAGGTCAGTTTTGTGGTGCCTTTCGGATACAATTTCGGTTGCTCCATCGGAGTACAGGATATCACGCGGAATTCGTTAGTCGCTGCAGTACTTGCGGTGATGGTGGTCATGATACGTGTTATGCCTTATGTAGATTGGATCACTTTTCGGTCCTTCCGGCTCTATGCAAGGCCGTCCGGTCATGCACCAATCCGGTTTCTAGCTCGATCAGTTGCATGTAATCATCTGTGGTGCCGAACGCGTCTCCTGTGCGTTCCATCCATGCCTTCAGCTCGCGATCCAGCTCCGGCGGGATCGCTTCGGGACCTTCTGTCTCCACTAGGTTTTTCATTTGGTAGGGATCGGCGATATTGTCGTACAGCATCCACGGGCCATCGTTGCGTCGGGCATAGGTGTGGGTGGCGGTGCGGATGCCACGATAGCTGGTCATAAACCCCTTCGCGTAGCCCCGCTTCTCTTCGGTGCAGTAGGTCCAGCGTTTGTTCCAGCTTGTGGCGGAACAGGGCCAGAGCAGAAAGGACGATGTGGGGGCTTGCATGGGTTCACCCCGTAGGGCAGGGGAATAGTCGAGTCCTTCGAACTCGACCGGTGGCTCGATCTTGGCCAGGCCCAGAAGCGAAGGAAGTACATCCGTTAGACTGAACGGCATATCCAGTCGCTGTCCCGCCGGGATGATGTCCGGATAGCGGAGCAACATGGGAATGCAAACCGATTCGTCACGGGGTTGTGTCTTGCTCCACTCCCCGTGAGAGCCAAGCATTTCACCGTGATCAGAGGTGAACACGACGATCGTGTCACGGTCCATCTCCAGGCGTATTAGTTCGTTGAGTAGGCGCCCTAGGTTGTGGTCGATGTTGGAGATGGCCGCATAGTAGTTATGTGTATGCTGGCGCACTAGCTCTTCGGGCGTGAGTTCTGGGACCTTGTGTTCACATTTCGCCGCAGTCTCGGCATCGAACTCTACGTTGGGTCGGAAGGTCAGCAGGTCGGGGTCGTAGAGGGCTCTGTACTCATCCGGAGCAATGTAGGGTGTGTGTGGCGTGCCCCAAGAGACCACCATTGCAAACGGATTGGTCTGATCCGTTGGACGATTGGCGTGCGCCCTCAGGTAGTCGATCGCAATGTTGGCCTGTTCATCCGGCTCCCATCCTTCGATGGGAATGCGCTCCGGCGTGTCGCGGTAGTACGACGCGTTCCAGTAGTTGTGTTCGCAGTGGTGAACCGCCCAAAAATCGAAGCCGTGTCGCATGTTGCCCGGGGGAATGTATCCGTTCTGTTCCTCTCCCACCCATGGTGAAGGACTGAAGAACGCTTCACCTGCCAGATGCCACTTTCCGATATAGGCTGTCTCATAGCCCTCGGCTTTGAGCATCGTGCCCATTGACGGGATGTCGGTGGGTAACATCGAGTTGTTGGTCATGACGCTATTCGATAGCGGATAGAGCCCAGTTAGCAGGCAGGCACGCGCGGGTGTGCACACCGGGCTGTTGGAGACCGCCTGGGTGAAGAGGGCCCCCTCGTCGGCCAGTCGATCCAAGTTGGGCGTGTGAATTTGCTTGTTGCCGGCAGGACCCATGGCGTGGTAACGCATCTGGTCAACCAGCACGAGCAGAATGTTGGGTCGTTTCATGATATTTCCTAATCGAAATCTTGCGCGTTGGCTAATGCTCAGGATAGATAATGCTGGGATCTTGTTTGAGGCGCGTGATCAACCATTCGGAGGCGAGTTTCGCATCAAGTAGGCGCAAGGTGCAGTCCCCTATATGCCCGAGACGCATCGCGCCGGCCGCCAGCAGAAAAGGCTCCAGCTTGGGGTACTGATCCCATGTGTTCGTGCAGTGCGTGTGCAACGAAATTTCAATTTCTGCGCCGTCCGCCGTGATTGACGTGAATTGCACCGTGCCCTCCGAGACCGCCCACGGCATACCGGCCCACTGCTCACAGCCGTGAAAGAAGGTGCAGCGGTTGAGCGTTTCGCCAATGATCAGAACCTTGCCGCCCCAAGCGCGTAGTCGCCCGTAGGGGCTTGCGGGCGGGCATGGTATGTCATCCTCTGGATTAATGGCCACGAACTCCGCTGCTCGCGGTCCGATGGCCGCCACACTATGCGTAGGATGCAATCCACGAATAGCCTTGGGGCGAAGGCGAAGTACGTTCGTCAACGCTCCAACACAGGAAGGCGTCAGTCGCTGGTGAAATACCGGTTGGTTACCACTTACGACCTCAAATGTGTGGGTGGGCGTGGCTAGCGTACCCCTCGGCCCTATGGCTTCCAGAAGCGCGTCAATTACGGTATCCGCACCCCCTTTAACCGGCCCAAGCTTGCGCAATGAACTGTGCACCAGGAGCACGTCGCCTGTCGTTATGCCCATGTCGAGGAAGGCCCTCAATAGACTGTCTTGTGTGTGCATTCGGTCAGTGTTTCCCTTCTGTCGTTTGCTCTTGTTTTGTGCTGGCCGAGGCCATGAATCCCCAGGCACCACCATTATTCGTACGCATTGCAATGACAACTTCGTTCCGGCCCTTTTTCCAAGTGACAGGAAGAACGAGATGGTCAGCATCGACGGGGTTGGTGGCCTTGGGATCGCACCCAATCTCTTTCTCTTGAAGGAACACTTTGAAGGGGCCATCTGCGGCAATACGCAAGGTTCCGTTTCCCGCCTTCTTGGCCGTTACGTAACCTTGCGCATAAACCAAACCCTCATGCTTGGACCCCTCGGCATAGCGCGTGCGAATATCATAGAAAGTTTTGTTTGGATTACGCTTTATGGCACTGAACGCGATCTCCTTGTCGGGGTACTCTGCTGAGCTGATGCTCCTGTGCGCCGGCAGCAGGTCCGAGTACTTGACCGCCGTCAACGGCTTCATCCCATCGCTATACTTGCGCTTGAGCACGGCGACATCTTTCTTGAGCGCGGGAAGGAAGGCGGCGGCTAGAACCGTCTTTGCTTCGCCGACCTCCAGCAACTCGGTTAATACCTGTGCCCCGTCAGACTTTGGGTAGGTCTTTGCAATGGCACGTGCATCTTTGAACGTGACCACGAGTTTCTCGTAATTGTCGCGCAACCGCGTAGCTATGGGCAGAAACTCTGCAGGATTTGTCAGGGATGCTTGCACTTTTTTCCAGTCCAGATAGGCTCGCACCATCGGTGTATACTGGGTCATTGCTTTCATCGTCGTACTAAAGGTCTTGGCCTTGGCGTTGAGATTGGCCCCGCCGAAAACACCGCGCTTGACGTTGTAGCTCTCCTGCAGCCAGTCGTCATCGCGATAGCGATCGCGATCGGCCTTCTTTCGGAAGTCCGGCACCTCCATCGGCTTTCCGTCTTCCATGGAGCTGCGCAGGGCTTGGATGCCGGGGATCGTGACGTCGGAACCCCTGTAGATATCGAATGGTCCTGTCTCTCCCGTGAGAATCTCACGGGCAAAGTAGTAGAGTGTCCAGAAGTCACCACCACCATGACCGGTCTTGGTGGCCAGCTCGCCCAACCCTTCCCATTTCGTATCTACATTCATCATCGGCGCCCCACCGGCCCCGCCCAAGCGCAGCTTTACGCCGTCATGGCCGATCGTGTAGGCCCCACGGGTTCCCCACATGCGTTGGTTGTGACTGTCATTGGTGGTGGCCCCCATGAGGTTTCGTACCACGGCCCCATTATCCATTTGGATCAGCGAAGGAGTCATGGTCCCGTTGGACGCGCCTTGCCGCCGCAGATAGCCTGCCAAACGGGGTTTGCAGGGAAACGTTTCCACCGCTACCGGCCGTGTGCTGGTAATCACCATGACCGGTCCGAGCGAGTGCGTGCAGTAGTAGTGATAGTTGAACCAGCTCCGCCAGTTATGGACCGTATGCCCAGGCATCACTGGAATACCGTCGATATAGGTATAGGCCAGCGACAGGCACTCATGGACATACTCGTACTCGCCATACATTAGCTCGCCGAACAGTCCTTCTTTCCAGCGGTTGGCCAGCCACATGTTAGGTGCCGAGAAGGGGTAGTTTTCAGCGAGCTGGTAGACGAGCTTGCGTTTCTTGACTTCCTCTACAAGTTTGACACCCTCCGCCATCGTGGCGAAAGAGATCACCTCTGAAAGCACATGTTTGCCTGCCTGCATGCACTTGATCGCATGCGGCCCGTGCCCGAGGGCGTACGTCGCAAGCAGAACGGCATCGAAGTCCTGGCTGAGGAATTCATCCTCATCCGCCGTCACAAATGCGCCGGGATTCGCATCCAGAAACCCTTTGCGCATGTGCGCGTTGTAGTCGCACCCTGCCACGACGTCAATGTTGAGAAATTTGCATGTGTTGAAGAAGCTCATCCCGCGGCCCAGCCCCCAAATGCCGAGGCGGATGCGCTTGTCTGTATCAAAAACCCGTTGCCGTCCTGATTCATTAGGCATGGCGCTATTCTTTCTCTCTCGTTTGGTAACCGTTCACGGGGTAGTAAAGCAGAAATGGCATAATGGCGCAAGCGTCGA
>CAZNWT010000083.1:0-20341 GCA_964576795.1 uncultured Victivallales bacterium
TAAACAACAAGAATGAGTGAGTCAGAGTGACAACTTTAAATCAGAACTTGACCATGAGGGACTGTCGGGACGAAGAGAGGGTGAGTGTTCGATGTTCATTCCCAAGTTTCATCCCTGAGTGATTCTGAGACACTCGGGGGGCTAACCTGGAGCCCATATTTGAGAGTGCCAAAAAAAACGGCGGACGATAGCGGGCGACGAGAACGGATTACGAGTGGAGAAACATCGTCCACCGTTCTCATCACCCGTTCTCGTTATCCATACTCTCACACCCGAAACATCTAAGGGAGCCTGCGAGCTCAAAAGACCCCGCTTGTTTGAGAGTACATTCGGAACTCGCTGATATTCAGTTCTCTCTGAGATGTCTGGCTCAATTTCCTGTAGATCAGGCATTTCTGCCCAACCTACATAGAGAGCCAGAGGCTCGACTGAAACTAGAACCCAGAACACCAAATCTTCATTTCTGCTTTCTGTTTTCCTCTCTACTCCCTAGACTCCCCTTCGTGAGCATACAGCGACATTTTATTGGGTGGAACACCCCCGTAACGACAGCCGTCCGGCACTATCTGATTCCAGGCACGATCACGCAATCAGTGGATCTTGGCGATACGCTCATCGTCGTGCCAACCCGTCAGGCCAGCCGCCGGTTACGGGAAACGCTAGCCGCACACTGCGCAGCGTCCAATGCTGCTCTGCTTTCTGCCGAAGTGGTGCTTCCCGCAGCCTTTTTCAGAGCCCCCCCTCTTGCTGACCAACGCGACTGTAGCGCACTGTTGACACAGGCCGTCTGGGCTGAGGTAGTGCACAATTCGGTACCCTCTGACTTTGCAACGCTCTTTCCTCCCTCAGGTCTTGAGCGCGACTATGCCTGGGCCGGACAGACCGGCGAGACACTACAGAAACTGCGTGCAACGCTGGCTGACGGTGGATATACAATCCACAGGGTTGTAGAACAGTTCTCCGATACGCTTGAAGAGCTTGAACGCTGGAAAGAATTAGCAGAGGCCGAATGCCGCACCCTCAACCGTATTGAAGCGCTTGGTTTCAAAGATACCACCCTGCGTAAAATCGAACAGGCTGAAGCCCCCGCACTGCCAGAGGGCATCACACGAATTATTGTAGCCTCCGTCCCTGACCCATCGCTCCTTATGATCCGAGCGCTGGAAGCGCTCGAAAAAAGCTATGCCATAGATATTCTGGTTGCCGCCCCCGCAACCCAGTCCGAGCGCTTCGACACGTGGGGACGTCCCAAACCAGAACTCTGGCAATCACAGCCCATTGACATTCCCGATGCCGAGACTGCAATCGTCCTCGTGGGAACCCCAAAATCACAGGCCGATCGGGCAATCCGCACTATTGCCGAAGCCTCACCACAATTCGGCCCCGGCGATATTGCAATCGGCGTACCGGATCGAACGGTAATTCCCTTCATCGAGACAGCCCTCACAGAACAAGGCCTTCCCGTATTTGACCCTTCTGAGAAGAACATCAGTGAGCATCCCATTTTCGGCGCCTTGGATGGCTTCATATCGCTTTACACCACTCGCACCTACTCTGCCCTCAGAAACCTAATCAGGCATCCTGACGTTCTGTCTTACCTAAAAGCAGAAGGATTTCAGACCCATACACTCCTGACGGCGCTTGACGAATTTCAGGGCGAACACCTCCCGCTACGACTCGACGATGTCCTTAAGCATCTCAACGCACCCACTCCCACTCCCCACACTCCACAGTCCACTCCCCACACTCCCACACCTCCTTCTGACCTATCGAAAGCCATCGCGGCAATCTGTAATCTGGTCGCTCGATTCGATACACTTAAGCCAGCCAAAGCAACGCAAACGTTGCTACAGGCACTCTACAAAAAACGAATGATCAGCTCCAAGAATCCTGATGATCAGGCCTTCTCAGCGGCAGCCGATACCATTTCTGAGATTATTCGTGAACTGGCTGAAAGCGAATCTGCACTCGCCTCCACCGACACCCCAACAACACTCCGCCTTTTACGACAGCGGCTTGCTGAGCAAACCTATCATGCTGATCGCGAAGATTCTTTGATTGATCTTGAAGGGTGGCTAGAGCTCCCATGGAATAATGCCCCCTTCCTGATCGCAACGGGGATGAATGAAGGACGGGTTCCTGACGGACGACTCAGTGATATGCTCCTGCCAGACTCACTGCGTCAGAAACTAGGACTCCGAAATGATGCAGGACGACTTGCGCGCGACGCCTACCTAATGACGCTCATGATCGAAACACGGCGAGAGTCCGGGAAAACGGTTTTTATCGTGGGCAAAACATCTGCCGCGGGGGACCCTCTCAAACCCTCACGGCTACTCTTTCGATGCTCACAGGAGGAACTGCCAGCTAGAGCCAAAGCCCTATTTGCTCCCGTGGAGGAACGCGAACCGCACCATGCATCAACCGTCAGTTTTAAATTATCCCCACTTGCACCACTGGGGAACACACCCCTCTCAGAAAAGATCACGAAACTCTCTGTTACCGCATTCCGATCCTATCTGGCATGCCCATTCAGGTTCTATCTCAACACCGTTTTGAAAATGCGATCCCTTGATGACAGCAAACGTGAGATGGATGCCCTGGACTTTGGCACCATGATGCACACGGCGCTTCAGAAGATGGGCGAATCCGGCATGTGGAAGCATGAAAACAAAGATGAACTGGCGGACTTTTTAATCAGCAAAGCTGAAACCACGCTGACCCACCGGTTTTCCTCACCGCCCCCACTACCCGTACAAATCGCAATGGATGCAGCACGGCAACGACTGCGACATGCCGCCCGTGTGCAGGTGGACATTACTCGAGAAGGTTGGGATGTGGTTCGAACCGAAGAAAAATACGAAATGACCATCGCTGGGCTTCCCATCCGGGGAACTATTGACCGCATCGATCAACACCGCGACACCGGAGCCTTCCGAATTATTGACTACAAGACCTCTGACCGCGAAGCGACACCCATAGCCGCACATCTATCTTCCTGCCGAGAGGAGACGCCCGAATTTTCTAAAGTCGATCTCAACGGAAAGCCGAAGCGCTGGATCGACCTACAGTTACCGCTTTACCAGCGCCTTCTCCAGGCCAACAGCATTCTCTCTGGCGAAGCCGAACTCGCCTATTTCAATCTACCCAAAGCCGTGATGCAAACGGGCATCTATACATGGGATACCTGGACCGCGGCACTCGCCGAATCTGCATATGCCTGCGCAGAAGCCATCGTTGAACAGATCAACAACGGAATCTTCTGGCCCCCCGCCCCCCGCGTCGACTATGACGATTTTGAAACCCTTTTTCCCGGCGCCCCTGAAGACTGCTTCGAATCCCTTCCCATCAGCCATGAAGCCCGGAGGGAACAGACATGACCTCCACTCAAGAAAACTTCAGCTTTCAGCCTTCACCCCTCAACCCTCTCTCCCCCACCCACCTTCCACCTCCCACCTCCCACCTCCCACAATCCCCCTTAACCCATCAAGCCATATCAGCGTCTGCCGGCTCCGGAAAAACCTTCCGACTGGCACATCGCTACATCCGCCTCCTCGCAGACGGCGTGCCTCCCGACCGTATCTGCGCACTGACCTTTTCGCGTAAAGCCGCAGGCGAAATCTTTGACTCGATCGTGGACTACCTCTGCCAGGCGGCATCCGATCCAAAAAAAGCAAACGAAACCGCTGAGCATATTGGTCGGTCTGATATGGATTGCTTGCAGTTCAGAACGCACCTAAAGACTTTTCTCGATAATCTGCACCGAATGCATATCGGAACACTCGACAGCTTCATGATCGGGATCGCAAAAGCCTTCCCGCTCGAACTTGGAATTCCACCCGAGTTTAGCGTCATGGATAGCGAAGGCGCCCTTTCGACGGACATGCGCGAAAGCATCTTGGCGAACATCTTTGATCCCCGCATCGCCAGTGTCGATAGTCAACACCGTTTCATGGAAGCCTTCAAACAGGCCACATTCGGGCAGGAAGAAAAAACACTGGGCAATCGCCTCAGTCGCTTTATTGATGAAAACCAAAAGCACTTCCATCTAACCTCTTCGGCGGCACAGTGGGGGCAGTCCGAGGCCATCGGACTCAGCAAACTCGATTGGCTCAACCGCGGCATAGATCCCCAGCAAGCGGCTGACGACTTGATGGCCGCCATCAATGCAACGGCCCCTTCAAAAACCATTTCAAAACGCTTTACTGAGTTCGCGGACATCGCTTCAGCATTTCATACGGGAACGCCCTGGCCCAAGGAAATCGAGTATCTCTACGATCGCCTAGCCCCGGAAATGCCAGCGCTCCAGCGCGGAGATGCGATAATCAAGATTGGGCGCGAAACCGTTGAGCTGCCCCCAGAAGCATGTCGCTCGGCTCTTGCACTTGTCCGGCATATTATCCACTGCGAAGTCGAAGCCGCACTCAAACGAACCTCTGGTCTATTTCAGATTCTAGAGCTCTACGATGCACAATACAGCACCTACATTCGCCAAACCGGACAGATGACCTTCAACGATGCACAACTCCTGCTCACGGATTCAAATCCCGCCAGCGGTGGATCCCTTATCAGCCGTGAACCCAATACACCCGGCAAACTCTACATCGACTATCGACTCGACTGCAAACTTGACCACTGGCTACTTGATGAATTTCAAGATACCAGCAACCTGCAATGGGCCGCACTCCAGAACCTTGCCGACGAGATTCTTCAAGACAACTCCGGCACCCGTAGCTTCTTCTACGTCGGCGATGTCAAACAAGCCATCTATGCTTGGCGCGGCGGCAATGCAGAACTCTTCAGCAGGATTCTAAAACACTATGGCGAACGCATTGAATGCCTTCCCATGAACGTGTCATTCCGTTCATGCCCCCCGATCATCGACACCATTAACGCCCTCTTTGGTGACATCTCAGCAGATGATGGTCTGAAGCCTAAGGCTGTCGAATCCTGGCATCAAATCTGGGAACACCACGAGAGTGCCAAACACCTTCAAAACGAAACGGGCTATGCCACGCTCTTAGAACCCGCAGAACCCGCCTCTGGCAACCGTTTCTCCGCAAGCGACCGCTATGATGTCGCTGCCGCCATTCTCAATGAGATGCACCCCACACAACGCGGGCTTGATGTTGCCGTTCTTGTCATGAGCAACAAAGCCGGATATGAAGTCGTGGATCACCTTCGCCGCACCTGTCCAGAGATCCCAATCGTACATGAAGGCAGCACCACCATTCTGGATAACCCCGTTGTGGCGCTTCTGCTCAGCCTGCTACGCGCAGCAAATCACCCCGGAGACCGCTTTGCCTGGCAGCATATTCAAATGAGCCCTCTCCGAAACGCTCAGGCCATTGGAAACTCCGCCAGTGCACTCTCGCTCGAAATTCTGACCTACACCCATACGCATGGATTTCAGGCAACCCTACGACACTGGGCAGCCCTGCTGGAAAAACAACACCCCATCGACGACTTTGGTAAAAACCGTCTTGAAAGCCTGATTGCAGCATCCGCAACCTTTGACGAAACCGGCAGCCGAGACATTGATGCATTCATTCGCTTTGCCGAAGTCTATAAAGTCAAAGAGTTCTCTGCTGCACGGGCCATACGCGTCATGACCGTTCATCAATCCAAAGGTCTTGGATTTGATGTCGTCATCTTTCCCGAACTGCAAGGGCGCAGTATGACAACCGCCGGATCGCTATCCCTGACAACGGCAACCCATCCTGATACCGGAGAACCCCGCTGGGTGCTCGATATGCCGCGACGCTCCATTTCAATTCAGACACCTGTACTGAAAGAGCAAGTCGAGCAGATTGACAACGAAACCTGTTTCAACTCACTTTGTGCGCTCTACGTCGCGCTGACACGAGCCAAGCGGGCGCTTTACATCGTCACAAACAGCCCGGGCAAAACATCAAAAAGCCAGAACGCCGCCGCCTTTGTAAAAGCACGCCTCACAGGCGAAGCCAATCCCCCTCCAGGAACGCCTCTCACGCTTTCCGGCTATCCCTGCACACAGCTACACGAAACCGGGGATCGAAACTGGTTTGAATCCAACTTCGCAAAAGCGGTCGACGACAAACCCAAGCCCATCCCCGAAATCCCCAGCGACTACAGCACACAGCCCTCTGCAAGAACGCGCCTTGAACGTATTGAACCTTCCAGCGAAAAAGAAATCATCACCAGCGCCGCCCTACTCTTTGAGCCAGTAATGCGCGACATTCTTGATTTTGGAAGCGCTATCCATGCCCTCTTTGAAGACGTCTCATGGATCGAAGATCTCGATACCGAAAGCGTCATTGAGAATTGGCTCAAGCGCTCTTTAGACGGTGAGCTTGTAAAACGGGACGTCTGTACCCAATTCAGAAACGCCCTGGAACATGCTGGCGTAAAAACAGCACTGACCAAACCCTCGGGCAATGTCGAACTCTGGCGAGAGAAACGATTTGAAGTCATTCTCGAATCGCAATGGGTTACCGGAATCTTCGATCGTGTCACCATCCTCAAAGATGAAAGAGGCATTGCCCAGTCAGCCACCATTCTCGATTACAAGAGCAACCGTGTTGAAACTCCAACCAAACTCAAAGAGACAACCGAAACCTATCGCCCCCAGCTTGATCTCTACGCCCGTGCCCTATCCCACATTCTCAGAATCCCGGAAAGCGCCATCACCAAACAACTCCTCTTTACCCGCACCGGAACAGTAACCACGATGTGACATGACACCCCAACCTCTGTTCACCCCACCCACACCATCTTTCTATTACTCACAAATGGGGCAAAGATACAAACGGGGACGTGGATTCACTCCCCTTTGTTTTAACCCTAATCTTCGCCTTGATCTGCACAGAATCGACCCGCTTCGTCGATAAGTGCCGTAATTGATCCAGGATTAAGCAGGTCGACTAAGCGTAACCGACTAAGGGTGGCGATTAAGTGTTTCTTTTCAGTTCGACTGCTCTTTTTAGGTTCAAATCTTCTTAGCTTAACACCTAGGGGGAGGAATGAACTACCCCGTGTAGATCAAGTACAGCCCGCCCAGAATGACCAGCCCGCCGCACACCTTCTTGAGAATAAGCGCGCCCTTCGACTTCTCGTTCCAGTTGAGGTAGTGCTGAACGACTTCCGTGAACGTGCCGGCCAGGACGATGACCGAGCAATGCCCAACGCCGTAGAGCAACAGCAACAGAATTCCGTAGGACAGGTTCGTCGACGCTAGCGTAAACGTTACCGCCAGCATGGGAGCCATGTAGGCGAACGTGCATGGGCCCAACGCCACGCCGAACAAGAGGCCGAGGATGAACGCAGCCAACATCCCTTTGCGCTTCATGCCCGGCTGGGCCGCCCCCGGCATCGGCAGATGGATCACGTCAAGCAGATAGAGCCCAACCACGAAGAAGATCAAGGCAACGAAGTAGTTCCCGTATCGCCCGACATCGCCCATCATCCGCCCTGCCGCCGCCGTGATGACGCCAATTACGCTAATGGTGATCAGGATGCCCATAGAGAAGAGGAGGGAGATTGTGAATGCTCGCCGCGTTGAGATACAGCCCTGCTGGTCAATGAATCCGACAATAAGAGGAATGCTCGCCAGATGGCAAGGGCTCAGCAATATGCTCAGTACACCCCAGACAAACGCTGCGGTTAACGCAATGTCGGCGGAGCCCTCCACGGCATGCGAGAGTGTTGTAAAGAGGTGTTCCATCACTCAGCCAGCTCCACTCCGAACTCCTTCCATTTCGCCAGGATATCTTTCTTGCCAAAGAATCCTTCGTGCCGGAAAAGCTCCTTTCCGTCCGCATCATAGAATATCTGTGTGGGTATCACCCGAACACCATACTGTTCACCCGCCTTTCGATTCTCCCACACGTCGATGAACTCGACTTCAAATGTCTCCGCACACTCCTTCTTCAGTTCCTCAAGAATTGGAGCCATCATCTTGCATGGGATGCATTTTCCGGCACCGAGATCCACGAGTCGGGGGATGGCTTTACCTTGGGGGGCCGCTTTCGGAAGAGCCCTTACGGAACCCAATGTCGCCACGGCGGACACCTCTCCGGCCGCCAGCGTATCGCCTGGGGGCGGGGTTTTCCCCGCGTTCTTGATGATCAAAACCGCCGCCACCGCAATAACCAGCAATCCCACTACCACTATTTGTTTCTTCATTCTCTATGTTCCATAACCTTTTAATAACTCGTTGCTATCAGAACGACAGCAATACCCGCGTAGTTGTGACACCGCCATAATCCTTATCACTTTGAAAGCAAAGCATTGGCAACCATAAATAGTGCTGCCGCAAGAGTTGTATATGCGAATATCTTCTTCAGTTTGCTGGATTTTGTCTTTATTGCAAATTTGCCTCCTATTAATCCTCCTAGAACAGCAATGCATGCAAGCGGAACAGCCCATTTGGGGTCAAAGTGACCTTGCGAGGTATGACCTATAAAGCCCATAATCGCCGTAGCAGCAACCATTGCGGAAGATGTTCCAACAGCAATGCCCATCGGAACACCGCAGAGTAGAACCATCAATGGAACCTTAAACGAGCCACATGATATTCCCACCGCGCCTGCAGCTAAACCTGCAAGCGCACTAATTGGAATTGTGAGCCAGAGGTTCACAACATATTCTTGTCCCTGGAAATTCCGATGCCAGTAGCCAAATCTCTTCTTATGACGAATCGGCCTTTCTTTCACATTAATCAGCATAAGAACACCGGCTGTCACAAGAAGCCCTGCCAATATCACTTTTAGAGTAACACTACTTGCATAGTCGGAAAAATAACCTCCAACAAAAGCCATTAAATCCGTCGGCGGGTCGATAACAAGTGCGAGCTTCCAGTCAACCAACTTGTTTTTCTGAAAGATAAGCATGCCGGAAAACGCAGTTAACATTAGGATAAACTGTGCTGATGTCGCCGCCTGATGCATCGCTTGACCAGCCACAACCAAAACCAGGACATAGAAATTGCCTCCGCCCCGGCCTGTCATGGTCATCAATACTGCAATTGCGAATGTGACTATGCAGATCACCACTATGTTCATTTGTAGGATTCTCCTTTGGTGAGATGCTTTAACAATTTTCCAGGCTTGAATTCTTCAACGAGTTCAGCATAGCCGCCTTCAATTACTTTTACATTCTCCAACCCAAGTGTCCTTAGATACAGATACACCATTGTTGAACGAACACCTGATGAACAAAATACCCCAACAATCTTATCGCGCGGTATTTCTGAGACTCGTTCAGGTATTTCATCTATGGGAATGTGAAGAACCGGCATATGATGGACTAAACTAAATGCAATAGTGTCAAATTCTTCATTGGACCTGACATCCAAGAATAGCGAATTTGTTTCAGTAAGATGTGTCGAGGGTGCGATTTTATGTTTCCCACTTCCAAAAAAGGTGAAAGTCATTGTTTTCAGTGCTTCGTTTAGTTTGTCCATCTCAATCTCCTTTTTTCGCGGCGCGATATCCCAGCGGCATCGCCGGGCATTTGTGGCCATGGAACGCCATGGCTTGTTCGAATTTTTCATGCGTCATTGTTTCATCTCCTACTGCAACATGCCTTTCACTTCTTCGATCGTAGGCACCTTGCCCACCACTTTGACTTCGCCGTCCACCGCCAGCGCGGGGGTCAGCATCACGCCAAACTTCATGATCTCGTTGATGTTCGTGACCTTCTCCAACTCGTGCTCAACACCCAACATGTTTGCGGCTTCTTCCGCATTGTCCATCAGTTGTTTACACTTCGGGCAACCGGTTCCCAGAATTTGAATCTTCATTGATCACTCCTTTATTTCATTATCTCTCTTCTTATGGTCCTGTTTTCTATTACGCAAACGCCCCAAACAACATGCCCGATATCGTGGCCATCACGACCACAAGACTGACAAAAACCACCGTTTTCTTCGTGCCCATGACGCTGCGGATTACCAGCATATTCGGCAGCGACAGGGCCGGACCCGCCAGCAGTAGCGCCAAGGCCGGGCCTTGCCCCATGCCGTTACCGATGAGCCCTTGCAGAATGGGAACTTCGGTCAGGGTCGCGAAGTACATGAAGGCGCCGACAACCGACGCGAACAGGTTTGCCCACAGCGAATTTCCACCAACCAGCTTCGATACCCACGCCGATGGAATCAGCCCGCCGTCCGTGCTCTCGGGACTCCCGAGAAGCAAGCCCGCAACGATTACTCCTCCGAATAGCAAGGGGAGTATCTGTTTGGCGAATCCCCATGATGACGAAAACCATTCGCCGCTCTCATCCTTACTTGTACTGGTGATCGTAGAGAGGCCGACTACTCCCGCCGCAAATGCAATCATAGGAACTTGGGGGAAAAGAAGAGCTAGCACAACAGCAGGAAGTGCGGCCAGCAACATCTTCCACCACTTCATTTCAAACCAAACAACGAGAATAATGCCGAGGCCAACAGAGAAGAGAGAGGTCACTATCCATTTGGAAGCGTAGATCGCATGCCACAGCCCCGTGTCATGCATCGGCTTTCCCCAATTGGCGAAGACGAGGATACCCACCATCGTAAGGAAGTAGACTGCGTTCTGCCACAGTGGACGCTTGACTTCAGTCTCAGGCATCGCCATCTGCGCCGCCGCTTTTTCGGCCTCTTCCTTCCTGAAGATGAAGTGCATGAGAAGCCCGATTACCACGCTGAACACAATTGCGCCCACTGCACGGGCTATACCAAGCTTAACTCCAAGCACACGTGCTGTTAGGGCAATGGCCAAGACATTTATGGCGGGGCCTGAGTAGAGAAACGCTGTTGCAGGACCAAGCCCCGCACCCATTCGGTAGATTCCGGCAAAAAGAGGGAGAACAGTACAGGAGCAGACAGCAAGGATAGTCCCGGAAACCGATGCGACACCGTAAGCCAAGACCTTGTTCGCCTTGGCTCCAAGATACTTCATTACTGAAGCCTGACTCACGAAGACCGCTATGGCTCCGGCGATGAAGAAAGCGGGGATAAGGCAGAGCAACACATGCTCTTGTGCGTACCACTTGACCAACTGCAACGATTCCAGGATTGCCGTATCAAATCGGACTTTACCGACCGGCAGATAGAAGCACGCTAGAAACGCGCCCACGATCCACGCTAGCTTCTTCCACTCTTTTTTCCATTCAACCATGCTTCACGCTCCCGTGGTTATTATTCAATATGACCAAACGTTATCCAAAAAAAGAGATCGCGCTTACGACCGCCCACGTTCCTCCAGTGCCCGGTCCACACAGTGCAGAAACTCAACGGCACAACGCAATCGCAACCTATAAAACATCTGTTTGCCCCGTTTTTCGGAGTCAACAAGCCCCGCTTGCCGCAGAACTCTCAGATGATTCGACACGGTCGACATGTCTGAACCCACAATCTCCTGTAGCTCGCATACGCACCTTTCCCCGTCACCCAACGCAACCACCATTGCCAGTCGTGTGGGGTGCCCAAGGGCCTTGAAAACCTCTGCCCTCGCAGTCATGCGCATATCTTTCTTCACTGTCATGGAGGTACTCTACTCGATACTTTGTCATTTGGTCAAGTGTCAAAGTGTGTCTAAATGAACGATAGCCTGAAACCGGTTATCCTTAAGGTTGAAATAACCCTGAATGAACTGAGTTTCTGTAGCTCATCTAATGCAGGAGTGCGTGTACTCAACCCGATTCAGACCTCCGCCACCGGCATGGAACCCGGCCCGACTCAAACAGGCCTTCGGGAGCGATCTCTGCTTCCACGGGGCGATGGACATCCAAGAGAACCTGGTTAGAGCCTATCCGAAAAGGTCGGAGGCACCAGAATCTCCAAATTTCCTAATCTTTGTCGCGAGCTTTGTCGCAAGCTTTGTCAATTCTTCTCTCAAACCTGTTCCCCTTTTCGACAAAGCTCGCGACAAAGGGACAAGGGGGACCTTGTTTCCGGTCTGTTTTCTCATATTTTCGCCTCACCTCGGTTCAACCCCTTTTCGGATAGGGCCTGGTTACCAGCACCCCAGACGATGTGTGCGCCGAGGTGCAGGCGCGCATTGACACATTAGGTCCAGAGGATTAGATTCTAGCACCCTCTCACACATTGCAGCCCGATACGCCACCGGAAGACCTGGTTGCCATGTACGTAGAGGTGCAATGTTACGGGAGCACCGTAGCAGGTTGACAAATCGCGTTGCACGGGCATCCGAGAAGGAGTCGGCGCCATAGCCTTTCGGACATCACTTTTAATGACTGAGCTCACAAACCAAGGAAGAACAATGAAAACACAGAACCAGATTCCTCAACTTGTCACCCCTGCCATGTCGGTATCCCTCGACGGCGAGTGGAAGGTCGCGAGGTGGCCGTTTGACTTGGCCGAGGCCGACTTGGCGGGAACGGGCACAAGCGATAGAGACTGGGAGTCCGTAGCCCAGCCCGGAAAAGTCTTCTATGCCGACCCCGAAGCGGAAGCCCAGGAGATTCCTGACTGGAACCGTGTGACGCTTACGCACATCGACCCCGAGGACGGCGCCGTGCTCCGACGCAAGATTACCGTCCCTGCTGATTGGCAGGGCAAGCGGATCATCCTGCGCTTCGATGCAGTATTCCCGGCCGGGCGATTCTACATCAATGGCCGACTCCTGGGTGAGCACATGAGCGGACTCACTCCGGTTGAGTTCGATGTGACTGACGATGTCAATCCCGGCGAGGATGCCCTGATCGCCGTGCGTCTGATCCGCCGACACACGTTCGTGCAGATGGACATGGTCCGCCACGCACTCGAGTTCGGCGGCCTCGCACAGCCGGCCACCCTTTTCTCCGTCGAGCCCTGTCATATCAGCGACTACCATCTAATCAGCACGCTGACCCCCGACTTGACGACAGGTACCGTGGCAGGCTCAGTGACAGTGACCAACGCCATCGAAGGGGTGATAGTTACCATCGAAGTGGGCGACGAGAAGCAAATAATCGACGTCGTCGAAGGGGAGGCAAAGGCGAGTCTCGTGGTGCCCAATCCCAAACTGTGGAACGACGAGTATCCCAATCTTTACGCGGTCACGATCACGCTCACCGCGCCCGGACAACCGGACCAGATGCTGACCTACCGCACCGGCTTCCGCCATTTCGAGCTGAGCCCGGAAGGCGCGTGTCTCAATGGCAACCCCTTCAAGTTCCGCGGCGTGAACCATCTGACGTTCCATCCGGAGCACGGCATGTACACCCCAAAGGAATGGCTGCGGCAGAACCTGTCGCTGATGAAGAAAGCCAACGTCAACGGCATCCGCACGCATTTCCTAGGGCCGCGCTGCCTGGCCGACCTGTGCGACGAACTGGGGATCTACCTGATGCAGGAACTGCCGATCGACTGGGGCACTGACTATATCCACGATCCTGAATGGGTCCTCCCTGCCCTGCTGCGCATCGAAGCGGGTGTTCGGCGCGACCGGCACCACCCCTCCGTCATGGTCTGGAGCGTGGGCAACGAGAACATGCCGAAAACCAAGGAAGTCGCCGAGGCCGGGTGGAATCACCTGCATCAGTACGACGCCCTGGTCAAGCAGCTCGACCCAAGCCGCCCGACCATGTTCCCGCCACCGGGACCGGCCAACGCAATCGACGGCATCATCGAGCTGCGCGTCGGCGATATCGCCGACACGCACTACAGTTTCAACCACATCAAGCGCTTCCTGGAGATTGGCGAGGTTGACAACCCCAATAGCTGGGAAGCCGACATGACCCGCCACACCCGCGCATGGGCACTGGAGCGCGGCTGGTCGGGCGTCTGGTTCAGCAGCGAATACGGCATCTTCAACGGCATGCCCGATCTGCTGCACAGTCCTGCCTGTTCGATCATTACCGACGTCCCCGAGGATCCACTGTCGGACAAGAGCACCTTGCAGGCGTTCGAGGAACGCCTGCGGCGTGAATGGGGTTTTATGCGCGACGAACCGACCTGTCTCGGCGGCGCCTATTTCCCTTGGCTCTCCTGCGGGGCTGGCAGTGCCGAAGCCGGCAACCCCTGGGGATGGGTGCGCTGGGGCGAGGACGCCAACTGGGGCGTCGTCACGGCCGACCTGCTGCCCAAACCGTTCTTCTGGGCACTGCGAGTCCTGTTCAGCCCCGTCTGGTTGCCCTCGCGACTGACCTGGAATCCAGGCGATACCGAACTGTGCTTCACGGTGCAGAACCAGTACAACGCCATCGACCTGAAAGACTGCACGCTGCGCGTACAGCAGAACGGCGGAGGGGACTACATGACCATGATACGCAAGTTCAAGGACATCCCCATGGCCTGCGCCCCGGGCGACACAACGGAGATCCACATCCCGATCGACCCGGGCGTACTGAAAGGACTTGAATCCGGCCGTTTCGGCGTCTGCCGCTGCACACTGCTTGACCCGAGCGGGTTCCGTCCACTCACCGCCGAAATCATGGTCGTCCCGGCCTCAACCCAGGCCGCTGACATCGACAAGACCATGACCATTGGCCCCGACGCCGTGCTGGATTGAGAGTCACCTATAACGGTCGAAAGTAAGCCGATCCAATTGGGATAAAATGAAAAATAAACTGATCATGAATTATCCTGCCTCCTGGCAGGGCGATCTGTGGAAGGAAGCGTTTCCTTCCGGCAATGGAATCCTCGGCGCGGCGGTTTACGGTGCGGTACACGACGAAACCGTTTTGCTGACACACGATGATCTTTGGCACGAAGTGGTGACAAGTGAGCTGCCGGACGTCAGTCAACAGCTTCCCAAAATTCGCAAGCTGTTGGCAGCAGGCGATGCCTGTGCCGCCAATCCCGTACTTTCCGATGCGCTGAAGGAAGCTGGCTACAAAGCCGATATCGGTGCGCCGTTGCCGCTGGGCGACCTGAAAATCAAGATTCCGGTAAGCCATGGTTTTACGGATTATCGTCGCGAGTTAAATATGGAGACGGGCGAAGTTTCGGTTTCGTGGAGCGACAATGGCGTTGACTATGCGCGAAAGCTTTTTGTCTCTCGTGCGGACGAATGCGTTGTGATGG
The DNA here is from genome assembly GCA_964576795.1 of uncultured Victivallales bacterium. Taxonomy (GTDB): domain Bacteria; phylum Verrucomicrobiota; class Kiritimatiellia; order UBA8416; family UBA8416; genus JABGOW01. The sequence continues at coordinate 14,990 of CAZNWT010000083.1, forward strand.
AAGTCAGCAGTTCCGGCTCGCTGTCGGTGGAAGTTGCGTTGGATCTGCATGACCGCAACGATGCGCATATTTGTGACCAAGAGGATCCAAAGCTTCCCGTTGAGCTGGAGGTGAAGACGGATGAGGCCGGAACGATATTCTATGCGGCGCAGAACGATGACGGCACGGACTTCGGTGCGGTCGCCCGCGTGTTTAAAGACGAGGGTCGTGCGCTGGTTGTTGTGAAGATGTTTGTGAAGGGCGAACGTTCCAAGGATTGGAAAATCCTTAACCAGGAGTTGGGAACGCTCAGCGGAAGCTATGAAGAACTGCTGGCTCCGCATGCCGCGCTGCACGGCGAACTGTTCCGTCGGGTGTCACTGGATCTCGGGGCAGATGAAGCCGGGCATGAACGCTCTAATGAAGAGCTGTTGATGAGTGCTTATCGTGGTGCACTGTCGACGGTGATGGTTGAAAAAATGTGGGCCTATGGGCGTTACCTGCTGATTTCCAGTTCGCGGGAGGGCGGTCAGCCTTGTCCTTTGCAGGGCAAATGGTGCGGATCGTACCGTGGCTATTGGACCTTCAATATGGCCAACGAAAATCTGCAGATGAATTATTGGCAGGTGATGTCTGGCAATATGCCAGAGGTGGCGTTGCCGGTCTTTGATTATGTGGATCGCCTGATGGATGATTTCCGCGAAAATGCCCGCAAGCTCTATGGCTGTCGCGGGATTCTGGTTTCGTGTATTACGACGCCTCCTTCTGGATTGTTTAAGGACATCCAGCCGCACATTCTGCATTGGACTGGCGCAGCGGCGTGGATCGGTCAGCACTACTATGATTATTACCTGCATACGGGCGATGAGGTTTTTCTGAAGAAACGCTGCATTCCCTACCTGCGCGAAGTGGCACAGTTTTATGAGGATTTCTTCACTCTCGGAGAGGACGGTTTTTATCTGAGTTCGCCGTCCAACTCGCCGGAAAACCATCCGGGCAACCATGCCATGGGTGCGACCGATATGCTGTCGATGGAAACCACCATGAACGCGACGATGGATTTTGCGCTGGCCAAAGAGGTGCTGACCCACCTGATCGAGAGTGGCGACGATATCGAACGCCGGCAGGCCATGCTCGATAAGATCCCGCCCTACCAAATTAATGAAGACGGCGCGGTGAAGGAATGGATGCATCCGTTTTTTGACGATAACTACCACCATCGCCACCAGTCGCATATTTATCCCGTCTTTCCGGGATTGGAAGTGACACGCGAGTCCGACGCCGAGTTGTTTGAGGCCTTTGAGGTTGCGATTCGTAAACGGCTTGAAGTTGGCATCGGCTCTCAGACCGGCTGGTCGCTGGCGCACATGGCCAATGTGTATGCACGAATGGGCGAGGGCGATGACGCACTGAACTGCCTGAGCCTGCTGTCTCGCGCCTGTATCATGAATAATTTTTACACAACTCATAATGATTGGCGCGGATGCGGCATCGGGGTCGACTTTGTCATGGCGCCGTATCAAATTGATGCGAATCTCGGGTGGACAGCTGCCGTCCAGGAAATGCTACTGTTTTCTGTTCCCGGAAAAATCACGGTGTTGCCGGCCCTTTCCAAAGATTGGAAAAAGGGATCGGTCAAAGGCCTGCTGGCGCGCGGCGGCGTGGAGGTTTCTATGGATTGGAATCTGGAGGCTCGGGTTGTGAATGTGGAGCTCTGTGCACGGAAGGATCAAACCGTTGAGTTGAGTTCGCCGGTTGGGGCATCACGCTCGATGGATTTGAAAAAAGGCAAATTGGAGCGCGTTCGGATTGTTGGATAGCGAAAGGGAATATTATGTTTTCTTGATTCATCCGCCCCAGTTTAGCAGTCTACCACCATGAAAATACACTTCCCTTTCGGCGCTAAAAGCGATTTCTTATAAGACATGAAAAGCACCAACTTCCCCATCTGCCGGCTCGTGCCCGGCTCGTTCCCGGCCATCGAGGTGGCGGGCCGCCGGATGCCGGCCATCGCCTACACATCTTATCTCACCGAGGGCCGTTATTACGCTGAGGTCGCTGCCCAGGGCATTCATCTGTACAGCTTCCCGGCCTACCTAGGCGACCGCGGCATCAACATCGGCTCCGGCCTCGGACCCTTCCGCAAGGGGCTCTGGACAAGTGACGGCGAGTTCGACTTCGACGACCTCGACAAAGACTTTCGGATGCTGCTCGCCGCCGATGCCGAAGCTTGCGCGATCATGCGTCTGCATCTGGACGTGCCCACTTGGTGGGAGGCGCGCTATCCCGAGGAATGCTGCCAACTCGCCGACGGCACGACCCTACGGCAGTCGTTTTTCTCGTCCAAATGGATCGCTGACGCCGAGGCGGCCCTGGTGCGCATCATCGAGTGGCTCGGCGAGTCCCCCTATGCCCCGCACCTGGCCGGCATCCACGTGGCGGCCGGCGGTACCGAAGAGTGGGTCTATCATCGCAACGGCGACTTCGTGGATGGCAACCCGGAGCGGCGAACTGCCTTCCGCCAATGGCTGGCCGCACGCTACGACGACGACCGGGCCCTGCGTGAGGCCTGGGGGGACAACGGCGTCAGCCTGGCGCAGGCCGAGATCCTCGACATCAACCAAACAGCTCAAGAAGAAGACTGGCGCAATCCGGCGGCGGAGCGTCCCGTCATCGATTGTCTGCGCTTCCATGCCGAGAACCTGGCCGAGCGCATCGCCGGGTTCTGCCGCGTCGTCAAGCGGGAAAGCGACGGTCACCTGCTGGCTGGGGCCTTCTACGGCTACCTCTTCCCGTCCTTCGATCCGCGTAACGGCCACGGCGCCCTGCACCGCCTACTCGCCTGCCCCGACCTTGATTATCTGGCCAGCCCCAATCTCTACGAAAGGAAGGCCGGACTCGATTGGCCGCCGCCCGCGCCGACCGCCTCGGTCCGCTGGCACGGCAAGGTCTGGATGGCGGAAAACGACACTCGCACCTGCTGCACCACGCTGCTCAAAGACGTAGCCCCCACCATCTGCCCGCCCGGGCAATACAAAAGCGCGGTCTGGCGAGGGCCGGCAAGCGTCGAACTCTCCCGCACCTTCCTGCGCAACAATGCGGCCCGCATGCTGGGCTACGGCTACGGCGGCTGGTGGTTCGACATGTGGGGTGGCTGGTTCTCGCACCCCGACCTCCTGGCCGAGCTTGGCCTCTGCCAGGATCTCGCCCGGCGGCAGATGGAGCTTCCCGCCCTGCTCCCGGCCGCCGAGGTTGCCCTGGTCATCGACGAGGAGCTGCCCATGCTCGATACGGGCTATGGCTGCAACGTCTGCCAATTAGCCGAATGCCGCAAGGCTCTGGCCCGGGCCGGCGCTCCCTACGAGCTAATCTTGCGCCAGGATCTCGCCGAAATGGTCGGCGAATTCCGGCTGCTCTGGCTGGTTGGGCTGGGCGAATTAAGCTTGGCCGAAGAGGCGGGGATCGGGTGCCTGCTCGCCGCCGGCGGGATCGCGCTAACCACCGACCGGGAGACCCGCCAAACCGAACTCATTGGCCCGGAAGGCCGCCAGCCGGCCGGCGCCCATGAGGCATGGACGCCAGACCAACTGGCCGAACTGTACCACAGGGCCGGCGTACACCTCTACGCCGCCCCGGGCGACATCGTTTACGCCGGCGGCCGAATCCTCGCCCTGCACGCAGTCGAGGCCGGGTCAAAGGAAATCTCCCTGCCGTTCCCCTGCCGGGTGAGCAACGCGCTGGCAAATGAATGCCTGACGGAGCGTGCCGCCACCTTCAAAGTCGAAATGGCCAAATTTCAGACCGCTATCTTCCAGCTCGACTGCGACTGACCCGCCGGGGCTATTGCGAAGCTCTTGGCCGACCGGCGGCTGGATGATGACGATCAACCACCCGCTACCGAACGGAAAATCGCCTTTATTCTTGACTCATCCGCCCCAGTTTAGCAGTCTACCCCCATGAAAATGCACTTCCTTTTCGGTGCTAAAAGCGATTTCTTATAAGACATGAGCAGTACCAACTTCCCCGCACCTGGACGGCATCCACGTGATGGCCAGCGGTACCGAGGTGTGGGTCACAAATTTCGCAAAATGTATTTTTTAGAAGTCTATAACTCATCAAACAAGGAGAAGGGAGCGATGAAACACAGAAGAGCGATATGGTTATTTGCGGCAATATGTTTGTTCATCGGGATAGAGAATGGCAAGGCGAATAACATTAGTGTGAGCAATCCTGTGTTGTGTAATCAGAATAAAGGGGCGAAATATACATTCGTGAAGTTTGATTTAAGCTGGGATAACTCCTGGCGCACAGATGTGAACTGGGATGCGGCGTGGGTATTTGTGAAGTTCAAGCCGGACGGATCAAACGCCTGGCAGCATGCCTCGCTGTCGACCAATAACAGCGTTCATATTGTACCCGGCGGCGACCTGGAAGTCGGACTGACTGGGACGAATGGGGTAGGCGTGTTTATCTACCGGGATTCCACAGGCACCGGAAATGTCAGCTATGCTAAAACCCAACTCCGCTGGGACTACGGCGCGGACGGGTATGAATTTCAAACAGGCGACAAGATAAACATCTCCGTGCAGGCCATCGAGATGGTGTATATCCCGGAAGGTTCGTTCTATCTCGGCTCCGGTGGTGATGAGACAGCGCACTTTTACAAATATCCTACCACTACGGATACATACCCTGTTAATTCAGAAGACGCTATTACCGTCGGAATCACGGATGGCAACCTGTATTACGAGACCGGCGGGTACTACGGCGACGGAGTCGGGCCTATTTCGAATGCGTTTCCGAAAGGATATGCCGCGTTTTACTGCATGAAATACGAGATCAGCCAGGGCCAGTATGCGGAGTTTCTGAATAAGCTTGATAACACGCAGGACGGAACGCGCTACCCCGACTACTATAGTCTGAACCGATACACGATAACCTCCCCTACAACCAACCACGTTGCAGAAGTTCCGGATCGGGCGTGTAACTACCTGAGCTGGGCGGACGGAGCGGCATACGCGGACTGGGCGGGGTTACGACCGATGACAGAGCTGGAGTATGAAAAAGCGTGTCGGGGAGGGGAAGTGCCGGTGGCTAATGAATATGCATGGGGAAGCAACAATATATATGCAAGCGCTTACACCATTACCAATGATGGACTGCCGAACGCTATTGTGAGGGACCCTAACATAGGCATCGGGACAGGGAATGCTTGTTATGGCAGTACCGATCCCGGGGGGCCTATGCGCTGCGGGATATTTGCGGCGAGCTTTGACAGTCCGACACGCGCGGAAGCCGGGGCGACCTATTATGGGATAATGGAGATGAGCGGGAACGTATGGGAGCGGCCGATAACGGTGGGCAATGCTGAAG
>CAZNWT010000084.1:0-20250 GCA_964576795.1 uncultured Victivallales bacterium
CCCCGCCGCAACACTGACCTATCACCCAACACCTAACCCCGCCCCCACCCCCTCATTCCCCCGCCTGCGATAGAGCCATGTCGCCCCCCCCCCCAGAATGAGTATCAGAAAGAGCCATATTTCATGCGGTCTGATATCGGAGAGTACCCACTCAACAGCACGCCCAATCCCACTTCCGGCCAGCACCACAATACAGCACCACAGTCCTACGCCAATCAGATCCCATACCACAAAACGTTTGCGTGACATGCCTCCGATCCCTAGAGCAAGAGGCGTTGCTATTGCGACAACCGGAAGAAATCGAAAGGCAAACGTCATCCAAACACGATGGTGTTCAAGCAAGCGGCGAATCCGCTTCACGCGGCGATACCACTTGGGCTTCCGCAACAGCATTGACTCCCCACCCAACTTTCCCATACCAAAGATGACATGATCCTTGATCGACGCAGCCACCGTCGCAGTCAGAAGAACCGAAGCAAGATCCAGATAGCCCCGTTCTGCCAGATAACCGGCAGCAAGCAGAACCGCATCCCCCTCTAGCAGGACCCCTGCGAAAACCGCAAGATACCCATACGAACACAGAAATGTTTCAACAGTCATCGTTCAGCCTCTTTGCAACCTCTCGCCCCTCCCCCCACACTTACGAGCTGTACTTTGACGTCATCCACCACATTGCACAACAGGAAAAACCTATTGCATTGCAACGCCAGCCAATGTGATCGATTGTCCCCGCTCGAATTCAATTTTATGTGACCACTTTCCGTATCGTACCACGCAATCGTTTCCGTTTCGGCTATGAATGTTTATTGAAATAAGTTTACCGTCCAGCCATTTCATATCCGCGACAAGACCACCGCGGGCATGCAGCCCCTTGACTTCGCCCTCAGGCCAGGCGTCCGGCAGGGCTGGCAGCAGAATAATTTCAGAGGGGGAAGACACCTCACCCGACCAGCGCGACTGCAGCAGCATTTCTGCAATACCGGCAGCCCCGCCAAAGTTTCCGTCGATCTGGAATGGCGGATGGGCACAGAAGAGGTTGGCAAAGGAACCGGAACCCCTGCCGCTGTAATTGACCCCCATCTCTCCGGTCGGTTTAAGAAGATCCCGGAAGAGTTTCTCGGCACGGTTTCCATCGTGTAAGCGCGCCCAGAAGTTGATCTTCCAGGCCAGCGACCATCCCGTCGCTGCATCTCCACGGCCCTCCAACGACTTGCGAGCCGCTTCGGCAAGCTCCGGCGTCTTGTCGACGGAGATTTCGCCATAGGGATGCAGGCCGTAGAGGTGCGAGACATGACGATGGTGTGCATCCTGTTCTGCATAGGGCTCCAGCCACTCCTGGAGCCTGCCGTCCGGGCCCACCTGGTTCGGCGCCAGCCGACCACGCGTCTCCGTCAACTCCTTCCGAAATTCATCGTCGAGGCCCAGAATCGTCGAGACCGTGATGCAGTTGCCAAAGAGTTCACGCAACAACTGCATATCAATCGTGGGACCCATGCAGGTGTGAGCAACCTTTCCGTCCTTCGTCTTGAATGCGTTCTCAGGCGAATTCGAGGGCGCCGTCACCAGCCACTTATGCTTTGGCTCTTCGATCAGCATATCCAGGTAAAACTGCGCGGAGCCTTTCATGATTGGATAAGCCCAGGCTAGATACTGTTGATCACCCGTAAAGGCATAGTGCTCCCATAAGTGTTCACAGAGCCAGGCTGAACCACTGCAGGTCGATCCCCATGAAGCACTTTCACCGGGTGCCGTAAAACCCCACGGATTGGTGAAGACATGGGCGACCCATCCAGAGGCGTTGTAGTAGGCCTTCGCCGTTTTAGCACCGGGAATCTGGAGTGACTCCACCAGCTTCAGCATCGGCATATGGCACTCGCTCAACCCGGCCAGCTCTGCCAGCCAATAGTTCATCTGCACGTTAATGTCCAGATGCCAATCACCATTCCACGGGGTATGTATTTGTTCCGCCCAGATGCCCTGCAGATTTGCCGGCATGGTGCCCGGTCGCGATGAACCAATTAGCAAATAACGGCCGTAGTTAAAGTAGAGTGCGACCATCGCAGGATCGGACGCGCCGTGTTGGATGGCGACGAGACGCCGATCAGTCGTTTGTTTGGCTGCCGTAGCACTCTCGCCCTTACCATCATCGATCACAATAGCGACGCGATCGAACCAGGATTGGTATTCTTTGATATGAGAGGAAAGCATCGCAACCACTGATTTTCCAACCGCGGCATCTATAACCTGTTTGGTCTTCGCTACAGGATTCTTCACATTACGCTCACGCGGCAAATTTCCGTCGTAGTTGGTCTCAGCACTGAACAAGATGACTAGCGAGTCGGCATCCCTGATCGTTATTGTTTTCTCTCCGGCATCGACGCTTCCTCCAGAATTAATCACGCGAATCCGTGCCGCATACGAGACACCGTTACCGCCCTGTCCATCTGGGAGCGTGCCGGTCATCAACAAATCACCATCGACCACTGACGTTTCAAAGCGCTCCACGCGGTCTATGCCAATCTCCAGGGAAATTTGCCCCGACCGATCTGCCTGGCAGCGGATGATCCCGAGCTGGTCGGGCTCACTGACAAAATAGTCTCGGGCAAACTCGGTAGTGCCCCGCTTGAACGTGACAGAAGCCACAGCTTTCGAGAGGTCAAGCACACGAAGATAGTCGGAGACTTCACCACACCCGGCATCCTTGATGCGCAAACGACCAAGAGTCTGGTAGCAACCGAAGGGCACGCCTGCACCACTTCCGCAGCCCGCACCTCGTCCCTGACAAGTAAAGGTCTGATTCACCAAAGCCTCGGCTTCCGTATTCTTGCCCGCTAGCAGCAGCTCGCGGATCTGCGACAGGTTCCTGTGCGCCTCGGGACGGTCGTCATCGAACGTCGAACCGGACCACATGGACTCCTCGTTGAGTACGATCCATTCCTCCCCGATCCCTCCCAAAACCGTCATCCCCAGCCGCCCGTTCCCGAGCGGGAATCCCTGACAAAACTCAGTTCCCACCGTATCGTACCACAGCATCATCGAACCATTCACAGCAGCATCCTTCCCATTCGCAGACCCAACAACAAATCCACTTGCAATAATCAATAACCACAACATTTGCAGAGTAGACAATATATAATTTCCGTCTTTAGGTCTTCTTTTGTATATTGAGTGCGTAAGACGTGGGCATTCCGAACATCTACCACTTCACGAAGTCCTCCTCGCATCACTATGCGATGCCCCCGCCAAATTCCGCGCGACTAACGCTTGTACTCTTCTGAAGGAGGAGTACGCTCGCCGCATCCATGAAAAACAACACTAAATGTTGAACAAGGACGTATGAACATTAAAAAGACAGATACCCAATCTCTCGCTGAGCGGCTTGGCGCGAACGGCGGCAGCTACCGCCTGCCTCAATTCAAAGTTGGCACCCGTTTGCTTTTTCAGGGCGACTCCATTACGGACATGATGTGGGGGCGCAACCAAGCTGATCGCAACCATTATCTAGGGCATAGTTATGTCTATCTTATTGCAGCAAGACTCGGTGTTGACATGCCCCATGCTCAGTTGGACATTTTCACCCGCGGAATGAGCGGGCACACGGTAGCAGATCTCCGCAAGCGCTGGCAAAATGATGCGATTAACATGAAGCCGGATCTGCTAAGCATTCTGATCGGCACCAATGATGTCGGCCAAGGGGTGCAACCAGATAAATTCGAGTCTGACTATCGCTTTATCCTCGACGCAAGCGTCAAAGCAAACAATGCCTTGCGGCTTGTCTTACTAGATCCCTTCGTTGCGCGTTCAGGCCCGTTGACAGATGAACACGTATGGACATCACGCCGAAGCGCCATAGATAAGCTCGGACGTGTTGTGGCACAGCTGGCGAAAGACTATAAGGCTGTCCACATCAAGATGCAGAGCATATTCGATGTCGCAGCCTTGAGTGCCTCGCCGGATCAATGGCTTTGGGATGGCGTGCATCCTTTGCCACAGGGACACGAACTCATAGCACGCAACTGGATCCAGAAAGTGAGTGCCCGATGGCCTCAGGCATGAAGGTCTCAAACGTAACGGCCCGCTTTTGGGACCGCCCTGAATGGTGGGCTCCACACTCCCCTACCCTCCACAATCCACCTCACCATTTCAGCTTTCCCCATTTTAGCTTTTCTCCCCACACTCTCCCCATTTCAGCTTTCACATTTCAGCTTTTCTCTCCACTCCCCACCACCTTGAGCATGTGTTAGGCTCATTCAAATTACGTTTCACGGATCTAACAACCATGCATGTACCTTTTACGCAGAAGCATTTGAAAGACTGGGCTGGGCAGAAGGCTTTTCTTGAGGGCTCTCTCCTGTTCGAAAAGGGGAAAGTCGAAAACGTAGTGTATGATCCACCTTTCGTGACAGGGCAACTTTTGATTGGTGTTCAGGGCATGCGTAGCAAGTTTGAAGTGCTCAAAAATGGCCTTGTTGAAAACCACTGCCCCTGCCGCGAAAACAGAGTCGAAGGAAGAATCTGCCCTCATCTCGTTGCACTTGGGCTGGAAGCCGTGCGACTTTATAGCGACCCACATCAGGTGGATACAATTGCCGATGAAAAGCGACGCGCCAACCGGTTGACCGCATTCGACACCTCGGCCTACCATACCCGTGACCCTAATGGCCCCCCCGCAGAGCTTCGTTTGATTCTCAAACAAAGCTGGCGCGAACAGCTAGCCAATCAAGTCGTCCCCATGCGCTGTTCCGTCGATATTGACGACAAGGTGATTCCACTAAACGAAATTCCCAAAGCACGCCCCCTTGCACTCGACGCCATCGACGACAAGCTGCTCTCCCTGATTGAAGACATCTGTGAAGGCCCAGCCAAAACCAAGTTTACCGCATCGCTTTCCGACTTTATCAACATCCTTGAACTCTGCGGAGACAAACCCATCTACGAAGGCGGGGGTGACGGCTATCTAATGGTCGACGACAGCATCACGTCCACCTCCGTTCGTATGGATCTGGATGACGAGACCGGGGAACTGTTGCTAACGCTGCAGACCGAGGGAGACGACGCATTCGTGTGCGTGGTCAGCGGAGGCAACGGTTGGATTCTACAGGACGGATTTTTCACGAGGCTTCAAACCGTACTGCCGGGCATATTTCGAAAACTCTACGATGCGCCACTCCGTATTCCGCGTGCCTCCATTCCATCGTTCATGAAGAACAAACTTCCCATGCTCGAAAAAGGTGTTGAGGTCGAAACCCTTTTTACACCCGACATGCTCTCCCTCAGTCCGGCCTCCCCACAGTTCCGTCTCGAAATTAACGGCAGTCAGTCTACCCTCTCAGCAACGCTCTATGCAGAATACGGCATTGTGCAGCTCGTTGCAGGCCGCGCCGAAAAACTCGGACACTTCTCCATTCCCGCCAAAGATGGTTTTCTAAATTTCGAGGTACGCAACCCGGAGGCAGAACAGAACGCGATTCAGCAGATGACCGATCTTGGTTTCCACGGAAGACAAGGTGACATGTTGATTCCGCTACGCGGAAATCGCGACATCCTAAACTTTCTGGGAGTCGGTATGCCCCGGTTGCAGCGTATGGGCTGGCGTATTGAGCTCGAAGGGACCGTGTCCGCGTTCATGGACAACACCGACTCTATCGTGCCATCCCTGCACATTAACAACTCCGCAAGCTCCGGCTTTTTCGAAGTGAGCTACGACTACGAAACCGCGGAAGGGTACAGTCTGGACGTTGCCGATATCCAAAGCGCCATTGATCTGGGTGAATCCTTTATTGAAAAGCATGGCCGCAGCATTCTGCTGGATGTTGATGCCATTGAAACGGCGCAAGCCCTTTTCGACGACTGCGCCGTCGGTCCTGGATCAACCGTCGGCAGTGTTAAGGTGAGCGATATCCACGCTGGCTACGTGCAAGCCTCCCTGCTCTCGCTTAACGGGGTCGACGTGAAGACCACACCAGAGTGGATTACAAAAGCCGAATCCCAAAACCACAGCATAAACGTTGAACCGGTGCCTCTGGGCGAAAAACTGGAACGTACGCTACGCGATTACCAAAAGGACGGGGTCACCTGGTTGCGTTTTCTTGAACGGTGCAGCTTCTGCGGAATCTTGGCCGATGAAATGGGGCTGGGGAAAACGCTACAGGCACTTACCTGGTTACAGCTCCAACGCGAGAAAGAAGGAGCTCAGAACGCTCCTGCTCTAATTGTATGCCCCACCAGTCTTGTCGACAACTGGGCCGAAGAAGCCGAAAGGTTTACCCCCAACCTTCGCGTGCTCCGCATGCACGGAAGCGATCGACATCAGCACTGGGACAAGATCGCACAGACCGACCTCGTCATCACCTCCTACGCGCTCATTCGCCGGGATCTGGATCAACACCTACAACACACCTTTTCTGTTGTCGTCCTCGACGAAGCGCAACACATCAAGAACCGCGCCACGCAAAATGCAACCGCCGTCAAAAAGATTCAGGCCCACCACAAACTGGTGCTTACCGGAACTCCAATTGAAAACAGCGTGGCCGACCTGTGGTCTATTATGGATTTTCTGATGCCTGGTTATCTCGGGAATCACAAAACATTCCGCGACAACTATGAACTGCCCATTAAGAATGGGGGCCCAGAGGGCCAGCAATCCCAGCTTCGTTTACGACGCAAGCTGCACCCATTCCTACTACGGCGGCTCAAAAAAGATGTGGCCAAGGATCTTCCCGACAAGATTCAGCGCGTTGCCCACTGCTCCCTCAGCGGGGATCAGGCCAAGGTTTACAAACACCTCATGGAATCCGCCAAAAACAAAATCACCACTCTGGTAGATGAGCAGGGCTTCAACAAATCACGCATGCAGGTACTTAAACTTCTGCTACAGCTACGCCAAACCTGTTGTCATCTTGACCTATTAAAGCTACCAGGGCTGAACCCAAAGTTTCCCTCAGCAAAAATGGAGCTATTCTTCGAACTCGTTGATGAAGCGATTGATGCCGGACATCGAATTTTGGTGTTCAGTCAGTTCACCTCCATGTTGGCAATACTCCGTGAGGAACTCGAAAAGCGGGAGCTAAAATACTGCTATCTCGACGGCTCGACCAAAAATCGACAAGAACGGGTACACACATTCAACTCCGACCGCTCCATTCCCCTTTTCCTAATCAGCCTGAAAGCGGGTGGAACCGGATTAAACCTGACTGGCGCCGATATGGTGATTCACTTCGACCCCTGGTGGAACCCCGCCGTCGAAGAGCAAGCCACCGACCGCGCCCACCGTATCGGACAGAAAAATACCGTCTACAGCGTCAAGCTCATCACCAAAGACACCGTCGAAGAAAAGGTTCTGCAAATGCAGCAGAAGAAAAAGAACATCATAGATGCCACCCTCGAAAAAGCCGGCGATCTCGGCACCTCACTCAGTTGGACCGATATACAAGAGTTGTTCTCTATTTAGAGGGTTCCGAGTTCCGCTTTTCACCCTCTACACCCTCGTTGTAATCCCAGACTACGTCTGGCACTCCGGGCCTCTGGCCCACCCCCCTAACGAGCGGACGAGAATACGTCATGCAATGACGCACTACAACGCGCGACACAGTCACGCACTACATACACTCTAAACATCCCACTTCCCACGTCCCCCCCCATATTCCAGAGATCATTCGTCATTTTAACTGCACCCCCGTCCTCCTACCATTTTCTGTTTTCACGGTCTGACTCTAACCGACCGATTCAGTTGTGGGTGCACTATCAAGTGCCACGTCGATGGCCTAAGATGATCCCCACTGGGATGAGAAGTCCACCGGCTGAAAGCAGAAGTGCCCGCAGAAAGATTCACTCTTTGCCAGAAACCGCATTGACTCCGTGGTCATGTAGAGTGGCGACCACCCGCCTAAGTGCGGCATCATCCTGAAGAACAACGTCTGGCATCGAGCTCTCAATCCCAATCGAAAGATATTTGCTCCGCGCCATACTGTTGAACGGCAGAACCGTGACCTTCTCGATTCGCAGCTTCCCAAGAATCCTACCGGTTTCCTGGAGATTGGTCTCGGAATCATTGCAGCCCGGAATCAGCGGAATTCGGACTTCCACTCTGGCTCTAGCCTCCGATAGACGCTTCAAATTTGCCACGATCAGTTCGTTGCCTTGCCCCGTCCACCGACGGTGTTCGACACTGTCTGCATGCTTGAAGTCAAACAGGAACATCTGAGTTACCGGCAATATATTCTCGAAGCAATCCCAGTTCACATGGCCGCAGGTATCGATTGCCGTATGAATGCCTGCCGCTCTTAGTTCCGTCAGCACGTCACGACAAAATTCCGGTTGCACCAACGGTTCTCCGCCGGACAGCGTTACTCCTCCATTCGTACCGTAGAAGTCCCGGTCTTCGACGGCGAACGCGAACGCCTCCTCAACAGTGAAACGTTTCCCGTAGAGTTTCAGGGTGCGACCGAGACAAACGGATTCGCAAGCACCACAGGCTCGGCATTGTATCCAGTCGAAATGGTGCCTTCCGTCTGTCAGACTATGTGCCTGGACGGGACATGCCTCCACACACTCTCCGCAATTGATACACATAAGTTCATGGTATGCCAGTTGGGGCTGAGGGGAGATGCTCTCCGGATTATGGCACCAGCGACACCGTAGCGGACATCCTTTGAGAAACAACGTCGTGCGAACTCCCGGTCCGTCATGAACCGAAAAGCGCTTAACGTCAAGCAACAGACCTGTAGACCTCATCACACACCTACTCGCAGATACTCAATGCCCGCTCGATGTAGGCATCCTGTTCTTTCTTGGCAATATCGTTGAAGTATACATTCCAGCCACAGACTCGAATCTGAAGCGTCTGATACTTCTCCGGGTGTCTTTGCGCGTCAAGCAACACATAGGGGTCAAGGATATTGAACTGAATGGCAATTCCATGCTTATCCATGTACGTGTTCAATAGCGTCCGCATCGCCCCCAGCCCCTCCCTTCCCTGAACCGTGGCCGGATGCATCATGACATCCAATGGGAAGTCCCCCTGGAACAGGGATGAATCAATCGTTGTGGCCGACTTGATCAAGGCCGTTACGCCATTTGTATCCGCCCCCATCGTCGGAGATACATTCTTCGATATTTCCTCGCCGGACCGGCGACCATCGGGGGTTGCACCCGTCTTCTCCCCGAGCGTAATGAATGTTCTCGCAGAATGAGCCGATGCTATGAAGTAACCGTTTCGGGCATTCGGCCGAAGATTGATCTTGTTGGCCACGAAACGCGCAATTACATCAGCGTAGAAATCAACTGCCTCAAGGCCATTGCCATACTTATTTTCGCTACGCCGGATCTTCAGGCGTAGTTTCTCGTGTCCGGACCAATTGCTACGCAGGGCCTGACTCAGTTCCACCAGCGTGATGAGCTTCTTCTCGTAAACGAATTCCTTTACTGCCATTAGCGCATCGACTGCAGACCCAAACCCGGCGTGTAGAATTGTGGTCACGTTGTACACCGAACCCTGAGCAAAGGCGTCCTTTGCAGTTTCAAGACTGTGGATAATCGTTCCGGACAACACCCCCCCAGGGTTTATCTCATGCAGATAGACTTCTGCCGCATTCGCGCATTGAATGATCTGATCAATAAGGGACCCCAACTGCTTGATGTAGGCAGCATAGAAATCATCGAATGTCGCAAAGGATTCCAGTGATCCTGTCCCCATGCCGCAGGCCCGTCCTGTCATAGGATCCATTCCATCGTTCAACACCAGTTCCATCGGTTTGAGCATATTGATATGCCCGCCAGCAGTCTCATTGCAGCGCCCTCGGGGGGCAAATTCATAGCACCCCTTAATGTCACAGGTTCGGGCTTCCTCGGCAGAATACCCCACGGCCATCATTGCACGCTTGATCGAGGGTTCGCACAAAAAAACGAGGCTGCTATGACCACGTCGAAGCATATCGAATGCCTTGTTGAGGAACTCCGGCGGCGTGTTTTTTGCAGTCTTCAACTGGATCTTCGGCGTGGAAATTGCTAGTTGGTCAAACACGTCCAGGATAAGATAGGACAGTTCGTTGATCTCGGTTTCCCCGTTTGCTTTTGTCCCCCCGAGATAGAAAGGATGCCCCCAGTAGTTGTCGATAGATCCCCACTGCATCATGAAGTAGGCGAAGAACTCGCGGACATTCTCTTCAGTGAAACGCCCTTCCGCGAGGTCTCTCCCGTAATAGGGATAGAGCGTTCGGTCGAGGTTGCCAAGAGACCGTACTTGCATGCGATCGATATGCTCTCCGAACATGAAGTACAGATAGATCAACTGTAGCACCTCGTACGTATTGGTCGGAACACCATGAATAAGTGACTCCAGGCAGTCTGCCACGGCCAAAACGCGCTCGTTTCCGTCGGCTGTGGCCAAAGCATGCCTCCGAAAACGCTCCAGCATATCGAGAATCGCTGAATAGGTAATTTCAATGCTATCAAAATAAGCTCTATCCGGCTCCGTCAGGGCTCCACGATCTTCGCGCTCAGCTCGATACCGACTCGCTCGCTCACGCAGGCCGGGAAGCCCCAAACTGAAGACAGCGTCCCAATCGGGTACAGAATGGTCAAAGTCCTTATAGTATAGATTCGCCCCAGTTTCCTGAAGGAGCCCCGTAAGTTCATTGCTCTCTGTTAGATAGGTCGCATCAATCTCAGCGCTCCACTTACTCGTCAGAGGATTGAGTGGGCGGTCATCGCGATTCCAGCAACCGAACGCAACGAACCAGTCATGCGGACTGACATCAATCTGTATGTTCTCGCAGACACAGGCAAAAGCTTTGGCCTTGATGATCTGATGCGGCACACCCTCCAAATCTTCGGCAAGCTTCGCGATGCTAGTCTTCACAGCAGCGTTGTCCATGCCACTGTTCTGGGCAAAGACAGGGCGCTGAAATTTATCCCGCAAATAGTCTACGTCCTCTTCAAATGTGTCATACTTCATTGGTTCAGCCTTCCCATGAGACTGTCTCGGTTTTGCCACTTGCGATCGCGCGGAAGATGGCATCGGTAATGACCTCAGTTTTGGCGGCACTCTCGACCGTGCAGACCGGCTGGCGGCCGTTGCGCAGGGCGTCGACGTAATCCTCGATCATCGGCAGGTGCCAGTTAGGGTCGGTGCGCGCCTCGACGGTCTGAGTGCCTTTGGGGGTGATCTTGAGAACAGGCCCATTGCCATGCGGCGGCCACTGTTGCCAGTAGATGCTGCCCTGGTCGCCGAAAAACTCCAGCTCGTGGCGACAGACCGGGCCGACGTTGGAGACAATCGTGAACAACTCCCCGCCGCGAAACTTCATGACGATAGAGGCGATGTCCTCAACATCGTTCATGGCCACCTTGTCGAGGATACTCGCCTGAGTGGCAACACCCACGGGCATGCCGAAGACGTTGTGGACAATGTCGATCAGATAGAAACACAGCTCCTTGATACGGCTTGAGCCATTTGCCTGGAAGACACGGCGATTGCCGGGGTTGTAGAAAGGGGCTGAGTAGACGGCCCAGCCACCTCGCAGCCGTCCGATCTCCTGGCGCCGCAACATGTCCTCGGTTACCTTGTACTGCTCGGAAAGGCGACGATAGTTAGAGACGCTGGCAACCAGACTGGAGCGACGGACCGCTTTCAGGAGTCGCAACCCCTCCGCACCGTTGAGGCCAACAGGTTTCTCGCAAAGGAAGTGCTTTCCGGCCTGCAGCGCCTTTAGACTCATCTCCACATGCGTCTCCTGCGGGGTGGCGATGTAGACCGCATTGGCACCACTCTCCGCAAGCGCCTGGTCGTAATCCAAGTAAACCTTCTTGACCTTGAGCTGTTCTGCCAGTATCGCAGCACGCTCGTGGCTACGGCTGCAAACAGCGAGTACCTCTGAGCACTTTACGGCATCCAACGCGGGCCCAGCGCGTCGCGTTGCGATGTCTCCCGCACCAACAAGAAGCCAGTTGACTGTTTTCATATCTAATGTTTATATGGCACTGCATTGCATTTGTGAATGGATTAATGAGACAAAAGCTTGTCCTTTTATGGCTGTTGAAACAAAACCGAATCTTCTGGCGAGGCACGCCGGACTTAAACTGCAGCTTGTGCATGCGGCCATTGGAACATACCCGCACCACTCTCGTGGCGGCATCTTGTCGGTGAACCGGTTGCTGTTTGTCTTTGAGCATGGCCATCATGAAACAAGTATGATCACAGACTGCCGCTCGGGAAAACGTTTCCCCATGCGGCGCGGTGGCATCTTTTTCATCCCCTGTGCACGGGCGATCGACATGGTTCTCACCGGCACCCTCCAATTCGTGTCCCTGCAATTCAATCTGGACCAGTTCTACGGTACCGACATCTTCAGAAACTACCCGCGCTGTGTGGCCCAGGAACGCCCGAAGCTTGTCGAGGACATGAAACACCTGATTCTCAGGGATGACGAACTCATAACCATCTGTCGAATCAATGAGGTTATCTTTCACGAATGCTGCCTATTGCTGGAAGCCCAGCCGGAAATCACCAGCGACCGGACGGAGGCCTGGCGGAACTATGGAGAGCTCCTTCGCTTCATAGAAGAGCATGGAGATGCCACGACCACAGTCGCCACCCTTGCCAAGCTCAAAGGCGTGCGACAGGATTGCTTCTCACGGGCATTCACGCGAGACATGGACGTCACGCCCAAGGCCTTCATTACACGCGTCCTGATGCGGAAGGCGTCGGCCATGCTCCAGTCGCCCGATACCCGGATCCGCGAGGTCGCCGAGGCACTCAACTTCAGCTCGGAGTACTACTTCTCCCGTTTCTTCAAGAAACATGCCGGGATCCCGCCCCTCCATTTCCGCGAAATGAACGGCTTGGGTAGCGGCGCCTGACCAGCCGCAACGGCCCTTTTCATTGGCATCGTTGTCGTAAGCCGTAACGGTAAACACATCACTTGTGGCAGGGAGGCTGTCCGCGTAGAGACACTAGTTTGTTGAAGATGGAAAATCCGCCACCTGAATATTGTTAGCATAGACACGATAGCCATCAAAATCCGCGGCGGGAGATGTGGAGAGTGACCAAGTCATGAGTAAACTGGACGGACCGCTTTTGAAATTGTTTTGGGCACTACAGTGGTGTATTTTCGACCCGAGAAATAAGTTTTCTTTTGAAACAGGACCAGTATTAATGCCAACTCAACACACATCAGGGAATGGAAAGCAACAGAAGCCGACACTGACCGCTACTTTAGTCGGCCACCTTTGGCCCGGGAGTAAAGCGCCATGATCGAGATGCTCCGCGTCACAGCGCCTGATCAAATAAAGACCACATCTATCCTTGCGCGTGGCATCTGGACCCAGCACTACGTCCCGATCATTGGACAGGCGCAAGTCGATTACATGCTCGCTAAGCTGCAAAGCGTGCGGGCAATCGCACAGCAGATGGCCGACGGGTACGAGTATTATCTTGCGTCGGACAACGGAACGCCCGTGGGCTACTTCGCCATCGTCCCCAATCTGGCTAAGCACAGCACGCTGCTCAGTAAAATCTATGTCACGCAAGAACGGCGTGGGACCGGTCTGGGAAAGGCTATGGTAACGTTCATAGAGAAGCGCTGCGCGGAGCTGGGAATCCGGGAGTTGTGGCTCACGGTCAACCGGAACAACTCGGACTCGATAGACTTCTACCAGCGTATGGGGTTTGCGACGACAGAGAGCCTGGTGCAACACATCGGCAACGGATTTGTGATGGACGATTACAGAATGGCAAAGCAACAGATTGAATGAACATTAATTCTTTTATGTTCAGACCCTTCTAAAATATGACACTCTACCCATCTTATCGGAAAGCGCTTTATCTCTTCAGCGGATCCGATCCGGCAAATAAGTGAACGAAATGCCATACTAACTGAAGAGACGAAGACAGGAGAATGACGATGCCACAAGGTAAAATCAAATGGTTCAGTACGGAAAAGGGTTATGGTTTCATTGAGCAGGATAGCGGTAGCGACCTTTTTGTACACGCGAACGACACCAACGGAGCCAACCTCCAAGAGGGCGACAACGTAGAGTTTGAGATTGGTGAAGGCCAGAAAGGCCCCTGTGCCAATAACGTGAAGATCTGCTAGAGTATCTAGGAGTTCCGAAACGGGAGAGGAAGCCCCAGAAATGGGGCTTCCTTCAACACTATGTCGGCATACGGGTTCGTCAGGCGGCTCTGGTAGTCAATGCGACACGATTTTAGCCGAGTCATATATAACTCATGCAGGGTTCATTAAACTATGGAGTCTATTCCATCGAGTGATATATGCAGAAAGTGCGCTGAGTGTTGTAAAGATTATTGTTATGTAGAAGTATCTCAAGTTGAAATTGAAGCGTTAGAAAAATTTACAGGATTGCGTTTTGACGTATTTACGGACCCCAAAGGCAACGCAGTTGATGAATATTTTCTAAAAGTCAAAGAAAACGGAGATTGTTGTTTCTTGAATGTGAATAATGGCATTTATTCTTGTGCTGTATATGAAGCCAGGGGAGCCATTTGTAGAAATTTCCCATCCGACCCCAGTCAGCATAAATTCTGCGATGCAAATAAGAAAAAACATCTGAATAATAATTCCGGATAGCCATTCAAAGCAAACGGTTCTTTCATCCAATCTGGATCGCTAGGGTCTGGCCCCTTTTTCGTTCCAATCATCATCTCTTTCTGACTATGCCAAGCCTTAATTGCTAATATAAGGTTTGCCCCCAATGCCCTCGGACCGTTCTGCTCTCGACCTGCTTTTAAAGGCTCTGGCTCTTGACTCGACTGCTGGCGCTCCCGTTGGACTGCTCCCCGGCATAGCGGGTCCGGTATTGCGTAGGGGTCAAGTGGAAGCGGTTCCGAAAAAGGCGGCTGAAGTAGTAGGGGTTCTCTATACCAACGCGTTCGGCGATGTGGGCGGTGGGTTCCTGATTGAGGCGCAGGAGGTCGCAGGCGGCTTCGAGACGCTTGCGGATGAGGTAGCGGATGGGCGGCTCGCCGACCCATTTGACAAAAGCCTGACGCAGGTAGTCCGGTCCAATCCCAAGCTCCGTAGCCACGCCGGCCATCGTGAGCGCTTCGTTGAAGCGCGTGTCAAAAATCCGGCGCGCCGCCCTCACCGCGTAGGGAACGCGCGGGGCGTCTTCGGCCTGCAGGGCCACCTGGCGTTTCAATTCGAGCACCACGCAGCCGCTTAACAGGTTCATGCGCTCCTGGCTCCAGTCGTCATGCCGGTCCAGCTCCGCGCGGAATCGCCCAAAAGTCTCCAGCGTGACTTGGTCCGCGATCCAGATTCCCATCGCTAGCTTCTCCGCCCCTCCTCCTGTCACCCCCACACACACCTGAGCTCCACCACTCTCGCAGGCATCCCCGTGTTCCGTTCCCGGCTGATAGATCCCGATATGGCCATCCTCGTATGGCAAACGGGAGTCGCCCTGCAGCAACCAACCGGTGCAGCCCCAATACCAGATAATTTCCGTACAGGCGTGCGAATGTATGAAGCAGTTCTGTCCGCTCGCGATGGACAACTCGGCCGCGAACATGCATTTGGGTGGTGATTGGATCGACTCTGATTTGTGCATTCCAATTTCTCGCTTTCGTGCATTTCAATCTACGGAAAAGGTAAGCATGATAGGCAGACAACACGGAAATGTGAAGTCTATTTCAGGACAAGGAGCCTAACGATGACCCCACGAGAAAGAATGCAGGCCGTTCTGCGCGGCGAACAGCCGGATGCCATGGCCTGGTGCGGAGACATGACCTATTGGCATGCCTCCCATGCCGAAATTGGCGACCTGCCTGAGCGCTGGCAGGGCAAGGATGGCCGGCATCGACTGAACCAGGAATTGGGCCTGAGCGAGTATGTGCCGGGGTGCACTGGCGGCGATACGGTCGAAGGCGCTGAGGTCCGCCATGAAACAATCCAGGACGACGGCAAACTGCTAAACCGCTGGATAACACCGGTCGGGACGCTTCAGGAAACGCAGACGTATTCCTCCGAATCGTACTCCTGGGGCTACACTGAGCACGCGATCAAGACGCTAGATGATCTACGGGTTGTCCGCTACATCTACGAAAACCGCCGCTTTATTTCCGCCTCGGACCGGTTCACGAAAGAAGACGCGGAATATGCCGCCTTTGGCCTTGGCCCGACCCATGCCGCTGGGCCGCCCACACCCATCTCGGAGCTGAACAACCACTGGATCGGGGTCATGGAGCTGACCTACCTGTTGATGGACGAGCCTGAGGAGATGCACCGCACCCTGGATGCGATTGGCGTGTTCAATGATGAGGTCTACCACAGGATGGCGGAGGCGCCGCCTTCCTGTGTGATGATAAACGAGAATCTCTCGGCCACCACCATGGGCGGCTACTTTAGCGACTATATCGCCCCCTATGTCCGGCGTTGGACCACCTGGCTGCGCGAAGGCGGCCACATCAGCATGCTGCACAACGACGGCACCCTGCGCGGGACGCTGGAAAAACTCGGACCGGCCGGGGTCGACTGCATCGACTCGGTGGTGCCCAAGCCGGTCGGTGATGTGGAGATCGCAGATCTGCGCCACATGGCGGGCAACAAGGTCATTCTTATCGGCGGACTGCCCGGCGCCATGTTCGCGCCGCCGTTCACCGCCAAAGATATCGAAAAACAGGTCAAGGAGATCATTCGCTGCCACAAGGACTCGAACAAATTCATCTTCGGCGTCGCCGACCAGGTACCACCCAACGGCGACCTGGCACTGGTCAGACTGGTTGGTAATCTGATCGAAGAGTTTGGAAGGTATTAAGAAAAAAGGAACATGAATCATGAGCAATAAAGTCAAAGCCATCACCTACACAGACGTCAACCAGATCGACGTACGCGAGTACGAACTGGGTGATGTTGGCCCAAGCGACATCGTCGTGCGCACCCGCTACACCATGGTATCGTCTGGCACCGAGCTGCGCGTGCTCGGAGGCCACTATGGTGCGTCCGGCAACTACCCGATAATCCCCGGCTACTCGAGCGTCGGTGAAGTGATCGAAGTCGGTCCCGAATCCACTGGGTTCCGGGTCGGCGATCAGGTCTCCTGCCGTAATCCGAAACCGCTGCTCGGGGTCAAATCGATGTGGGGCGGGCAGGCCAGCCTGCAGGTTCATGTCACCCACGGCGAAGACCGCCCAGTGCTACTGCCCACCGGCGCCGACCTCATCGACTATGTCACCGCCGAGATTTCTGCGATCAGTCTGCGCGGAGTCACGGCCGCCGCGCCGCGCCGCGGCGAAACCGCCGTCGTGCTCGGCCAGGGACTGATCGGCGCTTTCTCCGCCGCCTGGCTCAATGCCGCCGGCTGCCGGGTGATCGTCGCCGATCTCGAAAAGGGGCGCCTCAAGCGCGCCAAAAAATGGGCCGCCGCTACCGTCAACGTCTCGGATGCCGATGTCGAAGCGCGCCTTCTGACTCTCTGCAACGGCGGCGCCGATATTGTGGTCGAATGCTCCGGCAGCCCAAAAGGTGCGCTCATGGCCTATAAACTGGTCCGATGCAAGCCGCAGAACTACAGCAAAGACTACAAGGTCGAGCCAATCCAATTCTACGGAGGCGACTGGGCGAGGCTGGTCATTCAGGCCAACTACATCGACCAGGTCAACATCAATCCGTTTGGTTTCTTCCCCGGCGAAGGCGTCACCGTCCTGACTCCGGCCGACCGCGGCGTCGAGGACCGGCAAATGGCCGTTGAACAGTATCGCCGCGGCACGTTGAAATCCACCGACTTTGTGCAAAACCTTGCCGCTGTCAGCGACGCCCCGGCCGCCTACGTCGCCCTGCGTGACGACAAGAACAACAACTTCTCGCTGGCATTTGACTGGGGAAAGTAGAGCGGGCGTTAGGGTCAACCCTTGATAATTGACATTGTGGAGGCATTACCCATATTCTGGTCGCGATATGGCTAGGAAGTTAAGAGTCCAATTCGAGGGTGCGATTTATCACGTCACGATCCGTGGCGTTGATCGACGCCGAATCTTTGATGACGATGCCGACCGTGATCGGTTTCTGCTGAAGCTCGGCGAAGCGGCTGAAGCGTGTGGAGTGCGGCTCTATCTGTTCTGCCTGATGACCAATCATGTACATCTCCTAGCAGAGACGCCCCATGCGAATCTGTCGGTATTCATGCATAAACTGCAGACGGCTTACACGGTGTACTACAATCTTCGGCACCGGCGATCCGGACACCTGATGCAGGGCCGTTTCGACGCCATTCTTGTCCAAGGCGATGAGTATCTTTTGAAACTATCACGCTATATACATCTAAATCCCGTGTTTATCAGAGCGCAGAAAACGAAGATGCAGGAAAAGCGGGTGAAGGCGCTTCGGGAGTATCCGTGGAGCAGCTATCGGGGATATGCGGGGCTGGGGATACCGTTGGACTTTGTGACAGAAGGACCGATTCTGGCGACACTGGGTGGTTCTAAGAAGCGGCAGAGGAAAGCTTATCGACGCTTTGTGGAGGCAGGTATTGCAGAGACGGATGAGGACTTTAATGAGGTATTGAAGAGCATGACTTGGGGTATTGGCGACAGCGACTTCCAAGATCAAATCCGCGATATGCACACGGACTTGGCCAGTAGTGCCCGACGGCCCGAGGACGTGTCGTTCCGTAAAGTGGAGGCGCTCCAAAATCCGGCTGAAGTTATTCGGTTGGTTGCCAATGCGTTCAATCTGCCAGTTGAGTCACTTCAGATCCGGCAATACGGATGCGTGGCGCGAGCCGTGGCGGCCGTGCTACTGGGACGACATGCTGGCATGAACCAGCGCGATATTGGTGCATATCTGGGCATGGGAACTGGCTCAGCCGTCTGTCGACAGTTGCGGCGTTTTCGAGAGCGGATGGCGGTGGATAAGGAGTTGGCAGCAATGGTTGGGGAGATGGCTGAGGTGCTGAAGAGGTGATCGAGTGGACACTTCTTGTCCTCCTTCTTTATGTATAGCACACAAATGAAGGGAGGTGTAGCCATGACACGTAGAGTAACAATCAAGCCAGTATTACTGGAGCATGCAGCAGTTTTGGAGCAGCTTATCTCGGATCCCACTGTTGCAGAAACGACGCGGAACATTCCACATCCATACCCAGAGGGCGGTGCAGCTTTGACGAAAGAACAGCGGGCGGCAACCTAATCCGGACGAAATACGAGCGGTAGAATTACAGCACCCCGTTCTTCCACAATCGAGGCAGGTGCTTGCTGTTTCTGCCCACTGTCACTATATTGCTTCCTTTACACAAAATAAATTGGCGGTGTCTCCTTACCTTAGTTGGAACCGCCATTCTTCCTTCCGCTGGGTAAACTACAACTAACCGGGTCGCTGTTCAAGGCGATCCCGGCCCACGCGTTCCGGGCCAGCCAGGCCGGAACGCGCACGGCATATCCTCCCATGCAAACAGCCGAGGCCATCCAGCCATAGAGATATAGACAGGAAAGAGGAGGCCCATCTTCCCTGCGTTTTGGTCTTACAGATACCAGGCAAAACAGGGACCCTTCTCCCGCCGATCACGGCACCACCTCCGTCGGTGCCTGCCGTACCGGTCGAGAGCTACGCTCTCTCTCGCGGCTCTCACCGCGCACCCAACCACCGCCACTACCGTCCGCATCACTTCCAACCCCTGTATCCCCTTCCTTCAAATCCTACGAGCCCACCGGCGGCGGTCCTGTCCTCCTCTCTCTACATTACCACAATACGTCACGCCTTCGGCATAGGCGGAAACCCACCGCCATGTTACAGCCGAGCCGGTCAGTCGGCTGCGCCGACTGACTGACCACACTACGACACCGTCCCGACTGACCGAACACCGTCCCGGGGTTCGGTCTGCGGTCCTCGCGGACTGCGTCCGCTCGTATGCACTCCGCTCCGGCCCGGCTGACGCCGGGCCTACGCTGTCCCGCTGCCACCGCACTTTGCACGCTTCCTGCTTGAAGCCAGGAAGCGCGCCAAGTGCTCGCTGGTTGGCGAAGTCCACCGCTCCACGCCGTGCCGCGTCTGCAAGAATCGCGCCGTCGCTACGCTTCCGTCACGATCCTTGCGGAGACGCGCACGACGTTCCGCTGCGTGGCTGGTGAACCAACGCTCTCCGCATCCTCGCGGCTACGCCGCTCGCTTAATCCCGTGCTATGCGCCGCCTCCGCCACTGGCACACAAGCAGCTAAACGTCATCGACAAGTCAAACGTCATCATCGAGGTCGGCAGCTTGTGCGCCAGCGGCTCCGGCTCTTCGTCCGCGCGACCGTGG
>CAZNWT010000085.1:0-20246 GCA_964576795.1 uncultured Victivallales bacterium
CCTACTACAAACGTTTTCAAACCGCATCCCCAAATGACAGACGTGCGGCAGAAACACCTCAAGCATTCATCAGTCTCGGTGAAGATGCCCCCCCCGCTGACGAGCCCTCTACTCCGGTGCCCCCCCCCCAGCCTCCTGTTGCCGTCGCCCCAAAGCCCAAACCCACCCCGCCCCCATCAGAAGATGTGGATATTGTCCGCCAACTTTTGGCAACCGCCGATCTTGAACTCAATCGTGGAAATGCAGATATCGCGCTCCTTACCCTTAAAGGTGGCGTGAACAAGTACCCCAACAATGCCGATCTCATCTGGGCGCTTATCCAACTCTACAAAACCCATCTCGGTGACGCCGTGCGCGCGACGAACCTCCACCAAAAGTTCTCCAGAATGTTTCCTAACGATGCACGGGCCATTAAGACCGCGCCTCAAGCGAGCACGACGACCACCACACCGGAGACTTCTGCGGCATTACCCCCGGGCGAAGCGGCATTTCGGGCAGGTCTGGACCACTACGCAAATCATACTTGGGATGAGGCCATTATCGCCTATCAGAAAGCGCTCAGAGAAGACCCAAAATCGTCGCGTACGGCATATAATCTGGGGCTTGCATACAAGGCCAATGGCGATTTGGATAGAGCCGCAAAGTCGTTCACTGTCGCTCTCATCCTCCAGAAAGACATGCCCAAAGCGCTCTACATGCTAGGCCTGACCGAAATGCAGCAAGGGCAGAACAAGGGCGCACTCGCACACCTCAATCGTCTGATTCGCGTACAACCTGACTTTGCCAAGGCCCATTACCTCCTCGGGCGCATCTATCGCGACGAAAACCGCCCCGACATGGCTCTCATTCATTTTGAACGTTTTCTTCACCTGGCCCCAATGGGCACATCGGCTGATTACGCTCGCCAATGGGTGGAGCAGCACAAAACCCCACCTCAGGAATGAACTCAATACCGGAGCTTAATCTGGTTGATATCATAGCCCTTGCACTTGTGGCTATCGGCGGGATTCAGGGATTCTTCAGAGGGTTGTCAGGTGAGCTCGCGCGTCTCATTGGCACCATCCTCGCGTTCATAGCAGGGGTCTCACTTCACAATGCCGTCGGCTCCTGGGTACAGGAGAACACGCGACTTGAGGACCAAGCCGCACACGCGGTGGCATTCATAGCCACTGTGATTCTCGCCATTGTAATCATGATCCTGCTGCGACTCATTCTAAAAAAACTGATCAAGGTGGTGTTTGCAGAGGGCTTCGACAAAGGGATGGGCATCTGCGCCGGCGCACTCAGGATGAGCGTCGTCGTTTGCATCATCTTTCTGGTTATGAATCTGATCCCACACGACTACCTGAACCGACATTTTGGTGAAGAATCTGCAATTGGCAACATTATCATTCGCTACGTGCCCACCGTCAGAGAAACACTCGAACGCGCCACATCATCCGCCCTAAACCAAACTGATAAAGAAGCCCCCGCTTCAGATGGAGACAAGCAACCATGACCCCCCCCTCTCAAGCCCCCATGATGCCCGACCTGCAGTCCAGCCTGCTCTGCGACGATGTCCGCCAGGAGCGAAACGGTAAGTTCATTTTGATCGGGCTTTTCGATGCCATTGGCGTCCCAAAATACCCAGCCGTATTTCAACGTCTCTGCATGGTAAACCGCTGGTGCTGCGGGTTCGGTGAATTCACACAACAAAGTCGACTGCTGAAACCGGATGGCATGACCGTTGTCGTCGAAGGCAAGCCGGTTCCCGTTAAGTTACCCGACAGCGAATCTAACGCGACCTGTGTTGAGATATTCCTCAACGTCAAACTCGAAACCCCGGGCACCTACTGGGTTGAAGTGCTGCTCAACAACCAACTCAAGATACGCTACCCACTCAAAGCCGCTCAAATCAAACCGCCACCGCAGAAAAAGAGCTAACGGCAGCAGAACCACTAATCGACACTAAAGATAGCGTTGGCCGTCCCGGAAAAACATCGCAGGCAAAGCGGGGTCAGACCACTGGTTATCAATGTAACATCCGATCCAGAGAAACGTGTGACGGCGTTTTTTGACCGGAGGCTGAGGAGATCCAATTGAACTGCGGTTAAACTTCTTATCTCCTTTTTTCTTTTTGCGAAGGTCGTTTGATTCATTTGTAGAGATAAATTTTGAGGAGACACCAGACCTATCCTCCTTCTTCGAAGGCAGCCTCTCACCCGATGACATAATCCATCATCTGCAAAACTACTTCGGCGTCACAATCCAAGATAGCGGTGCCCTCCTTTTTTTAGATGAAGTCCAGATTTGTCCACGTGCGATTCTCGCCTTTCGCTATTTTTTCGAGAAGCGCCCCAATCTTCATGTTATTGCTGCTGGTTCTCTGCTTGATTTCGAACTGAAGAAGATCTCATTTTCTGTTGCCCAATGGGAGAAAAACCTGAACTCGGTATCAACGAATAAACTACGCATTAAACTACGCATTCAGGATTTTATGGACCGAATAGGACCAGGCAGTCTATGCGCGAGTATTTTCGCGGCAAGGTGTGTTCTATGTGGTGAATTTTATTTGCTTTCAAACAGGCTTCGCTCAATCGCAATGACTTCGCGACCGGTCGTCCAGCGACGGAGCGATTTGAGGTCATAGGTAATCTGGGTGCGCCGCTCTGCTTCCTCTGGAGTCCGGGAGTTGCCTTTAGCCAGAATCTCTCGCCGCTCGCGATCGAGCTTGCTTCGCCAAAACCCAAGGGTGAGATCTTGCACCGCCTCTTTTGGGGAGTACTCGCGACCACTCACCTTCACCGGCGAACTCAACAGCAATTCTGCATACGCGAGCACATCGGCGGCATCCTCCCCTTCCGCCAGGAGTTCTTCAAGTAGATCCGTATTGTGGGCGGCGGCATCCAAGGCACAGGAAATAAGCTGACGACATTTAAGATTGCTCACCATCTCCATCGGGAGAAATTCCGTAATGAGTTCGGAAAGTTCAGGGTGATCGGTAACGTGAATGACAAGTTCACAAAGCGCCTGTTCATCATCTGGAATTCGGGCGACGCGACCAACGTTCGGAGCGTCATCAGGACCATACTCTCCACTAAAGCGCGAGGCTTCCAGGACGTCTAGTGGGATATCGACATCCTCTTCCACCGAAGGGGGTTCATGCTCGGCGGGGGCCCCTACAGCTTTTTTCGACTCTCCGCGGGGGGGACGCTTTGCCTGACGCTCTGCCGCACGCTTCTGCGCCTCAACCACTTTGGCAAGATCCTCTTCTAACGCCCCAACGGGCAAATTCAGAAGCGAAGCGGTCTCCTGCAATAACCGCGCCTTTTGTACGGCATTCTCACTATGCGAAATGGTTTCCAACGCCGCTTTGGCAATGCGGTTGGTCCCGGCAACCCCTTTGGCATCCTGTTCGAGCTTACTCAGCGATGCAATCTGAAATGCCACAGCCGACTGAGCCCCTGCCAATAGATCCCGGAAGGCTTTGCCACCGTTATCCTTGATAAAAGAATCCGGGTCCTCCCCATCGGGGAGAGCTGCCACCCGAACCACAATTCCGGCATCCATAAACACAACGGCAGTTTTCACCGCGGCCGCTTTACCAGCGCTATCCGAATCAAATGCCAACACCACACTGTCGGCATAGTTCTTCAGGGCACGCACATGTTCCTCGGTAAAAGCAGTGCCCTGCGCTGCCACGGCGGTCTCAATCCCAGCCTGATGACAGCGGATCACATCAATTTGCCCTTCGCAAATAATCGCTTCACGATTCGGAGCATTCACGATGTGCCTACGGGCCTTATCCATCCCATACAGCACCCGTCCTTTATGAAACACTTCGGTTTCGGGGCTGTTAACATACTTTGGGGCCTTATCATCTTTGACCAATAGTCGCGCGCTGAACCCAATAACCCGCCCCTGAGAATCCAGAATGGGAAACATCAGTCGATTCCGAAAGCGGTCGTAGAACTTACCTCTTGCCCCCTCGCGCGAAGAGCGCAGCACTAGCCCGGCCGACTCAAGTTGGTCTGGCGTGTACCTATATTTGGCCCCCCATTGCAGCGCCACATCCCATCCGTCCGGGGCGTACCCGATTTGGAATGTGTCGGCAATGTCGCCATCAAGCTTGCGCTCGGCCAGATACTCGCGTGCCGCCTTGGCCGCCGGAGCTTGGAGCATACAGCGGCGATAGAACTGCGAAATGGCGTGGTTGATCTCAAAAATCAGCTTGCGATGCTTTGAGGCGCCGGAATCCTCCTCAAGCTCGAGTGCAATGCCCGCCCTCTCCGCAAGAGCTTTGGCGGCCGTGAGAAAATCAAGGCCCTGATACTTCATCAGGAAGGAAATCACATCCCCCCCCTCGCCACATCCAAAACACTTGAAGATTTGCAAGTTCGGATTGACGTTAAAGGAGGGCGTCTTCTCTTTGTGGAAGGGACAACACGCCTTATAGGTTGTGCCGGAACGTCTTAAGGTGATGTAAGAACCGACTACCTCAACGATATCGTTGCGGAACCGAATTTCTTCAAGCAGGCGGTCTGGAATAAAATTTCCCATCAGTCTTACGCTAATCCTCGTTTTTCAAAGTAGTACGTGCATATCTCCGAGATGCACTCCGCTCACAGCTCGGCCCAGGGATGATGGGGCGCTGCCAAACTTCAGGTGGGGGGCTACACCTCAGAGATGTGTGCCTACTTACTCGTTTTTTTACTCGGCACCCTTAATCGGATACCCTTAATCGACTCACCTCGTCCGCCTGCAATCCAGCCCCCTTTGGAGAGCGTTAGTCGTCGGTGTCACCAGCATCTCAACAAGTCGTTTCCCGTCAACGATTAAGCAGTTCGATTAAGCGTATCCGAGTAAGGGTTGGGATTAAGTGTCAACCTCAACACTACCACCCCAACTCTGAAGGGTCTCGCTAATAAAGCGTACGCTGGCGTCATGCGCATCTCTTCCATTCCCCAAAATGGGAATGGCCTCCCCAAACTTAAAAAAAACCGTCTTACTGCGATCCACCGGTCCAAAATCCTTAAAGGTTCGGCCGAGGCCATGGAAATCGGTCTTCAACGCCAGCGGCACAAGCGGAACCCCGGCCCGCTTTGCGAGTTTCATACCGAGTGTATTAAACATGCTCGGCCGAAAGATGGGGTCACGCGTCGCTTGCGGAAAAATCACAACAGAGCGGCCCTGCTCAAGCGTCTTTGGCCCCAGATCCATCAGCTTTTTTAAGTCCGCACGTGGATTTGAACGTCCCACGCTAATTGGTTTAGAGCCATTCATGACGTCACGCATAAACGGCATCCGAGTCAAACTCTCTTTCACAACAAATGTCAGATCCGAAAAGGGTAGCGCAAGACAGGGAAGGCCAAATGTTTCAAGCACACTCATGTGATTGGCCACAATAACAGACGGGCCCTGCACCGCAGCAAGATGCTCGCAGCCCGAGACATCAATCCGACCGCCGCACCCTTCTACACAGCGCATTACATCGAGTGAGAGATCCAGCCAGCCAGCCCGATCCCATTTTCCACTGCGGTACAACCGCGCCCCTTTAATAATAATGGCTAACATCGCAGCATTATACGTGAAGTCAAAACGCCCAAACAACCGATACCACAATCGCTTCCCCGCGACATCTGGAGTCCGATACCCGTAATCCGCCTGTAGCTTGATCCTGAATTCATCTGACTTCATCATGGGACACTATCTACCATCCAACTCCCATCGCTTGCAAGCATGTGAGAAAAAGAGTTGAGAGTTCTAAGTTCCGAGTTCCGTGCGGCGGTCATAAGTGAAACGGGAAGGTTTTCTGCTGGCGTAGCATGTGGACGGTAGGGTGTTGAGGTTCTTTCAGCTTTCCCATTTCAGCTTTCAAATTAACTCCCTGAACCCGAAACACCGAACCCATAACTCACAACCTTTTCCCAGAAAGCCTATTTCGGAGCTTGACGATATCGCAAGCGCGCCGATAGAGTACTAAGCCAGATTCAAAACCCGTGTTTTTGAAAGAGTGGGTTAATCCCGCTCTTTTTAGTATCGGGAATTGAGAAAACTGGAGAAAGCGACGATTTGCTATGAATAATGAGCTCATTGCCATTTTGAATTATATGGAAAAGGAACGCGGAATTGACCGTGAAATCCTGATTGAAGCCGTGGAGTTTGCCCTACAGTCGGCCGCACGAAAGAACTCCGTAGCCGATGAAGACATGCGCGTCGTTATTGACAGAACAACTTGCGACATAAAGGCTTACGCCACTCGAATTATTGTGGACGCCCCAAAAGCCCAAGCGGATGAAATCACGCTTTACGAGGTTCTCAAGGCACACCCCGAGGCCAAAGTTGGCGAGGCCATTGAAGTTGAATGCGGCACAGCGAGTTTAGGGCGAATCGCGGCACAGACCGCTAAGCAAGCAATCACACAGCGCATTCGACAGGCTGAGCGCGAAATCGTTTTTGATGAATACAAAGACCGCGTCGGGGACATTGTCAGCGGTGGGGTTCGCCAGTTTAATCGAAGCGATATCGTTGTTGATCTTGGCCGGGCAGAAGGCATACTCCCCTCGCGTGAACGCGTACCAACTGAAGAATATCAGATTGGTGAACGCATCCGGGCCTACGTGGTGAGTGTTCAAAACAGCCAAGCGGGGCCCGCAATCATTCTATCGCGCAGCCATCCCGACTTTGTGCGGAGGCTTTTCGAACTCGAAGTATCCGAAATCGCGGATGGTATCGTTGAGATCAAAGGCATTGCCCGCGAACCCGGTTATCGCACCAAAATTGCGGTTATATCAAATGATTCCAAGGTTGATCCGGTTGGTGCCTGTGTTGGCATGCGGGGAATGCGCGTAAAAAACATCGTTCGTGAACTTTCGGGTGAAAAAATTGATATTATTCGCTGGAGTGAGGACACCAAGACCTATGTCACCAACGCCCTCTCGCCGGCACGTCTAGCCAAAGTCGATATTGTTGAGAAAGATGGCGAACGCGTGATTCACGTGATTGCCGATTCCGATCAACTCTCTCTCGCTATCGGAAAACGCGGACAGAATGTGCGCTTGTCCGCCAAGCTTGTTGGGTGGAAAATTGATATCCACAAGGATGAATCGGCCATTTCCTTCGAAGAGAAGGTCTCCCTCGCTATCGAACGCATGGCAGAGGTAGACGGAATCTCTCTGGAAACGGCTCAAGCCCTTGTGGGGGCAGGATTTTTAACTGTTGAAGGCGTCCTGGCCGCCGAGGCCCAAGACATTGCCGAGATGTTGAACATCGACATCGACGCGGCACGGGGAATCTACGCGGCAGTAGAAACAACTCAGCAGGACACGGAAGCCTAACCGCAAAAGGCTTCATCAGCAATAATGCGCCGTGACCTGCAAGCGGCACTTACAGAAGGCGAAACATGAGAGTTCACGAATTAGCCAAAGAGCTGGGGCTATCCAGCAAAGATATGCTGGCCCGGGTACACGATCTTGGCGTTGAAGCCAAAAGCCACATGAGCGCGTTGGATGAGGATGCCGTCGCCCTGATTCGCAATGCACAGGGAACAGAAACACCCGCACCCACACCAGAAGCCAAGGTGGCGAAAAAAGCGCCCGCGAAAGCAAAAGCCAACCCCGCCTCCGAACCAAAGACAAAGATCGAACCCAAGAAAACGGAAAAACCGAAAGAGGCCGCTCCCGCGGCAACAGAGCCCAAAGCCGCAGAACCAGAGGCAAAAAAGCAAGAAGCCGTTGTAACGGAAGACACGGAAGCCTCTACTAAGAGCAGTGACGAGGAAAACATTGTTCGCTTCCGCGGTGGCGTTGTGGTTCGGGATTTAGCAGACATGCTAAACGTGCGCCCCAATAAAATCATTGCTGAATTAATGGCCATGAATATATTTGCGGCCATCAACGCCAAACTCGATTTCGATGTTGCCGAAAAGCTTGCCAATAAACTGGGCTTTACCGTTGAGCATGACAAACGCAGTGATCATCAGGCACCCAAGCCAAAAGATTTGGCTGACGAGCCCACTAGAGAAGATCGCCCGGAAGATTTGATCATCCGCCCGCCCGTAGTGACATTCCTCGGGCATGTCGACCATGGCAAGACCTCGCTTCTTGACTACATCCGTAAAACAACAGTAGCCAAAGGCGAAAGCGGTGGCATTACTCAGCACATTGGAGCCTACACCGTTGAAGTGACTGGAAAGCAGATTACATTTCTGGACACCCCCGGTCATGCTGCGTTCACCGCAATGCGGGCTCGTGGAGCCAATCTGACAGACATTGCCGTCATCATCATTGCAGCAGACGACGGCATTATGCCACAGACCAAAGAAGCAATCTCCCATGCCAAAGCAGCAGGTGTCGCCATTGTGGTCGCCATCAACAAATGCGACCTGCCCTCGGCCAATCCGGATCGCGTCCTTCAGCAGCTTCAGGCAGAGGGTTTGGCCCCGGAAGAGTGGGGCGGAGAGACCATTTGCTGTCAAGTGAGTGCAGAGACGGGTGATGGCATTGACCATCTATTAGACATGCTTCTGCTACAATCCGAAATGCTGGAGATCTCTGCAAATCCAGAAAAACGCGCCGAGGGATTCATCATCGAATCTCAGCTCGAACCGGGCATGGGCCCCACGGCCCATCTTCTAGTTACCGGCGGAACGCTTAAGGTGGGAGACTCCATTCTCTGTGGCGTTCTTGCTGGACGTGTCCGGGCGTTGATTAACGATCATGGAATTCAGGTTAAGTCTGCCAGACCGTCAACGCCGGTCAAGTGTCTTGGACTTTCGGGTGTTCCCGAGGCTGGCGCTGAATTCGTGGTGATGAAGAATGACCGCATGGCAAAGAATGCCGCAGCAGAAGCCGCTCAGGTTATCAAAACTGAACAGTATGAAGCTCCGAAAAAGGCCTCGCTTGACGATCTCTTCGAGCAAATTTCTGAGCAGGACGACCTTGTACTCAAAGTGCTACTGAAAACAGACACACAAGGAAGTGCAGAAGCAATCGTACACTCCCTTACTGAAATCAATAGCAACAAAATTAATTTGAACATCATTCTCAGTAGCACGGGGAACATCACAAGCAATGACGTGATGCTCGCCAGCGCCTCAAGTGCCGTTATTCTCGGCTTTCATGTGGCAAAGGAATCTGGTGTTGAGGCCCTTGCCAAACACGAAGGCGTTGAAGTGCGTCTGCATCTGGTCATCTACGAACTGATAGATCAGGTCAGAGCAGCGATGATCGGTGTGCTGGGCCCCCGTCTCGAGGAGGCTGTTCGCGGCCAAGCTCAAGTACGCGAGCTTTTTGAAGTTGGAAAAGGCAGCAAAGTTGCCGGATGTCTCGTGCTTAAGGGTGTCGTCAACATCAAGCATCGCGTACGAGTAAAGCGCAAAAGCGAAGTTCTCTATCAAGGAACGCTGGTATCCTTAAAGCATTTTCAGGATAACGTGCGCGAAGTTCGCGAAGCACAAGAATGTGGTTTGCGGTTGGATCATTTCGTTGATTATATTGAAGGCGATATTCTCGAGTTCTACGAAATCGAAGAGCACGTGCAGACACTGTAAACGTGGCAAGGACAACACCGTAGACAGACGGGAGATGCCTCGGCGGGCATCATCCCGTCTTTTGCGTCTATCACTGAATA
The DNA here is from genome assembly GCA_964576795.1 of uncultured Victivallales bacterium. Classification (GTDB taxonomy): domain Bacteria; phylum Verrucomicrobiota; class Kiritimatiellia; order UBA8416; family UBA8416; genus JABGOW01. Next base: position 9,610 of record CAZNWT010000085.1, read on the forward strand.
ACTGTGGAGGCCCCCGTGAGTGTGGATCGACTGGATCGCGTAAATGCCCTGATTCGCCGAGAGATTGGTGAGTCTCTATTCCATATCATGAATGATCAGAGCTTTGATCTGGCTGCCGTGACCATAACCCATGTAATCACAGCACGGAACCTACGCACAGCCCGTGTACTGGTTTCCATTCGCGGAACAGAGGAACAGAAGCTCGCGATGTTGAGCATATTGCGGCGGCATCGCCCCGAGATCCAAAATACAATTAATCGGGATCTGTCTCTGAAATATACACCCAAACTTCACTTTGATCTCGATCGCTCAGTAGAAGAGGGTGACCATGTCCTTGATATTCTAACCCACCTCGATGATGGGAATAGTGCTGGCCCTATACTCCAGAACGGTAATAATCTAAATACAAAAGCAGAAAGCTCTTAGTCGATACTCCTAGTCCATACACCTAGTCGGATACCCTTAGTCAAAATGCTTAATTGTTGTTAGTCAGAGGGCATCCGAAAAGGGGTTGAACCGAGGTGAGGCGAAAATATGAGAAAACAGACCGGAAACAAGGTCCCCCTTGTCCCTTTGTCGCGAGCTTTGTCCTGAGCTTTGTCGAAAAGGGAAACAGGTTTGAGAGAGGAATTGACAAAGCTTACGACAAAGCTCGCGACAAAGATAAGGAAATTTGGAGATTCTGGTGCCTCCGACCTTTTCGGAGGGCATCTAGCTAGGTAGTTGCGACAAAGAAGTTGGATTAAGTGTACTCGACTAAGGGTGGCGACTAACAGTAGGAACAGGATATAGAAGCATGATAGACAAAGGCTCGCGATTTAATACTCCCGCCCCCCCCCAGCCCGTTGACCCTTTCGGTGGCGTGCTCCTGATCGATAAACCCATGGGGCCCACCTCTCACGACATCGTCGACCGCATCCGGCGCACATTTGGAATCAAGAAGGTAGGGCATGGCGGAACCCTTGACCCCATGGCAACTGGGCTGCTTATCATGCTTCTGGGAAAAGGCACCAAACTCTCTAACCAATTTCTGGGATCCGACAAGACATACGAGGGAACCCTTCGACTCGGAGCGGCTACCGACAGTCAGGATGCACAGGGCGAGATCATCAACGAAGGGGATCCATCCGGTATTACCGAAGAGCAGGTTCGCGATGAAATGGCAAAACATCTGGGCGATAGCATGCAAATGCCCCCCATGGTCTCGGCAGTGAAGGTAAATGGTGTACCGCTCTACAAACAAGCCCGAAAGGGAAAGACAGTAGAGCGAAAATCACGGCTCATTCACCTGTATCAATTCAAGCTGCTCCGCTTTGAATCTCCGGATGCAGAGTTTGTAATGCGCTGCACCAAAGGCACTTATGTGCGAACACTCTGTCATGATATTGGTGAGGACTTGGGCTGTTACGCACACCTCATCCGCCTTCGCCGAACCCGTTCGGGCGACCTCGATATCCAACAGGCATTGCCCTTGGATCAGGCACTGAAAATGAGCAAAGACGAACTACTTAAACACATACTGCCATTGCATCAATTCGCATGAAACGTCTGCAAGAGCTTAGTGGTCTTCACGACCGCGCCAAACCGATTACCTTAGCTGTCGGCTTCTTTGATGGCGTGCATCGCGGACATCGCAGCATCATTGACTACACCATCGCAGCGGCCCAGAGGCGCGGGGGCGAAGCTTGGATTCTCACGTTTGACCGCCATCCTCTCAAAGTACTTCGCCCGACAATCGCGCCGTTAATACTGACCTCAACAAGCCACAAACTCGCACTGATCGACGCTTGTGGTGTTGACGGCTGTGTAACCCTGTCCTTTACACAGGAACTTGCCTCCATGCCGGCCCCCGATTTTGCCGCATGGATGCTTCATTGCGCCCCCACCCTATCGGAAATCATTGTAGGCGAAAATTGGCGGTTTGGTGCACACGCCAAAGGAACCCCCGACCTGCTACGCCACCTCGGAAGCGAAGCCAATCTTACCGTCACAACCCTTCCCCCAATATTGGATAATAACGAAACCGTATCGAGCACCCGAATTCGAGCAGCCATTATGCACGGAGAACTCGACCATGCCGCTGCCATGCTGGGACGCCCCGCCAGCGTACTCGGCACCGTCGTCCACGGCCACGCCATTGGGCGCACATTGGGCTTTCCCAGCGCCAACCTTGATCCTCACAACGAATCACTCCCACCACTCGGAGTCTATGCCGTACAAGCGCTCGTTAGCGGAACGTTCTATGACGGTGTTCTCAATTTTGGAACTCGACCTACCTTTGCGAAAGATAAAGCCGTGCCCCCGGTCCTTGAGCTCCATCTACTCGACTTCGAGGGATCGCTGTATGCCGATGATATTGAGGCCCACTTTATCAAGCATCTTCGCGATGAGTGGTACTTCGCCACCACAGAAGAACTGGTAACCCAGATTGCTAAGGATGTCCGCGACACACGCAACATTCTCAAAACACGCGGGCTATCTGAGGAAACACAAGCAAGGCTCTGTCGCACTTCGACCAAATGCTCGGGATGATGCCAGAATCAACGCACGCTCAACATCCTCTTTGTCTACTTTTCTGGTTCTTCACCGATGTGTTTTTTTGTGTCTCTCCCTGCACGCTGACAACCGCTCGCCGTAGTCGTTTGTCGAAAAGGGCCGCAGACGTGGGCAAAGATTAGGGTAAAGACAAAGGGATTTGTGTGCGGCTACAGCTTAGCTTAAAACGAGCTAAAAGGCGGGGGTGCCACTCTCTGCAATCTGCGGACCGAGGGCGGACCACCTCCATTACTGCATCAAGCGAAGTCCTGCAAAAATAAAATTGGGGCGCCCTCGCCCCAAATAGCGGCGCCTACTGCTCCAACGAGATCGTTTTAAGTGTCGGCGAAGCTATTTTGAATCCCCCATCTTTAGCGTAATCTTTGCCTTAATCTTGATGCAAGTGTAAGAGGGGAATCGACAAAGCTTAGATATTCGAAGATTCTCGTGCCACGGACCTTTTCGGATAGGGTCTTACTAGCAGTTTGGACAGTATGCCTTGCTACTGACGTGTTTTGATCAACGTCCGACAGGCTGCTAGACGATGGTAAAGTCGTAGCCGGATTGTGTCAGCATCTGCTTGAGTGCTTGGATGCCTTCGTGAACCGATTCGGCACCACCACGGATACTTAGGTGCAACTCCGTTGAGGTCCCAACGTAGCGCGGCAGGCTGGAGAAGGATAGGTCTGGATGCATAGCAACAAAGGTTTCCATGATATCGCTGAGGTCGGCTTCGCGAGCGCCGGGAAGTACCAATGACTCACGGATCATGGGTTGTCCGGACTCATACCATGATTCAAGCACCCACTGCATCATCGGATGAGCCATCTGCGGAAACCCGGGAAGGAAATGGCCTTGCTTCAGACAAAAACCGGGGATCTGGTTGAAGGGATTCGGGATCAGAACCGATCCCGCCGGGAAGTCGATCATCCGCAGGCGGCTTTCACTAGCATCCGCCCCCCAACGCTTCCGTAGCAACGCTTCGCCCTCGACATGACGCTCAATGCTGACCCCAACCGCCGCCGCGGCACACTCACGTGTGAGATCGTCAGGGGTGGCACCAATACCACCGCAGCAAAAGAAAGGCACAGAACCCGCAAAAGCCCACTCGAGCTGCTGCCGGATTGTGTCGACGTGATCGGGAATCGTAAGAGAGTATTCAAGCTTCAAGTCGCGCTCGCTGAGTGCATTCAGGGCGGCCACAAAGTGGCTGTCCTGTCGACGGCCATCAAGAATTTCGTTGCCAATAATGAGTAAGCCAAATCCAGAGGTGTTGTGTTTTTTCATCTAGCGCCTCGCTTTCTTATGGAATGCGTTCTCTATCAACGTGACGGAAAGTCTTTGATTATGGTTTTCATACTCTGCATTCTCCATTTCAGATTACAGACACATTGCGCACATCTCACTTGGAGAGTGTACAATCCAGTGTAGGTTTACAAGACGAAGCACACAGAAGAGCTATACGCGCTACCGGAATACCAGGAAGCACGTCCTACAAAAGCGCTATGGATTAGTATGGTTGCACAATGGAGAAGAATTGTTATGATTGCCGCATGAAAAAAGCATTTTTCGTTACCATTCTGTTGGCCTTCGTTTGCGGTTGTTCGACAACACCGAAGAATATCGTCTTCCAGACCTCTACTATTGATGCCCTTCTTGCCGGTGTCTATGACGGCAACATGTCTTGCGGAAGTCTGCTGAAACATGGTGATTTTGGAATCGGTACGTTTGACCATCTGGACGGAGAGATGATTGTGGTGGATGGCGAGATCTATCAGGTTCGATCAGACGGTAAGGTCTACATGGCAGACCTTTCGCTGAACACCCCATTTGCAACCGTATGCAATTTTGATCCAGACATGGCTATCGACATCAAGCCTGGCTCTGATTTCAAAACCGTCGAGGCACTTATCAATACATGTGCTCCGAACCCAAATCTCTTCTGCGCCATAAAGATGGCTGGACACTTCAAGATCATGAAAACGCGCAGCGTTCCTGCGCAGACGAAACCCTACCCGCCGCTCAGCGACGTCACCAAAAATCAGCCCGAGTTTGAGATGGCTGATATTTCAGGCACGATCGTGGGCTTCAGGTGCCCCGCTTTCGTCAAGGGAATCAACGTTCCTGGATATCACCTCCACTTCCTTAGCAGTGACCATACCCAAGGCGGTCATATTCTGAGTTTTGAGACCACGTCTTGCTCCGCCCAGATTGACGTTCTCAATAACTACTTCCTGACGCTTCCACCAGACGCGACGGCCTTTGCAGAGCTGGACCTCTCAAAAGACCGTAGCCAGGAACTAAACTCCGTAGAGAAGTGATGGTCTCCGGACGGCACTAGCTAAAGGCCTTCACGCATCTAGATTGAACAACCAATATCCAAGTGCTTGCATCTGCTCGCATCCCGAACTCGCTTCGGGACCGAGCTCGCATCGGGGGCAAGAGCAAGAGGCGACATAACAGTATTTTTGCATATTGGGGTTACGGGCGGTCTTTTTTTGTTTGTTCGGTTGGATATTCCTTGTTGGCTGTTGGATATTGAAAATGCACTTGGAGATGTGCTCGAATGGCTTAAGCTAGTGCCGTTCGGGATAGACCCCCTATGCATCTCAGAACACTGAACTCGTAACCACGCATAAGGCAGACATGCTGCCCTGAACCCACCCACCCCTAAGATATTGCCATATGGCATTGAAAGGCACTGAACACAGACTATACAAAAAAGCTATTGTCATTCCGAGCTTGCCGAGGAATCTCAAGCATTACCAGGGGCCTGAGATCCCTCGACAAGCTCGGGATGACAAATCACGCTATCTTTGCGTATTTAAAAATGCCATATGGCACAAATATAGGCGGACATGCCTAGAAGTCAGAACCCCAAAAATCTATTTCTGGCAAGAGAGCCATTGTGTGGACATACTACCACAGCGAGAGTTACTGGAAATAACGTCCTTTATTCGGGGGTATGCATGAACATATGGGATTGGGTTATCGTGGCGGTGTATATGGCGGGGATGGTCTTGCTATCCGCACTCGTCGGCAGATTCCAGAAAGATGAGCGGGACTATTACCTCGGCGGCAACCGCATGCACTACTGGACCATCGGGCTATCGACCATGGCCACCCAGTGCTCCACCAACAGCCTGCTGGGGGCTCCCGCATTTGTCATCGCTGCCGGAGGTCTACTGTGGCTGCAATATGAACTGGCCGTGCCGCTAGCCATGGTAGGCGTTATGCTCTTCCTCCTGCCCTTCTTTCGTCGTCGCAAAGTGGTCTCCGTATATGAGTACCTGGAGCACCGCTTCGGGATCGTCAGCCGGACATTGCTTTCCGTGCTATTTCAAATCCTGCGGGCATTCGCAACCGGGGTTACGGTATACGGGATCTCTCTCGTCATTCAGAAACTCGTTGGCATCCCCTTCTGGGTCGCCGTCTTGGTTCTGGGAACCATTACGGTCATCTATGACTTTCTCGGTGGCATCCGTGCGGTGGTGTACTCCGACGTCATCCAGATGTTCATTCTCTATATCGGCATTGTGGCGTGCCTTGTCTGCGCCGTTGATCTGCTTGGCGGGTGGAGGGCTATGTGGGCGGCATTCCCCGCAGAGCAGGCACAAACACTCAACTTCAGCGGACACGGATTTGGCGATGGAAAAACCTTCGCCTTCTGGCCCATGCTTTTGGGCGGTCTCTTTCTTTACATGAGTTACTACGGATGCGACCAGACTCAGGTACAACGCGAATTATCGGCACGCAACGTGGACGAGACCAATATGTCGCTCTTCCTCAACGGGCTACTTCGCTTTCCGCTCGTGATCACCTACTGCCTGGTGGGCGTCGCCATTGCAGCCTATCTCGCCACACATCCCGACTTCATCGGGGCCATCTCAGATCCCGCAACCGGAGAGACCAATTACAACCTGGCCGTTCCGGCCTTCTGTCTTGAGTTCTTGCCCCACGGAATCATCGGTCTGATCATCGTCTCGCTGTTTGCGGCGGCCATGTCATCGCTTGACTCCACCATCAACTCCCTCTCGGCCACTACGATGCGGGACATCATAGAACGCTTCTTCGTCAAGGATAAGCTCTCGCAAGCTACCGCCATCCTCTGGTCCCGGCTAACCACCGTATTCTGGGGAGCGCTGTGTGTTGCCTTCTCGTTCTTTGTGGGCTCCATATCAACGACAATCATCGAATCCATCAACAAGATCGGGTCACTCATCAACGGACCTATTCTGGCGACCTTCCTGCTCGCAACACTAACGCGGCGAACGAACGACATCGGGGTATCGGTGGGGATCGTAGCAGGATTTGTGGTCAACCTACTGCTGTGGCGGTTCGCTCCCAGCGTATCATGGCTTTGGTGGAACGTCATCGGCTGTGCGGTAACGGCAGGAGTCGGTTATGGCATAAGCCTGCTCACGCGCAAAAACACCAAGCCTGACATTGATGATCTCATCTGGCACCGGGACTCGAAAAGCTACTTCCAGTATCAGCGCAACTGGCCCCGCTACCAGCTCGTCCTTGTCGCCTACTTCTTCGTCATGCTGGCCGTACTTTGGGCCATTGGAAACAGGTAAGGGGTTAGGGGTTCCGAGTTAAGGGTTGAGCATGAATTGGTTAGCTCCAAATCTAACGTTTAACCCCAAAGGCGAGAATACGCGCAGCGGTACCGGCACTTTCGGGATTGGACTCAGCAGCCAGACGGATATGCACGGTATGCCCCCCCTCAGGCAGTCCAGAAAGGAGGACAGGAAATACGGGGCGATGGAACTTGGGACAGTGTTCGTCAAAAAGATCAAAAAAGGTATGCGGGCCACCATCCAGGATAATCTCCAGGGTACCTGCATCCATGCCGGCAATGGCACTCAGGGCCAGCATGGAACCGTTGAACGCGAATTCGAGCTCCGCACCAGCAGTCTTAGCCGTAAACACATCAACAGGCCCTGAGTAGTTGCAGACCTTCTCCGCTTCCCACCCCTTCACAAACTCCCATCCGCTCTTGATGGCAGCCTCAGAGCTGGAAACCAAGCGTACTCTACCCAAGTGGTCGCAGTGAAGCGGCGGCGGCAGGGTCATGGCAACGGCAATCGGCAGCGCATCGGCGCCCCATGCCTCCGCGAGCAGGGTCTTAATCTCCCTCACGTACCGATTATGACCGAAGGGGGCAGGATGACAGCTGTCGCAGGAGAACTCCTTCCAAACGAATTCCTTGGCATTGAGTCCGGCGATGACGGCAGTCGCCTGATTGATAACGGGCAGGTCGTAGTGGCGAACGACTGCCTCATGGTCGGTGATGGGACCGGGCTCCATTCCCTGTGCGTAGGCCTCGACCTTGGACGCGTCACAGAGGTACTGAACGATAATATCTATTTGGGGGTTGAGGGCTATAGCCTGTCGGATGATTCCCTCGAAGGCCTTGGTGCGAAGCTCGTTGCCGGGCTTTCCGGTGCGACGGCTATCATTGACCGCAAACTCAAGAAAGAGGAGATCGACACACCCGTGGCAGCACACATCCCGTTCGAAACGGAAGGTACCGTAGGTCGAGTTGGTGCCGCCAATACCGGCATCGATGAAGTCAAATTGTGTATCGGGGAATTGTGCTTCCAGATCGTCACAGACCATCGCCCGCCAGCCCGGCATAGCGGTGATCGAGCCACCGAGAAAAGCGACCCGGCACTGCCCCGAGTGAATGGCGACCAAGCTCCGGCTCAGTCCACACCCCAAACGGTAGTAGGGCGCACGCAAAGCGTCCTCAGGCATGGTGCGAGTGGCGTCCCCGGTGAAAGACATTCTATCCTCAGTGTGATTGCAGGACATAAAGGGGCTCCTCATTGGCACCGCAGACTGCAGCTACGGTGATGTGATCCATGGCGTCGCAAGCGACCTTGAAACTCCCGCCCTGAGCACAGACCCCAACAATGGCTTCAATGATTCCCAGAGCATGGCAGAATAATTCGTCCACTTCGTCAAGAAAATCACGAAAGTCAGTGTCTGGGATCGGTAGAATCAGGTTGTAGATGGGGGAGGGTTCCACTATCATTTTTTGTGTCACACATGTTGACATGTCTAGCTCCTTGAGTGATATTAAGTCATTGAATGATAGCATATTGCGACACAATTTGTCAATCAGATTCTGCGCGTTTTCAACTCGGGACCTTGAACTCGGAACCGTTGTTCAAAAAGACCTTTTCGGATAACGTTTAGTTACATATCATGAAGAATAACAACGATTATCAGGTAACGTGGTACGAATTTTCAAAGCACCCAGTATCTGATTCGTGCTAGTCTCTGTCCACTGGCCCAGATGGCCGCATCTATGCTGCGGCATGCGCTGAAACCACTCCAGGTGAAGTTGTTAAAGTGGTTCGCTATAACGAGTATTCAGACTCCCTAGATTATCTCTTTGATATGGATGATATGGTGGATGATCCCCGTGATTCGGGCCGGGCCACTCAATGTAAATCCACTACAGCTTTGCTCCTTCAATGTTCGATGGGGTGCTCTACATGGCTTCGCATCTGTCCGGCCCGCCTGTCGACCAACCAGCCTACTCACCGTTTGGTTCGTAGCACGACGAGAAACGTTGCTTCAGAAGCAGTGCCTTGCTGGCTTTCGACACGAAGACCGACAAAGTGCTATGGCGGGATACATTGTTGCCAAAAGAGGGTTGCCGCTGCCTAGCTCTAGATGAGGAAAGAGGCCTTTTATATGCTCTGAGTTATCCTCGGGATCATTTTATTGTTTATGATATCAAGAAGCGTCAGCGGCGTGACATAGGCCGGATCGGCTCGATTAACGCTCAGGTCCTGTTCATAGACAAACAGCATCGTGTTTGGACCTCAGACGACCATGGCCACCTAGTGCGGTATGACCCGGAGAAGGGTCGGCTAGAAAGGTCATTACTTACCCTGCCGCACAATTCTTTGATGCAGACGGGTTGGCACAGCGTATTATATGATGCCGTCTCTTCCCCGGACGGAGAATGCGTGTATGCCGTAACCTGGATAGCTAGCTCTTACCTGGTGCGCATCTGGCTACACGAAGGAGAATGGGGACGAGTTGAGAATCTGGGCCCGGTAACTTAAGAACGGGACTTAACCTTTCCAACGAGTACTTTCTTAGACCATTGCGGCGGACTGACCTTTGACGGCAGACTGTTCGGATGGTGTGGCGACGAAATGTCGGGGTTCTTTTGTTATGATCCAGTGTGTCGAAATACGAAGGATCTTGGCATGGGTGTTTCGGTGATTGAACGTCGTCGCTATGGCTACATGTTTGGTGCCGCAGTTGTAGGTTGAGACGGGCAGATTTTCTTCGGTGAAGACGACAACCTTGGACATCTGTGGATGTGCTTTCCGAAAGTTCAGTAGAAATTATACAATCAAACAGGTCTGAACAAATCAGTCAGAACTAGACGCTTCCAGGGGCTACAACGTTTTGCTCGCTTGTGACTACTAAGAATGAAAACGCTCTCAGAAGGCCCCACGCTCGCACTAACCTCCCCCTCTCAACCTCTGCGTTCTCTACTACCTCCTGTTCAAATCCCAGAGTCACATTTGGACCTGTCCCTCGCATTTCCTTTCCTTCAATCGCGCGCCGAGCCGAGCCTAGGTGCGGCGAGCGGGTTTGGACCAGAAGATGGTAATGGTTACCCATCAGTACGTAAGCATGAATCCCCACTGCGAATCGAGAGCTCACCTCGGCAAGCAATTCCAGAAAATACGCATGATGCGCAAAGTACAATCGCAAGCTCCGCTTTACGTCAATCACTAGTTATCTCTTGACCTCGCCTCTAATGGATGACCCCTTGCTCTTGTGGTTAATACCGTAGAAGATCAGGTAATCTGATCTTCAGCAAGTATTTTTCTGTTGCGCTCGCGGGGGGAGGGTAGACTATTCTAATCAAAAGGATCAACCGTTGCGCTACCTGAGTAGTTACGAACAATTCAATAATTCGCACCTATCCGTGTAATCCGTGGTTAAGCACAAATCAAGAAAAACATTATGAATAAAACAACACAAATGTTAACGGCATTAATTGCGATGGTTCTGGTGTTTTGCATCTCTATAACAGCTTTTGCGGAGAACAGGTACTGGGT
>CAZNWT010000086.1:0-16518 GCA_964576795.1 uncultured Victivallales bacterium
TCCTCGCGACAGGATCAGACCCCCGGCATTGCCGCCTATTTGGAACCGCTGGTCATTGCATGACGTTATTGACGTTTTCTTTTTCTGGCAGTAAGTTGTTTTTTTCCTGAATAGATCATCAACCCCATACCCTTAGCGAACAAGAGGAGATCAACATGTCCAGAGTATTCAATTTCAGCGCCGGTCCAGCAGTGCTTCCCTTGGAAGTTCTCGAAGAGATACAACGCGATCTCCTAGACTATGCCGGCTCCGGTATGTCGATCATGGAAAGCAGCCACCGCGGCAAAGAATACTCCGCCGTACATGAAGAAGCCGTCGCCAACACCAAAGAACTCTTACAGTTAGACGACAACCACAGCGTGCTATTCATGCAAGGGGGCGCAAGCACCCAGTTTCCATTGATTCCAATGAACTTTTTAGGTGCCGGCCAAACCGCCGACTACACAAACTCCGGCGCATGGGCTGGCAAAGCCATCAAAGAGGCAAAGCTCATCGGCAACGTGAACATAGCCGCCGACTGCGGAAAAGAAATACCCACCCGCGTACCCTCCGAGTCCGAACTGAACCTAACCCCCGGCGCGGCCTACCTGCATATCACCTCAAATGAGACCATCTCCGGTGCCCAGTGGAAATCCTTTCCAAAAACAGAAGCACCCCTGATTGCCGACATGTCTTCTGACATGCTCTCGCGTCCATTTGATGCCAACGCCTTTGGGCTGATCTACGCAGGGTCCCAAAAGAACCTCGGCCCCGCCGGTATGGCACTGGTAATCATTCGCAACGATCTAGCAGACCGTGTCCCTGAGAACACACCAACCATGTTCAAATATAAGACACACATTGACGCCAACTCGCTCTTCAACACCTGCCCCACCTTCACAATCTACACCTACATGCTTGTGACGCGTTGGATCAAAAAGATGGGGATCGATGCACTCTACAAGCAAAACGTCGACAAGGCCGCCAAGCTCTATGCTGCAATTGACGCCGGCGACTTCTATAAAGGAACAGCCGTTCTCGAATGTCGCTCCGACATGAATATCACATGGCGCCTACCGACCGAAGCCCTTGAAGCCCAATTCATTGCCGAAGCCACAAAACAGGATCTCAAGGGGCTCAAAGGGCACCGTAGCGTAGGCGGCATCCGCGCTTCCATCTACAACGCCTTCCCCACAGCAGGCATCGACACCCTCGTTTCCTTCATGCAGGAATTCGAGCGTACTAACGGATAAACCCGAGCAGAAAAGATGGAGGGTCGGGCTCCGTCCCGACCGCAGTTCAACTGTCAGAATGAGAATTACTGTATAGTCGATACTCATAGTCGTCACTCGTAGTCGACCGTATTAGAAAGTGAGGCGACGAGGAGTGAGACAATCTGTACGGCGAATGATAAGCACTTCAAAACAATCCCAGGCATAACAATCGCCATCTTCAGACCATAGATGCCAGAGACAGTCCTTCTCAACTGGCATGCCAGCTCCGCCGCCATCTGCTCTGTCTCTCCGGAATACGCTCATTGCGCCTCAAGGGGCTTACCTACTAAGCGGGTAGACTAAGCGTATCCGATAAAGCGAGGGGACTAGAATTGAGGACGAATAGGGACAGGCAAGCTATACGCGAGTAATTGCGCGGCAAGGTGTGTTTTTAGGAACGTGACCTCGTGCTGGGCTTGAGACCGCAATTCTGTGTTGCGCTTCCGTACTAGCCCCAGACTGCGTGTCTTCCGAGCGTACAGCCTGGCCCGTCTGGCTGGCGTGGGGCAAAACAACACCCGCTTGGGTTTACGCTTGACCGTTTCGTCTCGGGCAGGCACGTTACGAACATTGCGTTGTCGCGATCAGACCGGCCATGCCTTCGTGGCTGGGCGTTCTGATGGAGTCGATTCCGTGTCATGCCGACATGGCGATAACGGTTGCCCGAAAGGTATGATCGAATGAAATTTGCAAGACTATTGGCAGTGGTGACAATGACAGCGATGGTTGTCGGCTGTAGTGACTCCAAAGCAAAACTACAAACACCGGACGGTGCGCTACGTAACATCCAGGAATCGGTGATCAACAATCATCCTGTCCAGATTTTCAAGGCGCTTCCCGCCAGTTACCGCGCGGACATCGACACCCTGGTGGTCGATGCCGCTCAGCGTATGGATGCCGAGCTATGGACCCAATCGAGCGACCTGCTTAAACAGGTTGTTGGCATTCTGAAAAGCAAGCGCCCCCTGCTGCTTGCAAGCCCGATGATGGCCAGTACGCCGAATAAAGCCGATATTGAGAAGAACTGGGACGCTGGGGTCTCGATCTTACAGGCCTTGCTGAATAGCGACTTTGCTAAGCTTGATCGTCTGCGCAAGGGGGATGTTGAAGGTTTGCTGTCAGGAGAGGGTGCTGCCATCATGGCACAGATAACCCATTTAATGGAAAACAGCGAGCAGAGTGCCGAAATGGGGGAAGAACTGGCCAAGCTCAAGGCCATGCGTGTATCGGTGGTTTCTGAAGATGGAGATAGCGCCGTGGTCAAAGTTGAAGCATCCGATGATGAATCCGAGATGATCAACATGATGCGCGTTGAAGGGGTCTGGATTCCCCAGAAAATGGCAGACGCCTTTAAGAAAGGCATTGCCGAGGCTCAGGAGAATCTAAAAATGATTGATTTCACCAGCGACGAAGGTAAACAGAAAAAAACGATGATGTTGATGCAGATTGGCGCCATCAAACCCCTGTTGACACAGCTTGAGAAGGCCAAAACACAGGAGGAACTTCAGGCTGTGTTTGGTGGCTTGATGATGGGGATTATGGGCGGAATGAACCGCGGCAACAATTAGTTTGCCTTTGCCAGCAGACGCATTTTGCGACGTTATTCGGGGCGAGGGCACCCCAACTCCATTTTTGCAGGACGTCGCTTGATGCAGTAATGAAGGTAGCCCGCACTCGGGTGCTTGAACCCCGGACTCGCTTCGGGGCCGCAAATTGCAGAGAGAGCCACCCCCGCCTTTTAGCTCGGTTTAGTCCGCGTGCAAGGAGAGACGCAAAAAACGCATATTCTGAACTCTTTTGCGTTACCGACTCAAAGGACAACGTAGAGCCAGATCGGCAACGTGATCACACTGAGGGCTGTGCTCAGCACCAATGCGGACGAAACAAATCCCTCTTCCACACCCATCTGGCGGCTGACCACATAACAGGCCACCGCATCGGGTGCCGCGGCCAGCATCACGACAACCCCCATGACAACCGACGCCGTCTCGGGAAAAAGAGTCGCAGCCCAATATAGGTCAACAACGGTAACACCACCAACTTGGCCAGCACCGTATAGATCAACGCCCCCATATGCGCCTTGGTCTGCTGCCAATGGATCGAGGCCCCAATCGCCAGTAGCGCCAACGGCAACCCCATACTGCCAATGAGTTTCAAAAAGGACCCGACCAGAGCAAGAAAACCCACGATGCCAACCGGCAACACCAGCACTCCCGTCGCATCCCGAAACCGCTCCCCAACCAGAGCGACGCCAATTCCCGCAACCGCAGCCATAACCACGGGATTCAGTACCGCCTGCCGCAATTTACTGCGCCATGTCATCGTTTTACCCGCTCCGTAGAACCCAATCAGCGCATAGCCAAAAAGCACAAAGAACGGCATCACAAGAGCATTGTAGATTGCCGCCTTGGCCAACCCTTCCATTCCAAATGCATTCTGGCACAGCGGAAAACCCATGTAAGTGACATTGGCCCAGAACGTACAGAAGACAAACGCGGCAGTGAAGGCACCGCGGTAGCGCAGCACTCTCGCCACCAGCATGGTCACCAGCGCCACGAAGACAAATGCAGCCAGCGGCCATAGCGTCAGCGCTGGGTCTAAAAAACTACCGAAACGCTGCTGTGAGACCTCCCTGAAGATCAGGGCTGGCAGCGCAAAATAGTAGACCAACCAGTTGATGAAGTCGCGCCGACTGTGGTTCATCTGCCCATGCAGCTCCAGCCACTTGCCCAGCCCCATCACAGCAAAGACAGGCACGCAGACCACCAACACATCCAAAACACGTAACGGGGGAAAAATCATGCAATAACGTTACCTATTTTTCCCGACAACGTCGAGCGGATGCGGTACCACGACGTCAAGGGTGTGCGCTTTTCGGACACTTCACGGATGTGCGTTTTTTTCGGGCATCAGGAAGTGTGTACTCGATCACTCTACAGATAGAACCTGTCCGAAAAAGTTGCGCACTCACAACCCACAATCTCACTCTCCAAGTTGTCCTTATTCGCAACACAGGTGGATCGTGGCGTCCCGACGCGATTGTGCAACGTGAGAGCCTGAAGTATGACAGTGTGCCCCCTCCTGTCTCTCTTTAGGTGCCCTCACTTGCTCAACGCCGTCCGGAAATTGAAACACGGGAATTAGCGAGAGATTCCATTCAAAAGTCCCCCCACCGGACAAGTACAGTGGGGGCTGCGCACCCGCTGCAGGGCGTGCGCAGCCCGCCCTGTACTTCCGTGCACAACCGGAGGGCTTTTTAATGAGGTCTGAAGGTAACAGGGGTGACGATTCTTTATGTATAAAAGACAGAGCTTGCCTGGTGGGTGAATACGCTTGATTGCCAGAGCAGGCCCCGCCATCTCCCCATTTTTCATCGACTCAGCATAGATGTGCACGGCATTATGGAAGTGCGGCAAAGAACCACATTCAAAACGATGGATTGAAAAAGCTGAAGGTCACACCATGTCACGAACTAGAATCACGGTACTACTCTGCTACGCGGTTGCTGTCGGCTTGATCGTGGCAGCGGCAGCGTGGTTTCGAACACGCCGACCCCCGCGCTTATCCCACCCACCTTCCGCGCAGTATTCGACATATACCAAGGCCCGCACGACTGCGGACTCCCCCTCTCTTTCCACCGCCTCATCTCCCCTGGCAACGTCAGCACCTCACTCCATCGGTACGACTCCCCAAACTCCCATTGTGGCGCAGCCACTGGAGGAGGATGTCATTCCCGGTGAGTTCATCCTTCGCTTCTATGACGAACGAGACCGCAAAGCCTTCGAAGCCCTTGCTAAGCGCATGGGCATCACCGTCATAGATTCTATTGCCTTTGGTCATGCCGTCCGAATCCGGGTGAATAATCCTGAACAGCTACGCCGATTGCTCCAGGAGGGCCCCACACCAACAGACTGGTCTCCCAATATCTACGTCCATGTACCTGAGGGCGAAGAACGCGAAACCCTACCCCCGTCTGGACCCTATCAGGCATTTGGCAGCAGTATGCTGGCTTGGCTGGGAATTTCGGACAATGCAAATTGGGGAACCGGAATTACCATAGCCGTGCTGGATAACGGAATTGCCTCAGCGGCCGCACTGCAAGGCACCACAGTCACGTATCTTGATCTTGTCGGTGACGGCACCCCTATCGCCGCCCACGGCACAGCCGTGGCATCGCTTATCGCCGGAAACGATGAATTCGTGCAAGGCGTTGCGCCAGGTGCAGACCTGCTCAGCATTCGGGTTATGACCGACGCGGGCGTGGGGGACGCCTTTACGCTGGCAAAGGGCATTATCGAAGCCGTCGACCAGGGGGCCCGCATTATCAATCTCAGTCTTGGATCCCGTCAGGACAGCGCCATCCTCAGAGACGCCATTCGCTACGCCGTAGAGCGCGATGTGTTGCTGGTTGCCGCAGCTGGGAACGATGCCGTATCGGGGGTGCTCTATCCCGCGTGCTACGATGATGTTTTGGCAATTGCCGCAGTGGATGCAAACGGTCGGCATCTCTACTTTTCAAATCGGGGGCCGGAAGTGGATCTTGCCGCTCCCGGCGCGGGGCTTGCAGCAGCCCAACCGGAAGGTGAACCCGTTCTCTTCTCGGGAACGTCAGCCGCCACACCCATTGTGGCCGGCACCATCGCCGCCTTGCTGTCGCAGAATCCCACACTGGACAACGACGCCATCGTGGCACTTCTGCTCCTCTACAGCAATGATGCGGGCGCCCCGGGCAAAGATGATCTCTATGGCACTGGAGTCGTTGATGTGGGGCGGCTCACTGAGCGCGACACCGCTGGCGTCTACGACATGGTTGCGATGGCTCCCTATATTCGTGACAATGCAGCAAACAAGATGCTCTCCATAGACATTTCGGCACAAAACCGTGGAACCGAAACCCTTGGCGAGGTATCCCTAATCGTAACGTGGGACGGGACATCACAGACCTTTTCTTTTTACGACATTCGCGTGGGAGACACCCTATCTCAACCCTTCACCTTTGCCCATGACAGCATCGCCAACGGCGTTCTTGATATCGGATTCAACGTCATCCCCATGGGCGTCAACGATGCCACGCCTGGGAATAATGCCATGCGCGCCACTATTGGGCTGTAAGTGCGGAATGCAAAACTTGGACTATTATAGAGAAGGCTGCTGTCATTCCGAGCTTGCCGAGGAATCTCTCGCATTACTGGAGGCCTGAGATCCCTCGACAAGCTCGGGATGACACATAACGCAGAATGCGCAATATCCTCCCCACCATCCGTGTCCATCCGTGCCATCCGCGGTTCAAATCTATTACACCCCAGAATGCTCGCAGAACACTCGGGATTGAAACCCCGTTAACGCTGTGACATACTGTGGCAATTCAGATTTTCGATGTAACGACGAGGGAGAACAACGTGGCAAAGCAAGAAAAGACAGCGATTACACCCATTCGAGCAGAAAACTATCCAGAATGGTATCAGCAGGTTATTAAGGCAGCGGAGTTGGCGGAGACAAGTCCCGTGCGCGGCTGCATGGTAATCCGTCCCTGGGGCTACGCGATGTGGGAAAATATCCGTGACGGTCTTGATGGCATGTTCAAGGCAACAGGGCATGTGAATGCCTATTTTCCGCTCTTCATTCCTGTGAGTTATCTGGAAAAAGAGGCCGAACACGTCGAGGGCTTTGCCAAGGAGTGTGCCGTTGTAACCCACCATCGGCTTGAAGCGGGACCCGACGGCAAACTGATTCCCGCTGGCGAGCTTGAAGAGCCTCTGGTTGTGCGTCCCACCTCGGAAACCATCATTGGGGCCACATACGCCAAGTGGGTTCAAAGTTATCGGGATCTCCCCATCTTGATCAACCAATGGGCTAATGTTGTCCGCTGGGAGATGCGAACGCGTCTATTCTTGCGAACCACTGAATTTCTCTGGCAGGAAGGCCACACCGCTCACGAGACCAAAGAAGAGGCTTGGGAAGAGACCGTAAAGATCTTAAATGTCTATAAAGAGTTCGCGGAAACCTACATGGCAATGCCTGTGTTGACCGGAGAGAAGACCGCGGCCGAGCGCTTCCCTGGCGCAACCAATACGCTCTGTATTGAAGCCATGATGCAAGATCGCAAAGCGTTGCAGGCGGGAACAAGCCATTTTCTCGGCCAGAGTTTCGCCAAAGCCGCCGGCATTGAGTTCCAATCACGCGATGGCTCTTTGGAGCATGCATGGACGACATCATGGGGTGTCTCGACCCGTTTGATCGGTGGCATGATCATGACACATGCCGACGATAACGGCATGGTCGTGCCCCCACGCTTGGCACCCAGTCATATAGCCATTCTTCCCATCTGTCGCAAACCTGAAGATGAAGCGGCCATTTTTGAGTATTGCAATGGCATTGCCGAGCAGCTGCGCGAGCTGACCTACCACGGGCGTCCGCTCGACGTCATCGTCGATAAGCGCGAGATGAATGCTGGCGAGAAGAGCTGGAGCTGGATCAAGAAAGGCATCCCGATCACCTTGGAGGTCGGCCCACGCGATATGGCATCTGACTCTGTATTTGTCTATCGCAGGGACACCACCCGCAAGGATCGCTATGGGCTAGAGAAGGATGCGTTTGTAGCGTCAGCCGTTTCTGTTCTAGACGAGATTCAAGCAACCCTGCTCGCTCGCGCCATCAAGCTCCGCGATGACAACACACAGGACATTGATAGCTGGGATGCCTTCTGCGCATTCTTCACGCCCGAAAACACAGAACATCCCGAGATCCACGGGGGGTTTGCCATGTCCCACTGGTGTGATAGCGCGGAGTGCGAGACCAAAATCAACGATGACCTTGCCGTTACAATCCGATGCATTCCATTTGACCGGGCTGACAGCGGCAGCGGCACATGTGTGGTCTGCGGAAAACCGAGCACCGGTCGTGTGGTCTTCGCGAAGTCGTACTAGAGCTGAAATTTGTCGGTTTTCCTCAGGGTTTCGTGCTTTGTCTGCAAACAGCAGATTGGCTCTCCGGCAGGGATTGTCGGGGATGCACGCCTGTTATAGTGCGTCATTGCATGACGTATTCCCTCCCGATGAGTTGTCCGGGCTGAAGACCCGGAAGACCAGACGCAGTCTAGGGCTACACCTCGGCAAGGTGTGCCTACTTAATGAGATGCGTTGCATCATTAAACACAATGTTTCAGAGCAAAAAAATGAGACATGCGAGTGCATGTCTCCCAATAAAACCATTGAATTTTTCAAACAGGAAAACCAAATGCCTGCTTCTACTTTAAAACCCGCTTCGCAAAAAGAGATACAATAGCTATTATAACAAAATAGGTCACAACAAAAACGACAGCGGTTCCTAAGCATCCCGCAATTATCATCATGTTCCTCTCCTCAATCCTTAAATCAACAACCGCCAAGTAAAGCAGTCATCATGCCATTATTTTGTGATTTGGAAACTATGTGCCCCATGGAATCCATATAAACCCCACTGGATATAATGATAATCAGAAAACCCGTTCTCAATCAACCCCAATAGTTAGACGTTGTCAGAAAAGGTCATTATATTCCTCTAACTGCAGGCAAGCTCTTGCCGGAGAAAAGCTGCTCTTCACCGGTACGCGTATACCAAATACACTTCTTTTTACCATCCGTAGCGATCTCTTCTATTTGCATAACGCTTGCGTTCACAATTAATTCACAGTGTATTCGCTGTGAATCATAGTGTGCAACGCTTCGATGGCTGCATCTTGTCTTGCATGTTGACAGGAATAACCCTGTTTTCAGTCGACGACCGATCTGCACAGAAACCCATGATGTGTCCGGAAATGGAATCCTCGATGCTGGTCGAAGAAATAGAGGGTTCTTTACCTCTAATAGAATCCAAGAAATCACGGACCAGCCTGCCGTCTCCACCTCCATGTCCACCATGAGCGCCAGTCATGTCCCCTGTCACATTTAAATCAACGATTTCTTCGGTGAACTCGTGTCCCGGTCTTGGATCGATGTGGCGAATCGTGAACATGCTGTCTTCCAGGCGCCCCTGAATCTCGCCGTGCGTTCCAATCAAGTGGATAGAACGAGACGGTTTGGAGCACCCTCCGACCATGTTTAGCGTTGCCGTACAACCATCCTTGAATTCGATCAGGACAGACTGATGGTCAACCACATTCATGTCTGTCTTCCATACGCATCGCCCGTATGGACTGGTCTTGAGCGATTCAATCTTATCATCGAGGGTCGGTCGGTCTATGTGCTCCAAGGAATCCCATACATAGAACGACCACCGATCAGGATGATCAATATAGTGCTTCCGTGCGGAGTATAAACAGTCCTTTTCGATAGGGCAATCCACCAAACAGCGAGCCCCTGCCCCCGGCGGGGCGTTCTCCTGTCGAAATTGAAAGTTATTGCCGAAGCTTGCGACACGCGTGGGATAAATGCCGCTCTTCATCCAAGCGATTAGGTCCAGATCATGACAGGACTTCGCCATGAGCATTGTTGACTGGCAGTAGTCGGTTCGATTCCACTTGCCGCGTATATATCCGACCGCCATATGATGGTACGAGACATGTTCAGTGGCTTGGATGTTGATGATATCGCCTATCTCTCCGTCAACAATACGCTGTCGGATCGCCGCATAAAATGGTGCATACCGCAACACGTGGCAAATCGCCACTTTCCTGCCGGTCTCCATCGCTACACGAACCAGCCTCCACATCTCGTCTTCGTTCGTTGCAAAGGGTTTTTCCAGAAGCATATCGTATCCACGTTTGAGCAGAGGCAAAGCGGTAGGAACATGCTGGTGATCCATCGTCCCATTGATAATGAAATCAGCCAGCTTAGGCTGTGCAGCCAATGCCTCGGCGGACTCGAAGCAATGCGCAGCGTCTATGCCAAAACGTGTTGCCATCAAATCTCTTCGCAAGGCTGAAGGATCGGCAATTCCGATCACCTCGATCTCATCCAAACACGCATTTGCATATCCGACGGCACGGTGACCCGCGCCCACAATGATGCACGATAGCTTCTTGTTCATCGTTTTCCTCGCATCGAACACCGGCAGTGAGCCGTACACTCGACTGGCCTTGTTATGTGATATCGAGTCGTCTGATGTAGTGGATCTGTCTCGCCACTTCTTTGAAACCACATGAGGGATAGAACCGCTGGCCCACAGCATTCTGCTCGAGCGTTTCGATGCGAACGCACTTCATGCTCTCACTCCTGAGATGAGCAGAGGCCCTGGCCATCAGTTTTCTGCCGATACCGCTGTTCCGGTAGGCCGGAAGCACACCAAGGTTCGGAATGCGGCCCACCTTTGTGACTTGATCAACCCGTGTTGTGATGTAGCCAATGGGATTTCCGTCTTCCTCCGCAACGAAGATACCGTTGGGATTCACGGCAATATCGTCATCCATCTGGCGTTCCTTCCGCCATGCCCAGTTCTTCCCTGCAATCTGACCAAAACACTCCTCGACGTTCTCGTCAATTGAGACCCCCTTGAAGCAAATGATAGTAATCTCCTTCAGGTCCCGACGATCTGTTTCCTGATACTCTCTGATTCTCATAGCGCTCTCACATAACATTTAGCGTTTTATATTGAGGGCTACGAGCATAGCACTATTGCAGAAGAGAACAAGGGTTCGTCGAGTAGCATTAGGGATAAAACGGTGTTGGATGAAGCCCGTTGCCATGGGTAAAGTACCGCGCTTTTTGGATAAGTCTTACAATATTTTTATTACAGCACGATGTGATGACTGCCAAGAGATCGTCCCGATATGCTTCGGGCTGGAACAACCCTCGTGTTGCGGGTAGTATAGCCCTCATGAGCCCTCTATTGATAATCATTGTTCTGATTCTTGTGTTGCGGTTCGTGGTCGACCTTGTCGCAGACCTTCTGAATATGAATCGCATTTCAGAAGACCTGCCAGACGAATTCACGGAATGGTACGACCCCGAGCAATACACCAAATCCCAGCGCTACCTTAGGGAAACAACGCGTTTTGGCATTCTAACAGACACACTTCAGATCTCGGTCACTCTGGTTTTCATCTTGGCTGGTGGGTTTAACGGACTGGATCGCCTTGTGCGGATTGCCGACCAAGGCCCCATTGCAACAGGGTTGTTCTTCATGGGCGCATTGCTGGCAGCGGGACAGCTTCTAGGGCTGCCATTCTCCATTTACAGTACGTTTGTGATTGAGGAGCAATATGGATTCAACCGCACAACACGCCGCACGTTCATCTTGGATTTACTAAAGGGAGTGGCACTGTCCCTAGTGCTGGGCGCACCCATATTGGCGCTTATCCTCTGGTTTTTTGGCACTGCCGGCTCGGCGGCATGGTTGTTGTGCTGGGGAGCTGTCACGGCAATTCAGATTGTCCTTCTTTTCGTTGCACCCTACATCATTATGCCGCTCTTTAATAAATTCAGCCCACTTGAGGAAGGGGATCTTCGGACTACCGTCGAGACCTATGCGCAGGAGCAGGCCTTTACGATGCGAGGCGTCTACACCATGGATGGGTCACGCCGCAGCGCAAAGAGTAATGCGTTTTTTACCGGATTTGGAAAATCTCGCCGCATTGTACTTTTTGATACACTGATCAAAGCGCATCCTGTACCCGAGCTGCTGGCGATTATCGCCCACGAGATGGGACACTACAAAAAACGTCACATTCTGAAAGCAATTGGGCGAGGAATCGCAACCATGGGGCTCACCTTCTTCCTCCTGTCCCGCTGCATTGAAAACCAACACCTCTTTGACGCTTTCAGCATGCAGCATTTCTCCATCTATGCCAGCCTCGTCTTTTTCGGTTTTCTCTACACCCCTATCAGCATGGTTCTAGGATTCATCGAAGCCCTGATTTCTCGCCGTCACGAATACGAGGCTGATGCTTTTGCCGTTGAAACTGTTGGAACTTCAAGTGCACTTATTGACGGTCTAAAACGGCTAACCGTTGAAAACCTCGGCAACTTGACACCCCACCCTTTCAAGGTATGGCTAAACTACAGCCACCCCCCCATCCTTGAACGCATCCGCGCAATCCGCAAGCAGGAAGGGCGGGGAGAATAGACTGTGGGGAGTGGAGGGTGGAGGGTAGGGGCATTATCTTAGGGGTTCTCGCGCTTCGTAGCCTCGCGCGCCAGCGCGTGGATGTGAGGGAATAGTCTACACCCCACAGTCCACCCTCCACTCTCCACAGTCTACACTCACAAACCGGTTTCGCTTGCCATTTATTTGAATCTGTTCGATGCTTCGGACTCTGTTCAGCCTCTTACAAAATGCTAGGTTATGTGCACGGGACGAGGGCGTCCCATCTCCATATGTGGGTACATTGAAAAAATGGAGGTGGGGCGCCCTCGCCCCGCAGGTGTTTTACAAGAGATTCACGAGAGGAGGAATTCTGTGCATTTCAAACAATATGGTAAGACATTCCAGTTACGCATTGAAACGGCCGAAGATCTTGAAGCCGTACTGAAACTGGACGCTTCGCATTGGGTTGCCACCAGTGCACCCACCGACGTCTTTCGTTGTGATTCCAAATTCATTAAGCTCTTGGATCCGGACGATTCCAAACGCATTCATACTGAGGAAATGAAAGAAGCCATTCGGTGGATCCTTGCCGTTCTGTCTGACCGATCACAGCTGCGCAAACGCACGAATCATGTTCCATTAGCAGCGCTTAATCAAAGTACGCCTGAAGGTGCCGAGGTTGCGGACTCGGCAGCGTACGTCCTAAAGATGCTGGGTCGTGAAGAAGAAACAACCATTTCGCTCAAGCGCGTACGGCAGTTTCTTTCGAAATTGAAAGAACAACCCCTTAATGGGGATGGTGTTCTGGTGCCTGCCGCAATCGACGATCCCGAGACGGCTCAGCTGATTCGAGATTCCATCGCCACAATTGGCGGCGAAAAAGATGCCAGCGGCGAAATGGGTATTACTTTAGATCGCTTGACACAGTTCCGGAAGCAAGTTGAGGCGTGCCAGGCATGGCGTGCAAAGGGAACCCTATCAGAAGATCAGGAGGCGGGTGGCGTTCGCCCCTTTGGCAAAAGCACCGATGGGATGTATGCCACGTTTATTAAGCATGCCAGCTTGGTCGACCATTTCTTTACACTCTGTCGCACCGTTCAGTTTGACCCGCGTACGGCTACACGGTTGAGCTGTTCTGAGGCCACCCTTGATGCATTGGATCTCTCGCAACCCGCTGACATCACGGACTGTCTACAGCGCTCTCCGTTGGCAATGCCCAACAGCAAAGGGCGATTGCCACTTGTAAAAGAAACCCTCAACCCACTCTATGCACAGTGGGTAACCAAGTTGGAATCCGACGTGTTGATCCCAATTCTGGGTGATTTGGATAAATTTCTAAATGCAGAGCAATGGGCGCAAGTTAAGCAAGCCCTGCAACCTTATGCGGACTATGTAACGGCACAGCAAGGGGTGTTGGTACAATCGCTATCCGATGAACAGCTCAAGCACTATCACTCCAGCACAGCTTATGACGAAGTCCAAAAGCTTATTGTGGCAGACAAGGCCGTTTCGGACATGCTCAAGGGCATCCACCAAGTCGAGCGGTTGGTGCTGTTTCACCAGCATCTCATGCGGCTTGCCAACAATTTCGTCAGTTTCAGCGAGCTGTATAACCCCCCCGTTCGTGCCATGTTCGAAGAAGGGACCGTGTTGTTGGATGGGCGATGGTTTGATCTGGCACTGCGTGTGAATAATGTGGCGAAGCATAGTGCCATTGCAAAATTCAGTAACATCTTTGTCCTGTATCTTGAAGTGACGCGTAAAGCCCCTGAGACCAATATGACCATTGCGGTTCCTGCAACTTCTGGTTCAAAAGGAAATCTTGGTGTCGGCAAGAGGGGTGTCTTCTTTGACTGGCAAGGCCGAGAACATGATGCCGTGGTCACCGGAATCATCGAAAATCCCATCAGTATACGGGAGGCATTGGTCGCCCCTTTTACGCGGCTCTGGTCTTTTGTTTTAGGCAAGATTGAAGCGATGTCCGGATCCCTTGAAAAACAACTTCAGAAGAACACAGACTCACTTCTGGAGAAACCGGCAGCCGCGCCTCAGGGGGTGGCCGGGGGACCGGCGGGAATGTTAGTCGGGTTGAGTCTCTCGGCAGCAGCCATTGGATCTGCCTTTGCGTTCATCACCAAAACCCTAGCAGGACTATCGAGTGGACAGCTGATAGCGAGCGTGGTGGGTGCCGCTGTCGTTGTTGCCGTACCGGTCTCGCTCATTGCCATATTGAAGCTACGCCGACAAGATCTAAGCTCCCTTCTGGAGGGGTGCGGCTGGGCAATTAATGCCCGGATGCGCTTTGATAACACACAACGCCGAAGCTTTACACGTCGCCCACGCTATCCGCTCGATGCAATTGGAACGCCACAACATGCTTGGATCAAGCAGGTGTTGATTGCCGGTGTGGTGCTGTGTGTGATCTGGGGCATGCGTGCCGGATGTCGTGGGTGTCAGCGTGACAACGTCAGTAAGACAGAGCGAACTCCAACAGCCGTAACCAATACGGTTTCAGTGACCGAAGCAGAGCAACCAGAAGCAAAGTAGGGGGCTAAAGCCGGTTGTAAATTTCGTGTTGGCTGTTGAATATTGAGAATCCGTCAACTCAGCGCAATTCGTGGCTATATTATCTTCTTTGGTTCCCTTCCACAATTGCCTTCATCTAGTATTTCCCCTACGCTCGAATGAGTCGACACATACTTTTCACAGCCACGCTTCGCTTGCTGTGAAAAGATGGTCACTCTAAACGTTCGCCCTAAAGAAAGAATACGACCCCTCAACAATGAAGAAACGGCGGAATCCTTACGCATCCCACCTCAAGAAATAAGTGACCATTCTATCGTGTGCTACGCTAGCGCGTCACCCGAAGTATTATTTCAATGTTAGACCAAAAACAAAGGAGAAACCATGACAGCACCAATTGCACTTCAACTGTATTCGATACGAGAGGAACTGAACGGCAATTTCGAAACGGGTGTTCGAAAAGTCGCAGATATGGGCTACGTTGGCGTAGAACCGGCAGGATTTCCAGGAACAACTCCGCAAGAGGCGGCAAAACTTTTCAGGGACCTTGATTTGGCCGTTCCCTGTGCTCATGTCGCCATGCCTATCGGGGAGGCAAAACAGCAAACGCTAGATACAATGCACACCTTAGGCTCGACGCGTATCGTTTCCGGTCTTGGGCCCGACTCTTTCCTGACGGTGGACCTGATCAAGAGGTCTTGTGAAAAGTTCAATGAGGCAAGTGCTGTGGCGGTTGAAAATAGCATGTCATTCGCAATCCATAATCATTGGTGGGAGTTTCTGTCGATAGACAGCGGACATGTCTACAAAGCAATGCTGGACTATCTGGATCCACAGGTACTCTTCGAGGTAGATACATACTGGGTCAAGACTGCAGGTCTGAATCCGGCAACCGTGGTGCGTGAACTCGGAGCAAGGGCTCCTCTTCTGCACATCAAGGATGGCCCCTGCAATAAAGAGGAATCAATGACAGCTGTCGGGGACGGTATTATGGATTTTCATAGTATCGTCGAGGCCGGAGGCACGACGACCGAGTGGATGATTGTCGAGCTGGACAGGTGTGACACCGATATGATCGAAGCGGTGGAGAAGAGCTATATATACCTGACCACAAAAGAACTGGCTCACGGAAAGTCTTGAGACGTCTGGATGGCAAGGTCTAACAATGTCCTCGGGCAGTGCATTGCGATCGGGAAGAAGATCAAGTTGACAAAAGTCATGGATAGAGCAAGATAAAATGAAGAATTCACCTTTGAATGGTAGATTGGCGAACAAGAAGATGCTTCTATGTTTTGATTATGATGGCGTGATTGTGGATTCGTTCGACTCTCTACTGAGTGTGTGCGTTGAGGCCCAGGCCGCTTCCGCATATGGGCGAGCTCCCAGTCCTGCCGACTTTCAGACAATAGAGAACCTTTCCTTTGAGGAACTCGGACGTGTTATCGGTTTGCCGGACAACCAGCTTGCATCCTATTGCGATAGTATTTTCGCACTTCAACAGAAGGAATGGAAGACTCGCCCTTTCCCGGGAATTGTTGATGTTCTCTCGGAATTGGCCACACAGCACACTTTAGCCGTAGTCACGAACAGTCAAAGTGAGGTCGTTGCCGCCGCGTTGAACGCGTTCGGGCTTGGTTCGGCGATAACAGCGGTCAAAGGTGGCGAATCAGGGGCGAGCAAAGCCGCGAGAATTGCCTATCTCAGGGCAGCTCACGCCGCCGCTGGCGAGGCAACGCTCATG
>CAZNWT010000086.1:16618-19857 GCA_964576795.1 uncultured Victivallales bacterium
ATTCATCGCAGCGCTAAACCGAGAAACACCCACAGGCCGAGTACCTCATTTCGAACTGGAGTTCTTCCTTACGATGGAGGCTTTCGGTCGGGTGCATCCGTCGCAGAGGAACTACGGGCAGTGGAGTCAAATGTCTGAGCAGGAACGAACTCTGCATCGGCGCGACGTGGCCGATCTTCACGTAGCAGTTGCTCAGCGCTACGAACACGCGGGGATGCTGTATCATTCTCCAGGCGGCTGGAAAGAAGACGATACACGTTTGTCCATCGAACACGTTCGCGAACTGTCTGCAATGGACTACTTGATTACGCTGCATGGCGACGCGACATACTCACTCCCCAGCGGAGACGACATGATGGACTTCGTCGTAAAGGTAGCCGACCAGCCGGAAGAGATGAAGAATGACGCCCAACGGCGTGTGGACTCAGCCCTGAATCGCGGCGCGCTCATCAAAAAATGGGGAACGATCGACGGCTTCTGTCTGTGCTCTGACTACTGTTTCAACGACAATCCATTTCTGTCTCCTGTCATGTTCGACGAATTTGTCACCCCCTACCTTGTTCAGCTTGTGGCCGGATATCGAGAGATGGGGTTCTATGTCATCAAGCATACGGACGGGAATATTATGCCCATTCTCGATTCCCTCGTTTCAGCCAACCCACACGCCCTTCACAGCATCGACCCGCAGGGCGGCGTTGACCTCGCTGAGGTCAAACGGCGCGTCGGGGACCAGGTCTGTCTGATCGGAAACGTGAACTGTGCGTTGCTGCAGACGGGTACAGACCATGAAGCCTCCGCTGACGTTCGACGGGCGCTTGCGCAGGGCATGCCAGGGGGAGGCTATGTGTTCAGCACCAGCAACTGCGTGTATACCGGCATGGACCTGGAGCGTTACGATCTGATGCTGGACATCTGGCGCAATGAGGGAAACTACAAGTAAAGTCATAGTGAAATCGGAGACAGTACACATGACAGCCAAAATAACAGAACTGACAGAACCGGTCCGCGGGTGGCGTTATCACTCGGGTGCAACTCTGTACACCGAACGTCTACGCGACGGGCGACTCATCGCCGCCTCATTCCTGGATATGGGTATTCCTTGTTACGCGAACGACGAAGACCAAGACACGCCTGCTTTCGATCTGCAACTCGACGGAGAATCCCTCAATTTCGGTTGGGATCTGGCCGAGGCCACGGTGATCGGCGAAGACACCGATTCGCCGAGTGCCCGCCTGCTGTTGCGGCACACGTTGAAGCCAGTCGAACTCAAAATTGTCACGCTGGTCGGTGGCGACGGTTTCTTCCGGCGGCAAATGCAACTCCGGAATACATCGGGGACCGAGACGCTGGGATTGACCTCTGTATCACCGCTTGCTGGGATGGTCTGGCCGATGGAGGACAACCTACGCGAGAACCTGCACGATATCGGGGGGGTGCCGTACCGGATCGGATGGAATCAGGATCTCGAGTGGTGCACCGAGGGCAACTTCCAGTGGCAGGACGTACCGTTGAATACCGAACTGTGTTTCGGATCACGGCGCGGACGCAGTGGCTATACAACACCTTTCGCGGTGGCGCATAACAACGTCTACGGCGGTTATCTCGTGCTAGGCCTCTCCTGGTCGGCCAACTGGCGCATGAGTTTCCATTGCGACTATTCGCGCAACGGATCCAGCAAGCTGTTGTTTGACCTGCGCCCAGACGGACCGGTGCCGATGCGTATGATCGAGCCCGGCGAAACCATCGACTTGCCCGAGGTGCATTTCGGGATGAACCACGTAGGGTTCGACGATGCCGTGCAATGTTGGCATGCCTACCTGCGCCGGCATGTGCTCTACCGCGTTGGTGACGGCGTGCAGCCGATAATCTACAACCACTGGGGCTTCATGCAGCACGAAGTGTCCGAGCCCCGACTGCTGCACGAAATTGACATCGCAGCCGAGGTGGGGGCCGAGCTCTTCATGGTTGACGCCGGTTGGTATGCCGACGCTAATACTCCGTGGCCCGATACCAGCGGCGACTGGCTGGCTGGCAACCGGTTACCGAACGACCTGTTCCCGGTGTTCGAGTATGCGCGGAGCAAAGGTCTGCTCTGCGGTCTGTGGGTTGAGATCGAGAGTGCCGGCAAAGCATCGAAGATGGCCGACGAGCACCCGGACTGGTTCATCACTCGTTACGGCAAGCCCATCGAACGCATCCTCGACTTGGCCAAGCCAGTGGTCCGTGACTATGTGGAGTCTACCATCTTCCGGCTGATCGAGCGCTACCAGCTCGACATGTTCCGGCTAGATTACAATCTGGATGCTTGGGAAGGCGGATTCAACCTGAAGGACGGCCGGCAAGAGAGTACCCTCTGGCGCCACGTCGAGGCAATGTATGCTATCTTCGACAAGGTCCGCAGACGCTACCCGAAGCTGCAGCTCGAAAATTGTTCCAGCGGCGGCGCTCGCACCGACCTTGGGATGAACAGTCGCTTTACCACCGCTTGGATTTCCGACTGGATGCGCATGCCGCGCACGGTGCGCATCCTCAACGGCATGTCCATGGCTCTGCCTCCTGAGATGCTTAATCGGCTCTTCGGAGTCTGCATGAAAGGCAGCTACCGTGGCAACCTCGAAACCCAGTTGCACAACATCATCCTAGGCCACCCCGCCGTCAGCGGCCTAACACCGAGCCTGGCCGAAGCCAATCCCGAAGTGCTACGGTTGGTGAGAAAGTATCTGGGCATCTACCGGAACTTCATTCGCCCCTTCCACCGCGAGGCGCGCATCTACCACCATACCCCAGTACTGAAGGGCGCGGACGGCAGCGGATGGTGCGTCATAGAGAACGCGGCGGCAGACCGCAGCCGCATCATCGCCGGCGTATTTCGTCTAATCAACGCCGAGCAGGATGAATACTGCCTGCGCCTGCGCGGCGTCGATCCCGGCCGACGCTACCGCGTGACCACCGAACCCGATGGCACGGTGAGGGCGCTTGACGGCCACATCCTGGTCGATCAAGGACTCACCCTCCGTCTCGACACTCCACTTACTTCCCATCTACTGCTTTGTGAAGCAATAGACTAACGATCCCGTCTTGGTGAATATGGGGGAAATGTGAAGACAACAATCTCCTGCAGGTGACGTTCTAAAGTCCACTCCTGAGGAGTAACGTAAAGAAAAGCATGACAGTACAATCAAGCAAACCAAACATTGTCTACTTCTTTGTCGATGACATGGGCTATGGTGATGCCTCGT
>CAZNWT010000087.1:0-19702 GCA_964576795.1 uncultured Victivallales bacterium
GACGCTTGCGCCATTATGCCATTTCTGCTTTACTACCCCGTGAACGGTTACAAATTTATTAATAAACAGGGGAAACGATGCTTATAAAAATGGACTACAACGATTATCGCGCCAAAATCTATGCGGGGTGGATGGGTAAAAGCCTTGGAGGCACCATCGGAGCCCGCATGGAAAACCACAAAACCCGTATGCAACTCACTCAGGAAGAGCTCTGGCCGGAAACCATCATGCCGAACGATGACATGGACATCCAGATCGTCTGGCTGGAAGCTTTGCAGGAGCGCGGAATCTGGATTGAGTCGGACGATTTGGCCGAATTCTGGCAAGATCGCTGCTGGTATAATTTTTGCGAATACGGCGTTTTTCTCAACAATTTCCAACGCGGGATTCACCCGCCTCTTTCAGGAACCTGGAACAACCGCTTTTTCTTTGAGTCCGAGGGGTGCCCCATCCGCAGCGAAATCTGGGGAATGGTCTGCCCCGGCAACCCTGGGCTGGCAGCCGATTATGCCCGCAAAGACGCGCAACTGGATCACGGCGGGGCCAGCGAACTCTGCGAGATGTTCCTCGCCGCATCGGCCGCCACTGCATTCTTTGATGACAACCTTGATCGCGTACTGGATGCTGGTCTCGCGGTTCTCCCGGATGACAGCGTGGTTCATCATATGGTGAAGGAAACACGGGCCATTTGTGCCGCTCACCCCCGTTTCGATGACGCCTGGCGGTTGATTGTGAGACGGTTTGGTGACCGCGATGCCTCTAAAGCCATTATGAATCAGTCCATTGTGGTTATGGCACTCACTCTGGGCTGCGGCGACTTTGCTGAAACCATGCGCCTCGCCGTCAATAGCGGGTGGGACACGGACTGTACCGCCGCCACGGCAGGCGCGTTGCTGGGCATCATGCGTGGAGCGTCCATGTTTCCCAGCGATTGGGTCGAAAAAATGGGCAAGACGCTTGCCTGCGGAGTCGAGGTCAAACACCGCCATGCAACCTTTGACGAACTCAACGAAGACACAGCCCGGATAGGTGTCGAAATTACACGTCAGCGCAGCAACCCTGTCGAGATTCTCAACGCACCGGACATTCCTATCCGCCCGCGAC
Source organism: uncultured Victivallales bacterium (assembly GCA_964576795.1). Taxonomy (GTDB): domain Bacteria; phylum Verrucomicrobiota; class Kiritimatiellia; order UBA8416; family UBA8416; genus JABGOW01. Next base: position 1,105 of record CAZNWT010000087.1, read on the forward strand.
CCGCACTGGGAATCAAGCTGTCTGTCGCCTACCCTGCCGACCCATGGTTGCGGGCCGGACAGAATACGCCGGTACGACTCCAATTTGCCAACACAGCCAATAGTGCAATGTCAGGGAAATGGTGCATTGAACTCCCCGCGCACCTTGTCTGTTCCTGTACCGAAGGCACACTAACACTTGCTTCTGGTGAAACCGTCGGGATGGAAATTCAGGTGGCACCACATCCCGGCCCCATCTGGGATAAAAATCTGCTTACGCTTCATTGGGACGGCAAAGATGGCGATTCGCAAACATACCAGTTCGGCCTCGGTGGTGCGCGCCTGTGGCGTGTCTATGGGCCCTACTTCGACATGTGGGACACCTCAAAAGATGAGATCTGTCCTTACAATCATGACGGAGAGTTTACCTTTCCAAGGGATGGCGATTCGTGGAACCACCATGTCCGGTTGGACGTGGCGTACCTTGATGAAGCACGCCTGCTTAAGGAGGATATTCCCGAAGAAATGCCGGAGGAAGTTCAGGTGGGAGAAGACTATATGGATGGCGTGCAAATCGCCGGGTTTCGCGGTCAGGCCTGTTTCTACCTAGTGCGGGAGCTGGTTGCGCAGGATCCCCGCCAGAGTGCGTTTAACATCACGTCCAATGCCCCCCTCGCCGTCTGGTTTGACGGCAAGGAACTGCTTCGCCGGGAGCGGCCCAAAGAAATCTCGGTACAGGACGGATATGTCGGCCCGATGGACATTGGCCTAGCACCAAAACGAATGGTAATAAAAGTAGCCCGCCAGATCGACGCCCTTTCCCTCTGTGTCATGCCGACAGGATGCGGAGGCGATCCCGACAAAAAACGAGGCATCTCCATGTTTCCCGACTGGATTGGAAATATGCCGAAAAAACGGCCCATTTAGAATGCCCTCGGTGCAAGTGAGCGGGCTTGATGGTGTCAGTAGTTGAAAAGGTCTGACAGTGCGTAAAAGGTCTTGGCTTTGGTGTTGATTGCCCGCAGAATATTGTGCTGTACGTTGCGGCTGGGGCTTTTTTGTTGCACTAAATCTCACATGTGGCAGACACCCGAATCTCTTGCAGGCGAGAATCCATCTTGACCACGCGTAGCCCCTCTGTCACAAGAGGCGCCTTTCATCCGTCTCGGTGTAATCGACTGGAGCTGAAGACGAGAATCACCGCAAATCCGTGCGGAGAACCATCCCTTAATTTAGAGTCTAATCTCTTTGCGTTTCAGGCTTAATCTTGACTCAATGTTCTTGAAGAGGCTGCGCAATCTCCGCGGTCATTCGCGCACGCTCCTCTTGTGTCAGGGTTTTTTTCTCATCTGCCGATGCACCACATGTTCTTCTCTCCCCGAATATACATGCGTGTTCCTGAGAACACCGGGTTGCTACGGAATATTTCAAGGACATTGCGCGCTACTTCGCTATATTCACGCCCGGGCTTGATCACAACCGTCTGGCTTCGTTCTGACGACAGGAACACCAAGTCGCCCGCCAGAGTCGGGCTCGGATAGACCGTGCCCTGTAGGAAATCAACTTTCTTCTCATAGATGAGTGCTCCCGTCTTCTGGTCAACTACCGAAAGATTCTTTGCCATGTTTATCGCGTATACCAATCCGTCATGAACTAGAGGGGTCCTGTAGTAGCGATTCCCCTTGATTTTCGCAGCTGTCCAGAGCGGGGGTCGCCTTATCCTCGGGTTTGGTCGGTAGAGCATATGCCTGCGGATTCCCCTGCAGGTAGTAGAGCACGCCATCGACAAGAGCAGGGCTATTGTACTCAAGGGCTACGAGCCCTTTGATAAGCTTCTTGCTGCTAACCGCGTCAACTGCCGAACCCTTGCAGGTATAGAGAATATCGTGGCCGTCCACTTTTGCGACCACTGGCGCCCCCCACCCCCCAAGCGGTCTTGAGCTTCCACCGCACAGCCCTCAGTTGCAGGGTCAAGCCCAAACATGTTGTTGTACTGTACAACCAGCATTCTCCTGGCAAGCCGCGGCGATACACAGCCACCCCATCCATGCGGCGTTTTCTCAAGCGTAACCGACCAGAGCTTCTTGCCCGAAACATCCCAGCAAGCTACAACGCCCTGATCGAATACCGCCCAAACGCGCTTCCCGTCACTGCATGACGTGGCCGAAGTATATCCATTAACATTGTGAATCTTTGGTGGCGGATCGGGTCGCTCGCTAACGGAGCTCTGCCATAGGATCCGACCATCTGGCACCGTCATCTTTGAAACCGGTTGTCCCCGCCATCACTCTCGACACACAGACTAGCCCCACGGTCATCATCATTCCTGTACGCAACATCATCTGTTCTCCTGTTTCGGGAAATACTATGGGCGCTCGAGGACGCATGACAAGCGTTTCCTTGATCGCCTTTTCGAGCGCGTTGTGCAATCAAGTATGTTCGACAAAGGAAATTCTATGTGTTCTCGATATTTCATCATCGCTATTGCAGTGCTAACCGCGACATCCTAGCTGGAAGGTACGGACATTATAGATCCCATTGATATCGTCACTGGCAACGAAATGCCGTCTGATAAAATGTGTAAACTTTGGTCTGAATGAGAGAAAAAAATAATGAAATACAAGTCTGATTGGACCGAGGCACAGCGGCGATTGACCGCACTCTGGCATGGCGAACGACTGGATCGTCCCTGTATTTCGGTGCTTGCGCCGCAAGCTGTGGTTGATCCAACGTCGGTACCGGAACCTGCCAGTGAAGAAGCTCGCTGGCTGGATCCAACATACCGGGTTGCGCTGGCCCTGAGGCAATTGGAATCAACTTGGTGGGGTGGGGAGGCAGTTCCGTCATGTTTGCAACTGGCCGGGTGGGTAAACTGCCTGGGGGGCACCCCTCTCTTCGCTCCGGAAACAATCTGGTTTGATAAGCAGGAGGTTGATTTTGGCCAGCCTTCGCCGTTCCGACGTGACCCGAACGGCATATGGACGGAAAAATACCGTGATTTGATACTGGCGGTATGCGCTGCCGCTGGACGAGGTGACTTTCTGGTTGGCAGTCCCGTAGTGCTGCCGGCCAATGACCTGATTTCGATGCACATGGGCGTGCAGGAGTTCCTTTTTGCGCTTTTGGATCAGCCCGAGTGGATTACCGAGGCGATAATAAACGGGGCGCAGGATCAGATTCAGGTCAAGCGTGCAATGCAGGCGCTTATCCGTGAACGGCACGACTATTGGTATGGCAACTCCGGATGGATGCCTTTCTGGACTCCGGAGCCGTTTAACTCCACCCAGTCGGATGTTTCTTGCATGCTTTCTCCGGAGATGTTCGATCGTTTCATTGTTCCGGAACTGGATCTCTATGGTCAGGAATTTGGGGCGCTCTGGTACCATCTTGATGGAGGGGATGCCAAACAGCATCTGCCGAGACTGCTCTCGCTGCCTTACTTGCGTGTTGTTCAGTATGTTCCGGCGCCCTGCGAACCGCCCAACGGGCCGGGGCATCTTGAAATGTACAGGCAAATCCAGGCTACCGGCCGTATTGTGCACATCCAGGTGTCAATGCAGAATGTAGAGCCACTGGTGCGGGAACTTGATCCGGCTTTGCTGATGCTGGATACATCCTGTCCCACCCGCAGTGACGGCGAAAAGCTTCTGGAACAGAGCATCATATGGGCACGCGATGCTAAGTCAGCCGGAGAAAGATAAATCTGCCATGATTGATTCTGATGACAGCGCCTGGCGGGTGGCACTGTGACGCCGGTTGAAAATCCAACAGTATTGTTGAATTCAGAGGAAGATATCTGTACACTGATGGCGAGAGTTCTGGTGGTGTTGTCTTGACGGTGGATGGACAGTAAGTAGGTCTAAAGCAAAAAAGAGTCCGGAAGATGAACTGTCTTGATTAGTCAAGAGGGGGCAATCATGAAAATGTACCGAAGGGGTGAATAGAATATTGTAAAGCTCGCCAGATCGACGCCCTTTCCCTCTGTGTTATGCCGACAGGATGCGGAGGCGATCCCGACAAAAAACGAGGCATCTCCATGTTTCCCGACTGGATTGGAAATATGCCGAAAAAACAGGTTCTTCACGGAAGTGTGTAGTTGAGACCTTATTTCGGTGCTCAGAGAGACCGATTAAGCAGGTCGGTTAAGCGAGTAAAGGTGGCGTTTAAGTGCTTGCATCTGCTGTCGGGCATCACCGATAGGTTTCGCTACCAGCAACGCCGCACCTCCGCTGCCACAGATTCGAACAGCACGCATGCTCAGAAAAAGATACGAATACCCTCGCGACTCAGTTTGAAAAAAGTGGGTCAAAAGGGACAGGAGAACTTTTGTCTAAAATTAAATCAGAATTTACCGTTGACTCTTTCTTGATACTCTGACCCCGAGCTCCAGACCCCGAGCTCCCACTGGGGCTACAACGGGGGAAGGCCAGACGCAGTCTGAGGCTACAACTCCGAAGTGTGCCGCCTTGTCGAGAATTAAACATTTGAGGATGTTCTCTTAGGAGAAGGGGGATGCGGCCTGTGCCACTTCGTGGGTGATTCTTGCTTCATCCCAGCCAAGTTCTGCTGCCATTGTGTTTGCGCAATCCATTAGCGTTGCTTCAGAGGGAATGCCCGTGGCGCCGATGCCGCTGCGGCGATAGATCACGTCGGAGAGCGTTTGGGCCATTTCGTTCTTGATTGCGTATGGAATATCGCGGTTCCCTTTGGGTAAAGGCGTTGTTGCAGATGTGGAGCTGCGCACGGGTTGATTCAATTTACGTGCAGCCAGTGTGATCGTGCGCTCAGCAACATCGCGTGCGGTGGTATATTTGATGCCTAGAGCGGTGATGAGTCCCTCGATGTTGTCCCGCTTTGCATGATCTATCAGCATGTAGTGGCGCAGGAGTTTTGGGTCGCTATCGGCAGGACGGCTGGGTTTACATGGCAATAGTCCTGCGTGGATTCGGGCGACGTGATCGGGGGTGAGCTGTGCCGAGGGTAGGGCGGAATTGAGTTGTGAAAGCAAGTGCTCAGTGTCGGCTTCTGTTGGCTGCATGGCGTCGACATCGTCATTATGGTGGCGATAGAAGGTGCCGCCCATGGTGGTGCCGCGCCATGGCACGATGAACATGAGCCGCCCTTTATCGGGGCCGGGCTCCTGGCAATCCAGACCTGCGGCATAAGTGGGAATTAGCTCCTGTTTCAGGACCGCATTCATACCGAGTGCCAACGCGTAGGGAAGGGGTGCGGCATTGCCCCCGAGTTTTTCCAGAACACGATTGCTCCATGGGCCTGCTGCATTGATCACGAGTTTGGCTTGAATATCGAATTCGGTATCACCAAGCAAGTCGTGAACCCGGATTCCTGTGATGGCTCCCATTTTTGTGAATGCCGCTTTTAGGGAAACATAGTTTGCCACACAGGCACCCGCTTCGCTTGCTGCCTGTACCATACCGACGACGATGCGTTCTGTGTCGTCGGCCACGGCGTCGTTCCATAGCGCAGCACCGGTTCCGGGGCCCTGATAGCCGGGCAGGAGTGACTCTAATCGGGTGCGGGAGACAATGCGTCCGCAAGGAATTTTTCGGTCATGGGTGATACCTAAATTGCGATCGGCGCTGAGAATTTCATTGGCCAGGGTGCCGGCAAGCATGACGGGTTTGCTTTTTAGAATGCCAGCGGTTGGCATGAGGCAGGGGAGAGGGCGGATAAGATGGGGTGCCATTCGCAGCATGGCGCGTCGCTCCCGCGCTGATTCCCGGACGCGGATTAGATCGGCCTGCTGCAAGTAGCGTAGGCCGCCATGGATGATTTTCAGGCTGTTGGCGGAGGTGGCACCGCAAAAATCCCCTTTGTCGATCAGGGCGCAAGAGAGACCTCGGGTAGCGGCCTCGCGTGCAATGGCGGCGCCGTAGATGCCGCCACCGACAATGACGATATCAAAGGGTGTATTGGAAAGTTGTTTGAGATGCCGTTGCATGGGCAGAAGGGTATCAGGGTGGGGTGCTATGGCTCAAGCCTGTTTCTGTGGTATCGTCGTTCATTTGCGTTCATTCGCGGTTCAAAAGACGGGTAACTGAGTCGTTGCCGTTGTTCATGTTCATCACATAACGATACCGTTTTCGGGTAGGTTTGGCTTGCTTTTTGTTGGGCAATATGGCGAAATTCTACGCTCATTTACCCGCAGGGGTGGGAGCATTAACCGATAGCAGGAATAGCACGTGGATTTCACGATCAAACAGGGTTTTGATATAGCATTAGCGGGCAAGCCGTCGACAGATATCGTCGATATTGCGCCTTCTGCGACGGTTACTACCTTTCCGCTTGAGTTTGAGGGTATGAAGCAGCGCCTAAAGGTTCGCGAAGGAGATGTTGTCCAACGGGGTTCTGAGCTCATGGAGGATAAGGCGGATCCGGCGTATAAGCTACGGGCTCCCGCAGGCGGCACGGTTATTGAAATTGTCCGTGGGGCTCGACGGTTTGTGGAGCGGATTGTTGTTGCGGTTGACGCGGCGCCTGAACCGGAGCGCTTTCAAGCATTTGGTGCTGACGCGATGGCATCGTTGGATCGCAACGTTATTCTCGACCAGCTTTGCACCACGGGTTTTCTTTCCTTCATTCGTCAGCGCCCCTTTTCCCATATGGCAGATCGTACCCTGTCCCCTAATGCGATTTTTGTAAATGCGATGAACACGGGGCCTTTTCGGGCGGATGCGGAAACCGTGGTAGCCGATGATCCTATTGCGTTTCAGGCGGGACTTGATCTTTTGACATGCCTCACGGATGGGGCCGTGCATTTGTGTATGGGTGAAAATGCCGGGACTGTGCTCAAGGCGGCAGCGCGTGTTACGCTGCATAAATTCTCGGGGCCGCACCCTGCTGGCAATACGAGTGTCCACATCTCCCGTGTGGATCCCATGTCGCCACCCGATATTGTTTGGACGGTCAAAGCCGTGGACTTGGTCCTTGTTGGTCGCCTGTTTTTAGATGGGGTTTTACCCGAGAGCCGCATTGTTTCGTTTGGGGGGGCTGATGTGAAACCGGAAGCGCAGCATCACGTGCGGTTGTGGATGGGTGGGGAGCTTTCCCCCCTTTTGGCAGAAGCGCTGTGTGAAGGTGAGCATCGTGTTATTGCCGGTGATGTTTTGTCAGGGGATGTTATCGCGGAGGATTCGCATCTTCGGTTTCATCAATCGGCTATCACGGTAATTCCTGCCGATAAAGAACGCTATTTTATGGGGTGGACGATGCCGGGATTCAGGCAGATGAGTTTCTCGCGTCTTTTTGCATCGACTTGGTTGCCGGGCAAGCGTGACTGGAAGCTTGGAACGAATATGCATGGTGAGGAGCGCGCCTTAGTGTTGACGGGCCACTATGACAAGGTCATGCCGCTTAATATTATGGTGGATTTCCTGATTCGCGCGGTGATGGCAGGCGATACGGATGAAGCCATTGCGCATGGTATTCTGGAAACGGATCCCGAAGATTTCGCTTTATGCGATGTGATCTGTCCTAGCAAGGTTGAGGTTCAGGCCATTATCCGTGATGGTTTACGACAAATTGAAAAAGAGGGGATCTAAGAGAAAAGCTGAAATCTGGAAAGCTGAAAGCTGAAATGGGGATTAAGAAGGGCTGAGGGATGAAAGCTGAAATGCTCGTTGTCTGCTGGGAAAGCTGGCGGGTGAAAATTGGGAATTGGAAGTGGGACTGGGTAGAGTTCTGATTGGTGTATGAAGTTCATATTAAATTTTCATGATAAGATTCGCCACCTTTTCGAAAAGGGTGGGAAGCTTGAGGGCGTTGGCCCGATTTTTGATGCGGCGGATGCGTTTATGTTTACGCCATCCGAACAGGCGTATCAGGGGGCTCACGTTCGCGATGCGATTGACATCAAGCGCGTGATGGTGACGGTGATTTATGCCCTCTTGCCGTGTTTCTTCTTTGGCGTTTGGAATGCGGGGCATCAGTACAATCTGGCTCACGCGATTGCCAACGCCGACTTTATCCAGGATGTGATTCGCGGGGTCATCATTGTGATGCCCCTGATCGGAATTTCGTATGTGGTCGGGGGGTTCTGGGAGGTGCTGTTCGCGTGTGTCCGCAAGCATCCCATCAATGAGGGGTTGCTGGTTAGCGGGTTCTTGTTTCCCTTGATTTTGCCTCCGACGATTCCGCTATGGCAGGCTGCAGTGGGCATCAGCTTCGGGATCGTCATCGGCAAAGAGATCTTTGGGGGTACGGGCATGAATGTTGTCAATCCCGCGTTGCTCTCTCGGGCCTTTATCTTCTTTGCTTACGCGAAATCTATGACGGGCAATGTGTGGATTGCTTCAGCAGGCGACCAGATTGTGGATGCCACGACTGGCGCAACGCCGCTGGGTGTGCTTTCTGCTCTGCCTGAGGGCGTGAGCGTTTCTGATATCATCGCCAATGGACAGGTCGATTTTATGCAGATGTTTGTCGGTAATCTTCCGGGGAGCATTGGCGAAACCAGTACGATTGCCTGTTTGTTGGGAGCTGTTGTGCTTCTGGCTACGGGTGTGGCGTCATGGCGCATCATGGTCGCATGTGTGGTGGGGCTGCTGTCGACGGCTGCGTTTGCTAAAGCCTTTGGGACTTCCCCTATGTCCCAAATTCCCATTTATTATCATTTGGTTGCTGGCGGGTTCGCTTTCGGGGCGGTCTTTATGGCAACGGATCCGGTTTCCGCTGCGGCGACGAAGGCGGGCAAGTGGATCTATGGGTTCCTGATTGGCATGTTGGTGATCATCGTACGCGTTCTCAACCCTGGCTTTCCCGAGGGCGTTATGCTTTCGATTCTCTTTATGAATCTGATGGCGCCGTTGATCGACAGTTTTGTGGTGGATCACCACCTTCGGAGGAGACGTCGCCGTGCGTGAACAGCTCAAAATTGTGGGGTTTGCTGCAGTGGTTTGTCTGGTTTGCAGCATTCTGCTGGCGCTGGTATCCAGTGCTCTCGCACCCCGCCAGGCTCGCAATAAAGCCAACGACGTGAAGACGAAGGTGTTGCAGGTGTTTGGGGCCGAGGTGACGGATGCGAAGGGGAAGCTCTGTATATCACAGGATGCATTAGATGCCTTGTTTGCTGAGCGTATCACGGGGCTCGTGCTCAATGCTGACGGGCAGATTATTGCTGATTGTGCGGTGGATACACTGACGCCTCAGCAGATTAGCGATCGCGATAAGGTCACGGGGATGAAAGCGTTCTATCCTGTTTATATCTATAAAGATCCCGAGACCTCCTGCAAACAGTATGCCATTCATGTCAGCGGCAAGGGGTTATGGTCGACGATTAAGGGCTTCATGGCATTGAAAGCGGATCTTTCCACGATTACCGGCGTTGTGTTCTATGAGCATCAGGAGACGCCGGGGCTCGGTGGCGAGGTGGAGAAACCTGATTTTCAGGACGGGTTTAAGGGCAAGCAGTTGCTAGAGAATGGCAAGCTGTGTGAATTTCGTATTACGAAGCCGGGAGCTGAACTGAATACGCACAGCGTAGACGGTATCACAGCTGCGACGATGACGTGTCGGGGTGTGGAGTCTTTTCTGAATGAGGACTTCAAGGTTTATAACACCTATTTTGAAACCCTGAGGGCGGGGCAGTAATGGCGAAGATCCGCAAAATTGTGACCGATCCCCTGGTGAACAACAATCCCGTCACGTGGCAGGTGCTGGGCGTCTGTTCGGCTTTGGCTGTGACGACGAAGGTTTCCACTGCTGTGGTTATGAGTCTGGCGCTGACGATTGTGCTCTGTTGCTCGAATGTTGTGATTTCAATGCTGCGTAACATGATTCCCAATAAGATTCGGATGATTGTGGAGCTTTGCGTCATTGCGACACTGGTCATTTTGGCGGATATGCTTTTGCGGGCTTTTGTTTATGACATTAGCAAGCAACTCAGCGTGTTTGTGGGACTGATTATTACCAACTGTATTGTGATGGGACGTGCTGAGGCTTATGCCTTGCAGAACCCCCCGTTCAAGTCGTTGCTGGATGCGCTGGGAAATGGTTTGGGGTACAGTATTGTCCTGATCTTGGTTGCATCGTTACGTGAGATTTTGGGCAGTGGCACTTGGTACGGCATGACGGTGTTGAGTGAGAACTGGTACACGGGTAATACGCTGATGCTCTTGCCGCCGGGTGCGTTTGTGATTATCGGACTCCTTATCTGGTTCCAGCGTACGTTTATTTCCAAATCGCTTAGAGAAGAGGAATAGTCCATGAATCTGATCAATTTGGCGATTGAATCCATCTTCATTCAAAACATTCTCCTCGCCCTGTTTCTGGGGATGTGTTCCTACTTGGCCCAGTCAAAGAAAATGGAATCCGCCAAGGGGCTTGGGCTGGCTGTCATCATGGTGCTCACCATTGCCACCCCGCTGAATTGGCTAATCCGCCACTTTCTTTTGGAAGCGGGTGCATTGCGGTGGACAGGCATTGAGGCCTTGGCTGATCTGGATCTCTCATTTCTGACCTTTATTTGCTTCATTGCCGTGATTGCATCGTTGGTTCAGATTGTGGAGATGGTGCTCGATCGCTTCTTTCCGGTGCTCTACAACAGCCTCGGTATTTTCCTTCCCCTTATTACGGTCAACTGCGCGATTCTGGGGGTATCCCTCTTTATGGTTGAGCGTCAGTACTCAATGACCGAGTCGCTTGTGTATGGATCGTCATCCGGGGTTGGCTGGGCCTTGGCGATCATGTCGCTTGCCGCAATTCGAAAGAAGATTCGTTACTCCAATGTGCCTGAGGGACTACGGGGGCTCGGTATTGCATTCATCATCACCGGCTTGCTGGCTATTGGATTTCTCTGTTTTTCTGGAATTCGTTTAGGGACTTAGGTCATGCTGATTTTTGTCATAACGAGTGCAACGGTCTTTACCGGCGTTATCGTGTCGCTGGTGATTTTGTTGTCGGTGATCTCGACACGACTCTCGCCGGGCGGCGAGGTTATAATTAATGTTAACGATGGCAAGCGGGTGGTGGTGACAGAACCTGGGCAATCGTTGCTTTCTGCGTTGGTGGGGGCGAACGTGTTTGTGCCGTCTGCGTGTGGAGGAGCAGGAACCTGTGGCCTGTGTCGGTGCAAAGTCATCAAGGGTGGTGGGGATATTCTGGCCACTGAACTAGGGCTCATCAAGAAGCCTGAACGCCGTGAGGGAATACGCTTAGCCTGCCAAGTGAAGGTTCGCGAGGATATGGATATCGAGGTTCCAGAGGAGGTCTTTGACGTCAAGAAGTGGGAATGCACGGTCCGATCGAACGACAACGTGGCCTCCTTCATCAAGGAGTTTGTGGTCGACCTCCCGCTGGGCGAGAATTTGGATTTCCAGGCCGGCGGATACATCCAGATTGACATTCCTCAATACAAGTTGGGCTTCAACGAATTCAGTATTGAAGAGCAGTACCGGGGGGATTGGGATCACTTTAAGATGTTCGACCTGAAGTCCGAGAACGATGAGGAATACTTCCGCGCTTACTCTATGGCCAATCATCCGGCAGAGGGCAACTGTTTGATGCTTAATGTTCGTATTGAGACGGCTCCCCGTGGGATGGACGTGCCTCCGGGCATAGCCTCTTCATACATCTTCAACTTGAAGCAGGGCGACACGGTGATGATCAGTGGTCCTTACGGTGATTTCTTCATGAAGGATACCGATCGGGAAATTGTGTTTGTGGGTGGCGGTGCGGGGATGGCTCCCATGCGCAGTCACATCTTTGATCTTTTCCATACAAAAAAGACCAAGCGCAAAGTCAGTTTCTGGTACGGAGCTCGGTCGAAGCGAGAGATCTTTTACGAGGAAGATTTTCGGGCGATTGAACGCGAGTTTGAAAACTTCAGTTTCAATATTGCGCTCAGCGAGCCAGAGCCCAAAGATAACTGGACGGGCTATGTTGGATTCATTCATCAAGTGCTACTAGACAACGCCCTCGATCGGCATGCCGATCCGAGTGAGATTGAATATTATCTTTGTGGCCCCCCCATGATGTTGAGTGCCGTCAATCGAATGCTGTATGACCTTGGTGTTGAAGAAGAGATGATTGCCTTCGACGCGTTTTAGGCTAGTGGGGCCCCCGGCGTCGTGCATCGGCCGGATTATATATGGAGGAAACTTGCACGCTTGGGAATGAACGTCGAACATCGAACACCTTGCTTCGTCCCGACAGTCCCTCATCGGGATTCCCAATTCGATGTTGGGTGTTGAGTGTTCGATGTTAGACGTTCAAATTGAACGAGTGTAACGAGGGACGTTTCAGGCTAGGATTTTTTGTTGAAGCGTCCCATGGTGGCAGCGAATGAGGGGCCCGCAAGATTGGCAGCGTCTTTCTCGTTGCACAGGTTAAGCTTCTTTTTGGAGCATGCGCCGCAGCCTATTGCGGGGGTGCTGGGGGCGTGGGAACTGCTGCATCCGCCGCGCATTATTTTGCCGCGCAAGAGGAGGCCGACCGCCATGGCGAGTACAGCTAACGAGAATAGAATGGCAGCAGCAGTAGCCGTCAGCAGAATATTGTGCATGATGTCACCATGTAATAAGGCGTATTAAGGAGCCGAGTCATGAAAGTAGCAGAGGACTTGATCAAAGACAAGAATCGCACACTAGTGACTATAGATTATGACTTGGAGCGAGTTCGGCGTGTCATCACAGATGTCTTAAAGCAGACATCTCTCAAGGATGAAATTGACCGATTTGGGCCCTCTGTTGTGGGCGGCAAGATGTTGCGGGCTCGATTGGTTTTAGAGCTTGGTGATGCTGTGGGGCTTTCGTCGTTGATTGGCATCCGATTGGGGGCGGCCATTGAACTTCTGCATGCGGCCAGCCTGTTGCACGACGATATTATTGATGGCGGAATCGAACGACGGCATGCCGATGCGCTATGGGTCTCAGAGGGTACCAAAGCGGCTGTGCTTATTGGCGACCTTCTGCTCAGTATCGCGTTGGGTTTGATTCTGGATGCGGGGGCACCTCGTCTTCCGCTTCTGATCAGAATGCTTCGAGACATGTGTGAGGCCGAGGCTGAGCAGGAGTTTTCGAGCGTCCAGGTGCATGATTCCTGGGATGACTGTCTTTGCATTGCACGCCGTAAGACAGGCTCGCTTTTTGGGTTGGCGGCTGCTTGTGCAGCGGGAGAAGATATTGCACTGGCCGATGCGCTTGAACGTGCCGGACAGGATTTGGGAACTGCCTATCAGCTTGCAGACGATCTTCTTGATGCTTGTCCAGATCCGTCGGCAACAGGCAAGAGTCTTGGGACGGATGCCGCGACGGGAAAATTGACCGCAGCGACGCTCCCTGGGGTTACGCACCCTGAAGCTGTTGGTGCAATTGAGGATTTGCTCTTGTCGGCAGAGCGTGAGTTGGCGGAGTGGCCAGGTGTGCAGCAGCGCTGGAAGCTATATGTGGAATATGTGATTGTGCCTTTGGTGGCCCGGTTTGCAGATCTCTCCCCCATGCGTATGGTTTCTTAGTTTATGGCAACATTTACAATCAAATCCAAAGGGTTGCATGTTAATCCAAGTGTCGGTAGAATACCCTGAATGGTTTGAAGTCGAGAGTGAAAGGAATTTGGTATGAAGCGTGTGTATCTGGTGGATGACGATTTGGATCAGGTAGAGAACATGACGATGATCCTGGAAGCCAAGGGCTATGCGGTAGGGTCTCAGTTCAACGACGAGAATCTGGTTGCGAACATTACGGAGTTTAATGCGGATGTGATCATTCTCGACGTCATGTTTCCTGGTGATAATTCTGCTGGATTCCGGATGGCTCGCCTTTTGCGTCAAGAGGAACGGTTCAAAACAAAGCCGATTATCATGCTGAGTGCTGTCAACCAAGAGGGGAGCTTCCCCGGCAAGTTCAGCAACAAAGACATCGACGATGCGTTTTTGCCAGTAACCTTTTTCCTTGATAAGCCTGCTGACCCCATCGTGTTGATTGCAAAGATCGAAGAGCTGACGTAAGGAAGGTAGCCCCCGCGGGGCGCATAGGTGTTAAGCTAAGCAAGGTCTTGAGACTCAATATCCAATATTCAACAAGGAATATCCAACCGAACAATTATGTGCCGCCTTTGGCGGCCAATTGCGTTGAAAATTGGATATTCCTTGATGGTTGTTGGCTGTTGGACATTCAGATCACACCATGCGTAACCGACTAGGGGTGGCGACTAAGAACTGCGACTAAGAGTTCCTTCTTCACGATCTAACTGCTCTTCCCCGGTTCGATCCCGTTAACTGAAAGAGAAACCGTGCCCTTTCTCTTGTCTTCAGTGCAAGGACAGCGGGACATACTGTGCGATCAGCCTGAAGTGCTTGTCTCGTGTATACAATTCAAGGTGGTTCTGAATGGCGTGTTGCGCAATCATCAGGTCAGGGATTCCCACCTTGTTGATCCCATGTCTGAGGCACGCGATCTGCATCTGGATCAGATCATCCCAATCTAGGTTCAGTGGCGGGCAAGCGATCTCGCGCATGAGGCTGATCAGTTTGCGTTGCCGTCGCAAATGCAAGGCGGGAACCAGCTCAGCAAGAATAAGATCATTGATGACTACAAGGTTTTCTTCAATCAGGAAATCGAGTCTCGCGGCGTTCTCCGATCCACGGAAGTACTCGATCCAGACGGAGCAGTCGACAAGAACGCTCATCAGCGTTTCCGTAGAGAGTTGAGGGCTATATCCAGATCAACCTTCCCCCTGAACTTTTGTAGTCCATGGATACGGCTTTTGCGCACGAGGTCCTCGAGTGCGGTCACGATGACAGCCGTCTTTGTGCGTTGGTGTGATGCCTTCATTGCTTCAGCAATGAGCGGTGCCGGGAGATCAAGCGTTGTTCTCATATATTCCTTCATGCATAAGAATGCCAATACTCATGCATACATAGTATGCGGAATATGGCGTCTGTGTCTAGATCTTTTCTGGAGTAATACCAATCTGTTAGAAGGTCAATACGACGATCGCTGTTTTGAGCCTGTTTTATGCTCTTGGAACACGGTTTCGCCTAAGGCAATGAATCGAAAATAGGGGCGGAATAGGGACACCCCAGTATCATTTTCCCAGAACAGACCATCTTGGGATAATGGAGGTGGTGTTCCACCATGCGTATTCTAGTTGCGTTTAAAGTGTCTTCTCGTGAGAAGCGCTTGCGGTGATTGGTGGTAAGGTGTAGGTTTTCCGCTCGTGGTTTTGGGACTGGAGGGGTGTGACCCCAGATGGAAAGTGAGTGAGACGTGGCTGGTGATACACTGACACCGATGATGCGCCAGTATCGGCGGATTAAGAGCGAGATGCCGGAGGATGTGATTCTTTTTTTTCGGCTGGGTGACTTCTATGAAATGTTCTTCGACGATGCGAAGGCCGCCGCCCCGGTTCTCGATATTGCGTTGACAAAACGCCACAATATGCCGATGTGTGGCATTCCGTTTCATGCTCTGGATGGCTATCTTGCCAAGATGATGCGGGCGGGGTTAAAGGTTGCGATATGTGATCAGGTGGAGGATCCGGCGGCAAGCAAAGGGATCGTGCGCCGGGAAGTTACACGGGTCGTCACCCCTGGCACCATTACCGAAGACAGTGTCCTTGATGCTGCTCAGCACAACTTTCTTGCGGGTGTATGTCGGTCGGGGAGTGCATTTGGTGTTTCCATGATTGACCTTTCAACGGGGTTGTTCTGGGGCGAGACGCTGGTGTCCCTTGATGGCGTGCGGGATGAACTTCAACGCTTTAATCCAAATGAGTGCATTGTTCCTGAGGAGCAGGCTGATGATCCCGGTCTGCGATGCATGCTGAATGAGTTGGTGGGGCTGCATGTTACGAAATGCGAAGAGTGGACGTTTGGCTATGATGCAGCATATGACTATTTGACACGGCATTTTTCGGTACATTCCCTGGAGGGATTTGGCTGTGAGGATGACAAGTCGGTGGTCTGTGCTGCCGGAGGGGTGCTGCACTACGTCAAGGCCGACTTACGTCGCCAGGTGGGGCATGTGCGATCTTTTCAGACGCGGACCCCTTCTGAGTTTTTGATTCTCGACGAAGCCACCTGTACGAATTTGGATCTTATTCCGATGCGGGGTCGTACGGGCGGCACGACGCTGCTCAATGTACTTGATGCAACCAAGACTCCGATGGGGGCGCGTAAACTGCGGGATTGGATATTGCGTCCCTTGGCCGATTTGGATGGGATTACGGCGCGGCATGATGCGGTGGAGGGATTGGTTCGCGATCGTGCTTTGCTTCATAATGTACGCGGTGCTTTTGCCGGAGTGCGGGATCTTGCTCGTCTTATTGCACGTATTGGCGGAGGGAGTGGCAATGCGAGGGATTTGGTGGCGGTGGGGCATTCTCTGCAGGCTCTGCCTGAGGTGCGCTTGCTTGTCAGTGCGCACCCCTCGCCACTGCTATCGGGTTTGGCAGAGGCTATGCCGCCGATGCCGGATCTGGTTGCCTTGATTTTTGATGCTCTGAATGATGAGCCTCCTGTTGCAACCAAAGACGGCGGCATGATTCGTGATGGTTACCGTGAAGATTTGGATAAACTTCGTGCGGCGGCAACGCAGGGGCGGAAGTGGTTGGCTGAGTACCAGGGGCGCGAGCAGGAGCGGACTGGAATTAAGAACCTGAAAGTGCGGCACAACAAAGTGTTTGGTTACTACCTTGAAGTGTCAAACGCGCAGCTTGCCAATGTTCCTGAGGATTATGTCCGCAAGCAGACGCTTGTAAATGCGGAGCGGTTTATCACGCCTGAGCTTAAGGAGTATGAGAGCACCATTATGGGGGCGCATGACAAAGCAATCGCGCTGGAGTATGAGCTGTTTTGCGAGGTGCGCGAGGCTGTGGTTTGTGAGACTGACCGCATACAGAGAGCGTCCGATGCGTTGGCTGAACTGGATGTGCTTGCGTCGCTGGCGGAGCGTGCGCTGGCATTGCGTTATGTGCGCCCGAACATGAATAAGAGCAATCGGCTTGTGATTGAGGACGGCCGACATCCGATTGTCGAGCAGATGCCCGATGCAGAACGCTTTGTTCCCAACAGCACGCTGTTGGATTGCACCACTAATCAACTCCATATTATTACGGGTCCCAACATGGCTGGAAAGTCTACCTATATCCGACAGGTGGCGATGGTGGCAATTATGGCGCAAATGGGATCATTTGTGCCTGCAACGTCGGCCGAGATTGGTGTGGTTGATCGCGTCTTTACACGTGTGGGGGCCAGCGACGACCTTTCGCGCGGACGCAGTACGTTTATGGTAGAGATGCAGGAGACTGCGAACATCCTGAACAATGCCACCGCCCGAAGTTTGATTGTGCTGGATGAGATTGGTCGTGGCACGAGCACGTTTGATGGTATCAGCATCGCCTGGGCTGTGGCAGAGCATTTGCACAATACAGAAAGCATCAAAGCCAAGACGCTTTTTGCAACGCACTATCATGAATTGACCGACCTCACATTGACCATGGATGGTATAAAGAATTACAACATTCTGGTTCGGGAGCGTGATGACAAGATTGCGTTCCTGAGAAAGATTGTTCCCGGTGGTGCAGACAAGAGCTATGGCATTCAGGTTGCCCGTTTGGCGGGAATGCCGCAGGGCGTTGTTTTGCGTGCCAAGGAGATCCTCTCAAACCTGGAAGAGGGCGAATTTGGTGATACAGGGCAGCCGAAAATTGCCAAGACCCGCCGGGCGAAATCGGGGGATAGCAAAGCTCAGTTAGACCTGTTCTCGTAATAAATTCGAAATTTAGAAATCAGAAATCTGAAACGTTTTCTGAGAGTACTCCTTGAGAAACCCACTGTGGCCTCTCGCACCTTATGTCATATCGTATTGAGAGGATGAGAAAACGGGTGATCAAAAAGTGCCATTGTCATTCCGAGCTTGTCGAGGAATCTCATGTATTACTGTGGGGCTGAGATCCCTCGGCAAGCTCGGGATGACATGATTCTACATTCGGCAGTTCAACTGCTCTTTTTAGGATGATAAGTTCATCCCCCAGATCGTGTGCGAGGGCAACGCTAAGCGAATCCCCGTTTGCCTTGCAATTCTCCTAATTTCGAATTTCGAATTTCTCATTTCCCCATTTACTTCATATCCCCATTTATTCAGTAAAGAACAGTCGAACTGTTGTGCCATTTTCCGGCTCGCTTTGCACTTGTATGGCGACATCGAATGAGTGAACTAAACCGACAACTGGGATCAGCCCCAAGCCTTGTTTTCGAAGATATGTGGAGAAAAAGGGATCTTCGGCCAGCAAAATCCGAACCCGCTCCACTTCTGCGGATCCTATCGACCGGCCTTGAATAATGGTGGCGGCATTCATTAAGACCAAGGATAGACAATCGGCGTGATCGAGTCCCGCACAAAATGAACGAAATGCAACTTTTTTTTCAGAGGCCGAATTCGGCCAACAGCAGCCACTCACCAGAATTCAGGATCGCGTACGGAAAATAAAGCTTGCGCCACTACGCCATTTCTGAGCAGCTACCCGCCGTGAACGGTTACTTATATTGTTTAGGTCTTGTAAAAGAGTATCACTTGAAATACATATAGAAGAACATGCTGTGAAACATAGCAGCGGTTCCAAATAGGCGGCAATGCCGGGGGTCTGATCCTGTCGCGAGGAAA
>CAZNWT010000088.1:0-19435 GCA_964576795.1 uncultured Victivallales bacterium
TTTCCTCGCGACAGGATCAGACCCCCGGCATTGCCGCCTATTTGGAACCGCTGTGTAGATCCTCGGCGACTTGATCTTTTCTAGCTTTCTTCCTAAAACGCTCTATGCACTTAAAAACTATCTTATCATCAACGCCACTAAACCATACTGCCATGTCCTGCAAACGGTAACCGATGCGGCTGCAAGCGAGAGGGAACCCCAAGCTTCTCTTCGCTTCAATCGCTCGTTGTCGATTGTTGAGAACTTGATTACAACGGGCTCTTCTGATAGCGTTTCTCCCTTATTAGAGCAATTCCATACCAGCCGCCGCAAAAAAGGAGCATCTTGAAATGAGTCTTTCCTTACATTCTGGATCCCATACAGGCCAAACTGCAGACGCAGCTCGGGCAAAAACCCTTGAAAAGGATTTACAGGCAGCAAAGCGGGGAGACTGGAAGGCCAAACACCGCATTGAATCCACCTTTACCCAGATTCTTACAGATCTTGCCAAAAAGCGTGCATCATCAAATGCAGAGATCAACACCTTGATCGAGGCCGGAAAGCAAGGGATCAGCATCGCTATCAAGAAATACAAGTCTAGCACAGGTGCAGACCGCTTCCAGATTTTTGCGCTCCGCTTTATTGAAAATAAAATGGACAAGCCCAATTCGGGTGGGTTCTTCTCTAAGCTCTTCGGTGGCTGAGTGAGAAACAATCAGCCTGATATCACAAAGTTCCAGAACGTTGTGATTTCAAATGAGGAAGCCCCCCCCGAACTTCAGGTTTCATCAATCTACGGGAACCACAACCCGCTTGAAGTTGACATTGGCTCCGGAAAAGGACGCTTTCTTCTTGCCCGGGCTAACGGCCATCCCACGACCAATTATCTCGGCATCGAGAGGCAGCTTGGACGCGTTTATCGTGCTGCAAAAAAGGCAACCCATCTGAATATTGAAAATGTGAAGCTCTGCCGAGTTGAAGCAATGGTAGGACTGAGTGCCATACTGCCAAACGAAAGCGTCACAACGTTCTATATTTTCTTTCCAGATCCCTGGCCCAAACGGCGCCACCTTCAGCGGCGCCTTGTTTCCCCTCCCTTTTTGGATTTACTCCACAGCAAACTCATCCCAAAAGGATGCATTCATTTCGCAACGGATCATCAAGATTATGCTGACGTCGTCGGGGAACGATTTGCCGCAGATGCCCGCTTCAAATCCACCACGGCATTCCAGCCCACAGAAGACGAGCGCACCGACTTTGAACTAATTTTCACAGGCCAGAACAAAACCATCAGTCGCTACTCAATTCAGAAGCGCCAGGCATAGCACTCCAAGCTGCCCCCATCATCCCCAACACCATCGAATACAGCATAACCAACTCACCATCGCCAAAATTGTACTCTACTAGGCCATTCAGAATCAGCCCAACCAACATTAGAACCAAACTCAAAGCAATCGACTGATCAGGACTCCCTCGGGGAGCAGAAAACACACGCTGAAACCCATTTATCAGCCCCACACCCATCCAAAGCGCATAAACCGCAAGCCCCAACCATCCCGTCGCAATAAGAATTTGGATGGGGTTGGAGTGAAGATGGTTGCGCCCTGGCTCCACGTCAACCCCCTGCTCTCGCGCTACATTCTGCATCATCTCTGAGGTTAAAGCCCGGTAACCGATCCCAAAGGGATGGGCTCTGATCAACGGCGGTGCAATACGAGTCCACATCACCATACGCCCTCCGCGTGTCATATCGAATTCATCTCGAAGGTCACTGAATCGTTCCCAGACCGGCGGAAGAAAGAGCACGACCACGGTGGCGATCGCGAGCATAACAAGATAGCGAAGCTTCATGCGTGTCGCCGCAAAAGCGCCCATCACTACGACGGTACAGATCCAAGAGCCGCGTTTCAGATTCACAACTAACGCGGCCACAAACAGAACTAATCCGGCTAAATCCACTGACCGACGCCAGACCACGCCCCCCGCTGCGATCAGGCCCGCCAAGGCCACAATACCAAGCATCAAAGTCTGGCCATCCGTCATAGAGCCGAGGTAGGTGATGTCCCTCAGATAGTCGCCAACCTCACCAGCAGCCACTGCATGCCGCATGGCAAACCAAGCCTCAACGGGGCGCACGACAACAATCTGCAGTGTCAACACCCCAACCCCTGCCACAAATGCAGTCAGAATGCCACAGACACGCGCCCTGTTATAAGCAAGTGTAGCGGCAACGGGAATGCCCACAAACCAGATTAGCTTTTCCAATTTAAGGAAGCTGCGAGCGGGATCCACCCCCACCACCGACGCAAAAGTGGCCACGGCTAAAAAGACCACCCACCCCCACGCCGCAGGCGAAAAAGCAAAGCGGCGGCGACGTCTCACGCAATCCACGAGCAGCAGCAGGAAACTGAAACCCATCATGGTCCGTCCCAAGGGAAGGGAGAACGCCGCACCAAACGCGGCGGCACACAGCAGTCGATAGGCCCACAACTCCAGTCTCGAGTGCTGCTCATCCACATCTTCATGCCCAAACCCCGCTTGGCAACTAGACGTTACAGGGCTCAAATCGTGTTGTTCATGAGCCATTGATAAGCCTCCCGTGTTTCTATTGCGAATTCCTTATCCATGGCTAAATCGTCGTCGAACAATTTGGCACCTCCAAGACCACACACGGTGACAGTCCCCATATGGACCCAAGCGTGAACCTTGTCACACCAGAACGGCAAACAACAAAGCGTTGCGAAACACTATACGCCAGATCAACTTCCAGCAAGCAGAATTGCCCATACCAACATCTCGACAACGAAGCACTTCCGCCTGGCGCAAAACTCCTTGTCTACCCCCCCCTCTCGCCTCTATGCTTGATACCCTCATATCAGTAACACAGGAACCCGTCAACTATGACAGAATCAAAAACCTATCCTCAGCGTTGGTACAATGGCATACAGAGTCATTTCTTGCGGATTGCCGCTAGTGGACTCCTACCCGCATCCTGGTTCCGCCCTCCCATACCGAATGACCATGCACGTTCCCCGTCGCAGGAGTTTCCATCGGTTGAGATCGTGACGCACTGCTGGCAGTACGCACGAACGCTCACGTACCAGCTCAGTTCCTTCGTGGACTATCCACCGAAAAAGCTAAATCTCACTGTGACAGTCTTCTATGCCAAATCCGATACGGCGACAGTTCGGCTCCTTGAGTTTATCGGTCAACACGACGTCCCCAACGTGACATGGAATTGGCAGCCCCTTCCGGAAGGCGAACTCTTTCGCCGCGGCATTGGACGCAATCGGGCCGCTTTGGCGTCTCGTGCCGATTGGGTCTGGATGACGGATTGTGACATCATTTTCCATGAAGGCTGTCTGGACTCCCTTGCAGAGTGCTTGCTGGGGCGCAATGACGTTCTAGTCTACCCAAGGCAGGACCGAACAACACCTCTGCTCGCAGAATCGAATCCCGTAATGGAAAAGGGCAAGCAGCTCAAGTTGGTGGATATTGACACGACAGACTTCAACGTTTGCACGCGTGACCGGGCAAGGGGAGAGTATCAGATCATTCATGGGGATGTGGCACGTGCCATCGGGTACTGCGCAGGGCTTTCTCTGTACCAGACCCCGGCCACGCACTTCTGCAAGTGCTATGAGGATCGAGCTTTTCGCTGGCTGGCGGGCACACAAGGCATCCCAGTCGACGTCAAAGGCTTATACCAGATACGTCACGCTGAAAAGGGCCGCTACCGCAAGGGAACAGTCTGGTCGTGTCTCAGAGGCAAGATTCGCCAGCTACAGGGGTAGTGTTTTTTCTTAAGCGGTTCTTTTCTATCCCACTTGTTGGCCAGATTCTCCTGCAGAGTCGGCACGCCTCTGGAAGCAAACATTGACCCTGTAGATCAACTTGTTCCATTGCCGCCAGAGTTTGTAATGGATATAGGCTGGACAGTAGCATTGCATCCAAAACTTGAGACCCAAATGGCGCGTGCCAAGGCCGTCGATAATAACCAATCGGTAATCGCCGTGTTCGTCCCTGCGACACAAAATATTGCTTTCACTCACATCAGCAAAAACGATTTTGTTGTCTTCCAGAGATTGCTGTAGAACATTGAGATGAGGCATTACCTCGGCACGCTCAAAATCACCCTCCAGAATCATCTTCTTCAAGGTTTTTGGGGAACTCCCGTCATGATTGACGACTCGCTCAACAATCAGACCTCGGGCATCATCAATGTCAACCCAACCATAGCAACAGGTGATATGGGTGAAATCGACGCCTCTTTTTTCCAGGTGCTCATGATAGATTGCATCTATTTCATTCTGATCCCGGTACTTCCGGTAAGCAATCTTGATCACTTTGGTTGGATCTTGCGGATGAACATAGCAGAGGCGCTCGTTCCCCTTGCCGATCAACTGCGATGCTTCAAGTTCTTCTCTCGTCATAAAGGCTTAACCCCCAAAGATGCAGCACTATGAGTCAATGCAGCACTACACTGTTCGAGAGGCAGCGCAGTACTGACGTAGCTGTAAACGACAGATGGCTTTTCCAGATACATCTCAAAAATCGAACTGCGATAAGCGTCTATGGCCTGCTCAGTTAATTCCTGCTTCCGTGACAGGATAACGGTATTCGGGGCATCGAGTTGAATCAACCAGAAGGTGCCAGGCGTTTTTCGCAACAGGTGCTCCCAGTTGCTTCTCAAGCCAGCTTCCTTATGTTGAAAGCGAGCATTCTCAATTAAAAGGTCGTGAAAGAACCGATCGCAAAAATAGAAGCGCCGAGTGACCAAGCTCAGAACAACCAATAGAGGATAGCGGAATCTGGCAATCGTTAGCAGCCATTTCCCGTAGATGTCGTCATACTGATTTTTCTGAAACGTCTTGGGTAGCCTCCGCTTCAAGACAGCGCGGCTGAACTGGTAGATCCAGTTGTGGCGAAACAGCTTCTTGAAACGATAGTAGTAGACTCTTGAGCGCGTTTTACGTTTCAACGCTTTGATGAGCGAGGTTTTTCCGACACCGTCAGGTCCAAGAACAGGTGTAATTCGTAACAGGCGAAGCCAGCGACTGTAAAGACGCCACTGCTTCGCAGCCCTATATCTTCGAAAGGCACGGGCCCTTTTCTCCGTGTTCCGCTTGCAAAAAAGAATGCACTTCTCCATAAGAATATGATTCGCGCAGGTCGCAATCTCATCGCGCAATGTTGTGTCACGCTGCAAACGCTCATAGAGAGCGACCAAGTCAACCTGATCCTGAACCGTCGCTTTGTAATAGGCAAGACGCGCTTGCACTTCCACTGCTACAAGATTCTTTGATTTGGTTTTCAGATGAGAGAGATAATAGAGCGCCTCAATCTCCGGACCAAAAGCATAAGCGCCGCATGGCTCCTTCCTGATATGGGGTTCGATATCCTCATAAAAGATATAGCGCAGACAGCCCCGCTCCTTCACCTCCAAGTGCGTCCATATTTCCACAGTTATGGATCGACTATCGACAGAATCATAGATCGACAGTTTGGTTTTGCCGAATTTCGTCTGATTGACAGTAAAATTGAGACATTCTGCTGCTGCCATATCAAAGAGCGTTTGCAGCAGAGGGATAATCGCCTCTTCAGAAGCGAGAAAATCGTAGTCACCGACAAAGGCCTCTTCATCGTTCAGGGCTTTGGGACGGATCGGAACTAGGACAAGACCATCAACGTCAACCCGCTCCAGGAGACGCTTCACAAATCGAACGCTATCACGACTATGCACTTTCGCTCTCCTTCTGGCGCTTCCACAATTTAACGGCCAGGGTCTCTTCCTCAGGCACGTAGCCATCCTCAAGCAAACGGCTGATGCCGTACGCGGTACGCTTGACCCTGTTGCGTGCATTCGACATCCGCAATTCCTTATTGGCCTTTACCTTTTTGGCATCCTTGTAGCCCCGGCCATGATCCAGATGAATACAGACCGCATTATAGCGAACGTGCTTCGGCTTGATACCGTTGTTAATCAGACGCACCCCGAACTCACGATCCAAACCGCCCCATTGCATTCTTGTATCAAAGCCCTCAACTGCCAGAGCATCGTTCAGCCAGACTGACGCATTTGAGCCTTTTAGATTACACTTTGTCAGCGTGATGCGATTCAGAATAGCAGCCTGCCCATATGTTACCATCAACTTCAAGTGCTTATGATTGTGCTTCAGTCCGTTCGCGACCAACCATTTCAGATCGAAACAGCATCCACTGAGAACGTCCTCTCGACAAATCGCCTGACTGGTCTGCATAGGCAACTTGCAGTATCCACCGGAAAGATAACGCCCCTGCTCTGCCTGTTGAGCATGGACAGCGAGAAAATCCTTTCTCGGAATACAATCACCATCCGTAAAAACCAGATACTCGCTCTCAGCATGCAGAATCGCCTTGTTCAACATTTCGCACTTCCGAAACCCAGCGTCTTCATGCCAGAGGTGTCGAATCCTCAGTCCGGTTTCCTGCTGCATCCGTGCAATCAGGTTGCCTGTCTCGGCAGTCGAGCCGTCATCCCCGATTATGATCTCAAAATCGGTGTGCGTTTGCGCCGAAAAGCCCCAAAGTACTTTTTCCAGCCAAACCGCAGCATTGTAGGTTGTCATGATAACGGTGAGTTTCATAGAGACTCTATTTATCTAAAGCAAGCAGATGAAGCGTAGTCACTTCAGCAGTGCCTTCAGCTTCAGTTCAATTCTGTTCAAGGATTTAAAAAATGCGGAGCCTTGTAGAGGATGCGTAATCCAGGGAACGGTTATGTCAGTTGCATTCACAGACAGAAAATCCTCGGCGACAGGAAGAACTTGGTGGTCTCTTTCGCGTAAAGAGACTACCTGTTCCGTTGCCATCTCGTTGAACGGATAGAATCCACAGTTCCTGCTTCTCTCGGCCAACACCAATGCCAGTGTTTTGATTTTTCCACGGTAGGCAGGCACGCTCGGCAACCACATCATGAAAGGATTCTTCGTAAATCCCATCCTGGAGAAATGTTGCCGGGCCTGCATTTCATTTTCCCTCTCCCTTGAGCTATACCTCCACCCACAGGCGCGAAGCCGCCCCACATGTGCAATCGATATTGCCGAGAAGTAAATCCCTACGCTCTGTGTTGAGTTCTCCCGGTAATAGCCGTTGGTGTCATCATCAAAACGGGTGATTCTTGCATTGCGGTGCCTGTCCGCACCTCTAAGAAAAGCTGGCTGCAAAAAGGCCGCATCCGGTTTAGCATCAAAGAAATATCGGACATCGTTCAGATCCTGTTGATCAAGGTTCCTGACCATTTGCGTATCATCCTGCATGAAGCAGATCATTTCATCGTCTGGCGCATCATCCAAAGCAGTTTGCATGTTGTTGTACAAGCCACCGCATTTGTTCCCCTCGGCTCCTGTATTGCCCGTTACAACAACCCTATGGTCAGTCGCAGTGCGTTCCAGAATAGCAACGGTCTCGGGGTCGGTGCTCGTATCGTCGTAAACGATGATTTCGGCATCGACGACAGAACGCTCAATAGAACGAAGACAGTTCTCCAAGAAACGACCTCTGTTATACGAGAAGATACAAAAGCGCATATTACCTGTAGACCTCACTACTTTGAGTCCAAGCGAAACAGCTTCGTCCAGACCACGTCCATATCACCATCACCCCTTGATGGTGCCCAAGAAATAGAAACAAGCCCAGAACATAAGCCGCAACAAAAGGCGACCTTGCCAACCAGCCTTCAGTCAGGACGAAGAGCGTAGAACACAAGACCACAATCGCCCGAGGGGCGCAACTAGTTTTTTCCGAGGCTCGGAAATTAGAATTTTGGAGATCAATAAGAGCGGCATACGCGAACAGAGCTACGCGATATGCATGTCGGAAACCGGCGAAAAAAGGGTCTGAAGTTCGATGTGTGTCATAGGGCCTATTGGTAACCATCCATCTACTCGATATCAAGTCTGTGTTGCAAATCCACCGAATCAGGGTGCATCCGTTTTGACTTCTCACTCAGCAGCGTGCGTGGTAGCGTCAGGCCTCATGAAACGCGATTCAAAAACAGAACGGCTGGCGATTATCTACCCAAAAGCAATTGGCGACTTTATGTTTGTGCTGCCAGCCTTGCACACCATTCGGCAAGCGATGCCAAATGTCCACCTCACGCTGGTCGCCAAACGAAAACAGGCGCCTTTAGCCGAACCGCAGAAGGGCATCTTAGCAGATGAAGTCCTTTGCATGGGTGGCGATATCAGCTGGTGGGATATCCGCAAGAAACTACGTGCTCTCGGTGTAGACACCGTGGTTGATATGGCCGGAAACGATCAATCGGGGCTGATTATGGCATGGCGCGGCGGCAAACGCATGCGACCGCATCGTCAGGACTGTAAGGGATCATGCGCGCTCTATTCCCCATTCGCAAAACCCATGCTCCGGCACCCCCAGGGACGCCATCGTGTGGAAGAGCTATTGACAATCGCCCAGCAGCTCGGTGCGACAGAATCCATATGCTCATTCAAACTTCGAATTCCAGACCGCGCAATTGAAGCGAGCGAGAAGATGATCGCGGCCAACGATCTTCATTCGGGCTCCGTAATCGTGCTTAATCTTGGAGCCAGTCGCGACAGCAAACGCTGGCCCGTCTACCACTTCAAAACACTGACAAAATCACTAATAAAGCAAGGACATCGCGTCGTTCTAACCGGAGCACACGCTTTCAAGTTTGATGGAAACTATGACTGCAAAACTGTCGAGCAATTCTCACAAGACGGCCTCATTGATGGAAAGAACTGTATAGATCTCATCACCGATGCGGCCTTGCCACCAGATGTCCACCTCCAGCGCGACACTCACTTTCTTCGCTATTCAAAGATCCCCAGAATTACAATAGGAAATGACACAGGCCCAATGCAGATTGCAGGCTCCGTTGGAGACGATGCCAAGAACGCGACAATCTCACTGTTTGGCCCCACGAATTGGGGACGATACGCCCCGTATGACCCATCTCGGAGCTTTCCTGATAATCCAAAAGGGACATGGAACCGTGTGCTCTGCATAAACGCTGATTGCGGCCCCACAGGAACAAACGAGGCATGCAAGTGCTATCGAAAGAAATGTTCACATAAAAAATGCATGGAGTCACTGTCTCCCGAATCCGTAATGAAGACCGTTAATGCAATGGTGAATACAGCATGAAAGACGATAGCGTCCTTATAATCTACTCTGGCTGGTTAGGGGATCTGGTATGGATTATACCCACAATCCACGCACTAAAGTCGGCCTTCCACTCGGTATCTATCGTCGTTTCCCGAGTACAGGCACCTCTGGCCGAGGTAATGACCAATGGCCTAGTCGACAAGGTTTACGTCGACACCTCATCCGACCGTCTCAGATCTGCTCAAAACGTGCGGAGAGAAGCACGCGCAGCAGGGACCAACACATTCATTGATCTCAAAGGACGATGGAAGACAGGAATCTACATTCCGTGGGGAGGCGGGCTGAATGTATGGCTTCCGAATCGTCAGGATGCCAGAGAGTATGCACTTTCCTGGCTTGTGCATCCCCTCGCATCAAGGCTGCCCGCACGCGAAGACGGTCATATGGTAGACGCGTATCTCAGCGGATTGAGCGGGCTCAACGTTCAAAATGGCCCCATCTCATTCAAACTGCCCTTTCGGGACGAAACCATCGAGGCCGCAGAAACCATTATCGAACAGGAGAATCTGCGAGACACTAAAAGTGTTTCGCTCAATCTTGGGTCTGCACAATACAGCAAGATTTGGCCGCCCGAAAAAATGGTGCAGCTTGCTCAGATCTTGAAGCATGACATGGGATGCAAGGTTGCCCTCATGGGCGCTCGAACGTTCTCCCCAAACGACAATTACGATATGCGCATTTCCAAGGAGTTTTTTCAAAATGATCTCACTGTCAACCTTGTTGAAAAGACAGACCTGGCGGTTGACGCCTACCTTCTGAGTTCAGATGCATTCTCGGTTTCAGTAGGAAATGACAGCTTTGCTGGTCATATGGCGGGTTCTGCCAGCGAGACGCACGGCGAGACGACGGGAGCTGTTCAGACCAACGATGAGCGGTGGTACAAAGCAAACAAGACCGTATCGCTATTCGGCCCAACCAATCCCGTTTTCTGTAAACCATACGACCCTACAGGTGCGTTTAATACCGTCGTAATGCCACAATCCTATCCAACATCCTGTGTGTATGATAGAACGTCACACACATGCCCCCACTACGGAGACCGGTATTGCTCCGATCAAGCACACTGCATGCAACATATCACCGTAGAACAGGTGGCAGCAGCTATCGCGGAAAAACTTTAATCACTGTGAAGAAACAACGATTATTCAAAAATAGAATTAAACACATGAGAGTAATTTTTGAAATTCCTCTCCTGTTCCTTGGCAGATGTCTTATTCCCCTATTGACTCGAAAAGCGGTAATAGGCCTTTCTCGCGTTGCGGGATCTCTCACCTACAAACTCTCACATAAACAACGCAGGGTTGCTGAAGCCAATGTTGACGTGGCTTTCGGCGACACCAAATCCTGCGATGAAAAACGAGACATCATCGTCAAATCGTTCCAAAGCTTTGCGCTCCTATTGCTGGATCTTTTCTGGTTCAATGCGTTCACAGTCCGTCGCCTAAATAGGTTCGCGCGATATGACGACTCCGCCAAAATACTATTAGCCCCCGCACCACACATTCTCCTGACCGCGCATTATGGAAACTGGGAAATCATTGGTCTAAACAGCGGGCATGTAGGTCGCGCCATGACCTCTATCGCAATGCCTCTGAAAAATAGTTTTATCGACCGAGAGCTTCACCGTCTCCGCACGAAGACGGGCTCTGCCATCGCAGAGCGCGAGGGGGGCATCACCCAAATCGTACGCGCACTCAGAAACGGCCAAAATACAACACTGCTTGTGGATCAGAATACGATACCGGAAGCCGGGGGTGTCTTCGTGCCCTTCTTCGGACTCCCCGCCCCAGTAACGAGAGCCGCCGGAGCACTGTGGGCAAGAACCAAAGCAGAGATTGTCATCGCGTGGTGCACCCCCGATGAAAACGGTGTCTACACGATTTACGCGAGGCCGCTGTTCCCCGAGGGCGCACCGTCACTGAAAAGCGATCAGATCACAGCCCGTAGCGTGCAAGCAATTGAATCCATTATTAGAGAGCATCCCGAATACTGGATGTGGTCATACAAGCGATGGCGAATCTGGCGCGAAGCTGATGATAAAAGTAGATTTCCATTCTATGCCAGACCGTATGAGAGATACGCTCGCTACTACAACCGTCGCTTTCTACATAAGCAATCATCGACTAAAGACTCGTAGCTTATGAGGGCTGCACCAGTAGCACATCAAGCGTAACGGCAGCAAAACGTTTACAGCTCACGGAAACGAGCACCCGCCCCATACCGGCCTGTAGTGTTACAAACAGACGTCCAATTCCATTAGCCACAATAACGGTCCCCGTTGAATCAAACCCACGCAACCGGGCAGGCCCCTCGACAGTGGCACGCAATTTACCACTCCAATCGCAGCGCTGCCCCGTTGAATCCTCCACAGCCACCACAATACCGAGCGTTTCACCACACACCATCGCCGCAGCTTCGCGTTCAGGAACCAAAGCAATCGAGTACGCATCCTCACACCGCGCAAGTGATCCAGCAGACAGAGTGCCGCCGAACATCTCCGACAATCCATATGCCGACAGCTTCGGAATGCGCCAGGCATCCACAATGCCAGAATATCGCTTGTAACGTGCCTTGCGTAACGTCGAATAGTCATTGAAACACCACAGCGTAAAGCCAGCAACATAAGGAACTTTATCGAGACGTTCCAAATCCTTCTGAACCGTTGCAAGCTGTTTGCGCTCCGCGGATAAATTGCCACGTTCTGTGTGAGGCTCGTTCGAACATTCGCTCACCACAACACACTTCAACCGACTCGCCGCACAGCCCTGCTCCAAGGCGTCAAATTCGTAGTTCATTCCCCACACATCCGCAATACCAAGCGTTCGTTTGCGACGGGCACGATAAAAGTGGTTTTCGGCATAGATAACAGAGCGATCAGGATCCAAGGCTTTGCAGACGCCATACAACCGCTGATAGGCCCCACGATGACGACCTTCATTTCCCATGCCCCAAAGAATCACGGATGGGTGATTCCGATCTCGCACAACCATGTCGTGCATCTGCTTGCACGCCCGCCTCAGCCAGCGACCTCCACGGACACTCTTCCAACTCGCAATTTCTGCGTAGACAAGAATTCCAAGTTCATCGCAGGCATCCAAAAATGCCGGATGCTGGGGATAGTGTGACAGTCTCACAAAATTGAGCCCCATCGCCTTTATCTGTTCAGCATCTTCCCGATGTAACCAAAGGGGCAACGCCCTCCCAAATCCCGGCATGCTCTCATGGCGGTTGCACCCTCGGAGCGCCACTCTTTTCCCGTTGAGAAAGAACCCCTCTCGCGGTCGAAATTCTGCGTGACGAATCCCAAACCGTATGCAAACCGAGTCCACCACATTCCCATCGCGCTTGAGTATGCCTTTAGCCAAATACAAGTGCGGGGAATCCACATCCCACAATCTGGGGTTGGTCACACTCAGTTTTGTCACAAAATGGGAACCGACGTCGCCTCGGCTCTCGTGATCTAAAAGCGCCGAGGCAAGTGCAGGCTCTGTCGCGTCGCAGACCTGAACGAGGTCTTCGTCAACGATCTGCCATTCAAACTGGTGTGCATCTGACAAAGCCCCCACAAGAACAGCATCAATTTGGACCTCTCCGCCATTGGCAACAATTCGTGTCCACTGCCGATCAATCCGCACACGAGGCACGCGCTCCAGCCACAAGCGACCTGAAAGGCCACCATACAAAAGAAAATCCGGCATTTTGATGCCAGGAAGCACGTCTGATGCGCACCGATTTGTAATCCGGATGCCGAGGACGTTATCCCCATCGAACCTCAAAGCATCCGAAACCTCAAAATCAAAACCCAAATACTGTCCATCAACTTTGCCAAGCCGCTTTCCATTCAACCACACATCGCCAGTGCCATAGAACCCCTCCGACACCAGTCGCCAGCAAAACAGTCCTGTAGGATCAGCGTACTCGGCAATATCAAACGACCTTCGATAGCTCCCCCACCCTCGGTAATACGCCACACCATCCTGAAAAGCATCCTGCTCATTCCAACAATGCGGAAGCGTCAGAGCATCATCGGTCGAAGGTCTCGCGCACCACCGGCATGAACTCCGTTTACGCACAAACTCCCACCCCTTATCCAGTGAAATATTTATCCGAGGCTGCATGTGTGAACCATACTGAATCCCTCCTCCGGTGTCTATTGGAGACTCAACTCTGACTCGATTTTTAATGCGATCTATGCTTCATTGCCACATGTACTTGCTTGCAATAACCGAGACTAACGACCGCTCTGAGATCGAACTTTATCGAACGCTTGCAAGCAAAGGTCATAAAGTCGACCTCATCTGTGCACCCCACTGGCAAGGGGAAGCTCCCCTTATCCAAGGCGGCGTCCGTGTTATTAAAATGCCAATTCGCCACCGCCTTGATGGTTTTGCCATTAGGGAAATCAACCGCATGATCAACCAGAGCGCACCAGACGTCATCTATGCACCAATCAACAGAGCCCTCTCTGTTGCCCTTATGGCAACTCATAGACACAAGCGTATTGCTGTCATCGGGTATCGCGGCACTACGGGTCACCTCAGCCGCTGGGACCCGGCATCTTGGCTTACCTATTTCCACCCCCGTCTTAGACATATCGTCTGTGTGTCAGAAGCGGTCCGGCAATATTTACTTAGCAAACGCATTCCCGCCAACAGGCTACACACGATCTATAAGGGGCACCGCATCGAGTGGTATGACGACATAAAGCCCGTTGATCTTAGAGAGTTAGGCATACCGCAAAATGCATTTGTTATCGGATTCACAGGAAACATTCGCCCCGTGAAGGGCATAGACGTGCTGTTACAAAGTCTACCCCTGCTGCCACCTGAGCTAAACATACACGCTCTGATCGTTGGCGAAGTACGTGATGAGGCAATCAAAACAATGGCTTCCAGACTTGGGGTGACAGATCGCGCCCACTTCGTAGGTTACCATCACAATGCACCCGCACTGACAGGTGCATGTGATGCCTTTGTCATGCCCTCCGTGGAAAGGGAAGGACTCCCGCGTGCCGTTATTGAAGCCATGGCTCAACGCATCCCCGCTATCGTATCAAACGTCGGAGGGCTTCCCGAATTGGTTGAGAATGGCGTATCGGGGATTGTAACTGCGCCTCGCGATCATCAGGCACTAGCAAATGCCATCGTCACACTGGCCCGCTATGCTGAAAAACGGAAAGCCATGGGAATCGCCGCACGCGAGCGAATCGCGACGACGTTCAATGTCGACTCAACCATCCACAAAATTGAGGCATTGTTTCAGTCTTCAATCCATCAAAAGTGATTGTTTTATCCACGGGGTGTTCTAGGCATCAAACACCATTAGATTTCATATCAATTGGCATTGGTGACAATCAGCCGGAACATCAGAATACCGCAATATAAACAGGTCGGCCACTAAGCTGAACTTCCTCACCAGTACCTTTTTCCAATGCCGTCCCATCGCCACTAACAACATCTCCGATTGGCATCGGCAATTTGACCTCACAAGCCGCCCCTGAGGTATATGCAATGAGAAATTGGGAACCATCCTCCCTCGTAAACTTGAAAGCAACCGGGCCATCCCCACTCAGCTCAATACGAGACTCAAATGTAGACGCCTGCACCCACTGAAGAAAGAGTGTCAACATCTTGTAAGACGATCGTTCTCGCCACTGTGCGGGATCAATATCATCTACAAGGCCAAATCCATGTGCCACGAGTCGCCACCAATAGACCCGCTCGACCATTCCCGAGCAAACCGTGATCAACACGTACCGAATCATGTAGTCCGCATAGTCGGCTTCAGAAACACTCGGATCATCAAAGCGCGGAGCTGGCGATACATAAGGAGAGCCAACCGGCGAATAGACCCCCGTTCCGACAATGGGCCAGTTTACTTCTGATATAATAAAGCGATCCTCGCAGCGGTTACTGTGCCGCGCTATGGCTTTTGCAAGAGCACATTTCTCAAGCGTTGAGAAACGGCCCTGTTTATTTTCCGGAGCACCGCGTCGGTCAACATAGAGGTGGTGGGACAACGCCCCGAGCGAGACCCCAGATGGCAACGCATCCAGAGCAGCCAACACATAAGGATACTCAAAGTCGATAACAGCCGGTCCCGTTAGCATCAGCCCCGGATAGCGGGCTTTCAGGTTCGATACACTAACAACCAGCTTTCGATATTCAGAATAGTCCCAGACTCCCCACTTAACCCGATTAATGGCGTGACCAATTTCAACCATATCAACAATACCAGAGATACGCTCTAGAACATAATCCGCAAACTCCTGCCAAGAAGCGGCATCAAGCACAGCGTGCCGATCCTGAACCAGCGCAATACTAACGGAATGTCCGGCTTCGTGAAGGATGCGCACAGCTTCGACAGCGGCAGCACGGTGCGACAGCGGCTTATGGTGATAAAACCGAACAAACACAGGTATTGGCCCCAGTGCAGCAAGCAGCTTAAGTTGCCGCTCAAAATGCTCAGTTCCCACCTCAATACTCATGCCCACACGGTCTTGCATCGCAACAGGACGACTGAACGCAGATAAAAGTTGAACCTTATACTCACGCCAGACAGGCACGATTGCCTTGATCGTGGAATAGAGGATTTCCCAATGTCGTTCAAGCGGGTAATGACGAGAGCGGTCTTTGGAAAGAAGCGATGTCTGCGCCTGTCCCGAACGTTCATCCCAAATCCAAAGATCCTTCTCACAAGGATAAAGCGGCAGCTCTGCTGACTTGCGCGCTTGCCTTGCCTCGCGAATCGGATGCCTTAACTTGCGTGTTCGCGTGTGAAACGCAAATCGCTTTCGATAACGGGTTTCCCATGTCTGAAATTCCTCGGGGGGGACGCAATCATAATACATCTCCTTAAAGACGCGCAGCAGATCAGAGGGAAGATAGAGCCGTGATATATCGCGGGCACGATCGCGTGGAGTCAATGTCTCACGAATGCGCCCTCGGTTAAGATCAATAAACTGAACGTCACCCCACGCGTCCCCCTCCTGCCGCCGCAAAAGAATATTCTGGTTTCCAAGATCATTATGCAGAAAACCCGCTCCATGCATGGAGCGTAGTGCATCCGCAACAGACTGCATCAAAGACATCAGTTTCTCGCACTCTGATTCTTTGTGCAAAAGATGACCAAGTTCTGCTGCAAAACTGCTGATGCCGTCCTGATAGACGGTTACCATATAGCTCTCAACCAACCGCCCCTCTACCCAGTGTTCCAGAAAGGCAACAGGAGGCGGTGTGCCAACTCCCGCTTCGGAAAGATGCTGTGCAGCCAACCAGGTACGTCTCGCCTTTGATCCCCCGCGGCGCGCAACGGCATTTTTCAGCAGCCAAGGCCTTCCAAAGACCTTCACGACAACAGGCAGCGTCTTACGCTCTAAAACCAGATCAATCTTGATGTTGCGATTACGGCCTTCCGTCAGAACCTCAGCGTTCTCACTATTAATCAAGGCAGGAATCCGAACCAATGCCAAGAAAAGGTCAGGTGACCGAAATGTCTTTGACACCCTTCCGCGATAGGGGCCAATCGTTTCATCTGTTGTGGGGTAACTGCTCATATCCAAACGTTGTAACCCTACACCAGGCCACGGTCAAGCACGCTACCCATTCGCTCTTAGCTTTACGACTGCAACCTGTTTTTGGTATGGATGCGCCCAACAACTCACGAGGAGGCCTTTCCCTATGCAAAAAGCGTGCGACCTGAAACGCGGTAGTATTGTTTCCATCGACGGCGTACCCCACACAGTTGAAGCTCTCAAGATATCTTCTCCAACTGCACGCGGTTCCTCCAGTCTATATCACTTTCGCCTGCGAAATCTCGCGACCAAGACCAAGCGCGATAAAACCTGTAAAGGCGACGATCCGTTCGATGATTGCAGTTTTGAAAAACGGGCGGTGCAGTACTCCTATGCTCAGGGTGACATCCATACCTTCATGGATCTCGACGACTACAGTGAGATTGCGTTTAATACTGAAGACATCGAGGAAGAACTCAAATACATCACAGAGGACATGGAGGGCATCCATGCGTTGGTAAGCGATGGCAAGAACCTTGGCATCGAACTCCCTCCAGTCGCCACTCTCGAAATCACAGAGTGCGCTCCCTCAATGCGCGGAGCATCCGCCACCGCAAGAACAAAACCTGCTACGGTCACCACAGGCCTTATCGTACAGGTTCCAGAGTACATATCGCCCGGAGAGACCATCCGCGTCGACACCCGAACCGCCGCATTCCTCGGAAGGTCGTAGGCTCCTTTTTCTTTTGTCGCGAGCTTTGTCGAAAGGGACGGAAGTGAAAGACAAGGATCGACAAAGCTTACGACAAAGATCGCGACAAAGCTTAGGAATTCAAAGATTCTGGTGCCGCATCCCTTTTTAGATAAGCTCTGAATAGATAACAGGTACCCAACACCCAATGGAAATCCTAGCGCAATACACACCCGGCGAGATTGCGGCCATCGCACTCTCCCTACTACTGCTAGGGATGAGCAAAGGAGGCTTTCCCGTTGGCTCTATAGCTTTGCCCCTTCTTGTACTGGCTTGGCCCAGCCAAGCGAATGCCGCCCGCGGAGCCGTCGGGTTTATGCTACCCATGCTCTGCCTGATGGATGTCGTTGCCGTCGTGATCTACCGTAGACACATCGAATGGAAACGGATTCTTCGTACGATACCCGGCGCCTTTATCGGCGTTCT
The DNA here is from genome assembly GCA_964576795.1 of uncultured Victivallales bacterium. Lineage (GTDB taxonomy): Bacteria > Verrucomicrobiota > Kiritimatiellia > UBA8416 > UBA8416 > JABGOW01. The sequence goes on from CAZNWT010000088.1 coordinate 17,859, forward strand.
GATCGCCAGCGCTCTCTTCATTTCCGAGAGCAACGCGCTCATTGCCATATCCGACAAAATTCTAAAACTCTCCATTGGACTAGTTGGTTTACTCTTTGTCCTGTACTTCATGGGGCGAAAGTGGATTTTGGCACGTCTCGATGACGCCATGACTCCAGGCTGGACCACAGGCAGCAGCTTCGGCGTGATTGCAGGAATCACATCGAGTCTCGCCCATGCGGCCGGCCCCCTCATGCAAATGTACCTGCTCCCTCAACACCTTCCAAAGATGCGCTTTGCGGCAACCATGGCCGGATTTTTCTTTATCCTTAACCTGACAAAGATGGTTCCCTTCGCACTGCTCGGAAGAATTCAAATCGAAAACCTAGTTCTGGGGACCATGATGCTGCCCATTATCCCTATAGGCGTCATTCTCGGGTATCTGCTTGTTCGAGTTACACGGCAACGGTACTACGTGGGAATCATCTACGCGATATTGTTTGCCACGTCGATCATCCTGATTGTGAAGGCCCTTGCCTGAGACTGCTAGCAAACACAACCCCGCTGACAATGGCCCCGCCACCAATTAGCAGTCGCCACACATCCGTCTGCTCTCGAAATACAACCAAGGAGACTAAGACGGCCAACGGGATCTTGACGTTGTTGAAAGACGCGAGAATACCAGCATTCACACGGCGTGCACCAAGGTTCCAGAGAAAGAACCCCACTCCAGAAGGAAGTGCGCCCAGATACAGCAGAACCAGCATCTGCGTTCGCGAAAGCGACATGCCCGCCCAATCGGTGGTCACGGCAGATACCATCCCAGTAAAGAGGGCTGCCCCCAGAAATAGCAGACCAAACGTGCTTGCATCCTCCTGCACACTACGCCCTCCCCCGTTTTCCCTCTCACGATTCTGAAGCCGCTTGTAGCCAACCTGACCGATGGCAAAGCAGAGATTTGCGACTTGCACCAAAAGCACCCCCACAAGCGCCCCACAAACATCCTGCTCCCACCACACAAGCAGGGCGGCACCCGCCACTGCCAACAACGCGGCCAATAGAAACTCAAGATGAAAGCGGCGACTGACCCGGTCATAAAGGAGGGAGACAAAAAGCGGAGTAAAGATCGTAAACACGGCGACCTGGTGTCCCTGAAGATAATGATAGGCACGGATGTAAGCCACATACATCACCCCATATTGGATCGCCCCCACAAGTATTAGTTTCAGGGCAAGCACCGGCCGCACCCCCTTGAGGCGCAGCAACGGGGCAAAGATCACGAACGAAATCGCGAGTCGGATAAAGGCCACAGCATTAGGGTCAACCCCCTTAAGATAGCGTCCAATCAACCCAAACGAAAAGGCCCAAAACAACGAAGCCAACAAAAGATAAATCATGGCAGCATTGTGGACGAACGTAGGCATCCCGGCAACCCAAGGTTTTAAAGACCAAAGTGAATTCAGCAAAGAAGTACGGCGTGTTGCCCAAACCGAGATTCCTCAGCTTCGCTCAGAATGACACCCTCTGAGAGTTCAGGTCCTCTAAGAAACTGTCATGCTGAGCTTGCCGAAGCATCTCGCCGAAGGCGCTCTTTCGAT
>CAZNWT010000089.1:0-19391 GCA_964576795.1 uncultured Victivallales bacterium
TATTTCGGATGCAAACTCTCTCTTAAGGGGTGGCCGAATTTCGGGGGGAACCGCATGTTGACCGCTCTGCTATGCGGAGTAAAAGGAGGGCAATGGTTTGATCGATAAGGTCTGGAAGAGGGAGAATTTGGAAAATGCCTACCGGAAGGTAGCCCGCAACAAGGGCCGTGCAGGAGTCGACCATGTCAGAGTGAGCAAGTACGGGGAGAGGCTGGATGAACTGCTGGGTCTCATGTAGAGTTCTCTGATGGAAGGAAGCTACCGGACACAGGCTCTGTTGCGAAAGCACATTCCTAAGGAGAGGGGGAGAGAACCCCGTCCTCTGAGCATTCCGACAGTGCGGGACGGCGTTGTGCATACGGCAACCAAGCATGTGATCGAACCGATATTCGAAAAGACGTTTTCCGAAACTAGTTTTGGATTTCGTCCTAAGCGCAGCAACAAGGATGCCCTTCGGGCAACTGTTGAGGCGCTGAAGAGCGGTAAACTCTACGTGGTGGACACCAATATCAGTAAATGCTTCGACGAAATACCGCACGAACCGCTCCTGGAGCGGATCGGGGAACAGATTAGTGATTCACGAATGATAACGCTGATCGGAGACTTTCTCAAACAAGGGATAATGGAGGTTGGTGAGCAATGGAAACCCCAGGAGGGAACGCCGCAAGGTGGTCCTTTGAGTCCCCTACTGGCTAATGTTTATCTCAATCCGGTAGACTGGCTCATGCATGAAAAGGGATACACCAGTGTTCGCTTTGCGGATGATATCGTGATCCTATGCGAGAGTGAAGACGCCTTAGCTGCTTTGGTGCACCTGCGGGAATGGATGGGGGAGAATGGCCTGAGGCTGACCCCCGAGAAGACCCGGGTGGTGGATATGAGCAAGCCCAAGGCATATTTTGAACAAGTTGACGGGTGGGTACGGATGCGCCTGCGCAGCATTTTACGAAAATGCCACAAGGGTCGCGGCCGCGGCGGTGGTTTTGATCAGATACGCTGGCCAAATGCCTACTTTTGGGAACTCGGGCTGTTCTCGCTTGTTACAGCCAGAGACTCTTTACGTTCATCCGCTAGTCGGTAAAACCATTAACCGGAGAGCCGTATGCGGAAGATCCGCATGTCCGGTTCGGAGGGAGGGGCGTCGTAAACCAATGCGTCGTTCCTCCCTCTATCAGATTGCAGAGAGTGGCTTCGCCGCCTTTTAGCTCGGTTTAAGCTGAACTGTAGCCGCACACAAATCCTTTGTCTTTCACCCATGTCTGCGTTCCCCTTTCTCAAAGCGGAACCGGCCGAAGTTGCCGAGCCCATTTTGAGCTGCTTGTGTTTACAGTTGCCTGTTGGAATACAGTTCAAATCGAACTCTGTAATTGGCTGGGATTAATCCATTAGCAAGGGAATTGCGCCTTAGGCGGACAACTGTGCTGGTCCGGTTCCTCTGAGCCATGGGCTTCAAGCTTACGGTGGAAGCCGAAATATGAACGGATAATATAGACGTTTATCTTTCATCCCTCTTGTAGGTTGAAGCTGAAGCGTGTATTCTCGAAGTTGTCGAAAGTGGCAATCCCATTGCTCAAAGAAAGAGCGATTATAATATTGTGGTGATGCTGTAGCGAGGGATAGGAGTGTTCTTGAGATGAATGTGTTGTGTATTGGTGCAGGTTATGTGGGTGGCCCAACAATGGCCATGATAGCAAAGCAGTGTCCTGAAGTGAAGGTTACGGTGGTTGACATCAATCCCGATCGCATTGCCGCGTGGCAATCGGATACGCTTCCTATCTATGAGCCGGGGCTTAAAGCAGTTGTGGAGGAGAGTCTGGGTCGAAATCTCTTTTTCAGTACGGGTGTGGATGTCGGCATTGCAGATGCGGATGTGATCTTTGTGAGCGTCAACACCCCCACAAAGACGTTTGGTCAGGGAGCCGGACGTGCGGCCGACCTCCAGTATTGGGAGAAAACCGCCCGCCAAATCTTGGCAAATTCGAACTCCGATAAAATTGTTGTAGAGAAAAGTACATTGCCGGTACGGACGGCTGCTGCCATGCAGCGTATCTTGGATTCAGGCTCCGGAGATATTCATTTTGAGGTGCTCTCAAATCCGGAATTTCTTGCCGAAGGCACCGCCGTTGCAGATCTCGAGACTCCAGATCGTGTTCTGATTGGGGGGCATGACACGGAACGAGGAAAAAAAGCTGTGGCAGCGCTGGTGGCGCTCTATGCAAGTTGGGTGCCGCGCGAGCGCATTCTGACAACCAATGTTTGGTCAAGTGAGCTTTCAAAATTGGCCGCGAACGCATTTTTGGCGCAACGCGTAAGTTCGATCAACAGTCTCTCTGCTCTGTGTGAGGCGACGGAGGCCGATGTTACGGAAGTGGCTCGGGCGATTGGGATGGATAGCCGGATTGGGTCGCGTTTTCTGAATGCCAGTGTGGGGTTTGGGGGGTCGTGTTTCAAAAAGGATATTCTCAATCTGGTTTACCTTTGTGAGTCCTACGGCTTGAGCGAGGTTGCCGCCTATTGGCAGCAGGTTGTGTCGATGAATGCGTATCAACAGGATCGTTTCGTGGGCAACATGATTAGTCAAATGTTCAACACGGTTGCCGGGAAGGTGATTGCGGTGTATGGGTTTGCCTTCAAAGCCGATACTGGTGATACGCGTGAGAGTCCCGCGATACGCATTTCGCGCCAACTGGTTGAGGAACGTGCCCAGGTTGTCATTACGGATCCGCAAGCGCTTACCAATGCTCAGCATGATCTCGAAGATATTGCCGACGGCATTCGCTTTGAAGCGGATCCTTACGCGGCGGCGGTGGGGGCTCACGCAATTGCGGTGCTTACAGACTGGGATGTTTACTCGAATCTGGATTATGCGCGCATCTTTAGTGTCATGGCAAAACCCGCTTTTATATTTGATGGTAGAAACGGCTTGAATCATCGCGCCCTTTTTGAGCTTGGGTTCAATGTTTATGCAGTTGGAAAGACATCTTTGTGTCATTTCTAGCTTGTATATAGATGTGTGTTTATGTGGCTAACGCTTTTCCTCAGTATCTTCAGGCATTTGTCGCCAATTGTTCGTGCGCGAGTCTTGTTGCCGCAGAATTAGGGGGAGGTTTGCGATGGGTTGCGCGGGGTATGGTCGTATTTCTAGCTGCATGCAGATCGGTTGCGAGCGTGAATCGAAAGTATATCGTTCTCTGAAGGATCCTAATATGACAGTTGGAAGATTTCTTGGTCGTGTGCTGAACATGGTGCTCGTTGTCTCGACGGTGTTAGCGCTGAATGCAAGTGGGACTGATGTTTTTATCATTGGTGATTCCATGATGGAATCCATTGCGCGAGCCCTGAAAAAAGAGTGTGCTCAGCGTAAACTGTCGGTTGAAGCTCTTCCCTCAATTGGATCGGGGCTGGCACGGCTGGATTTGTTGGATTGGCATCGTGACGTGCAAGCGCTTGTCACCAAGTACAAACCCAAAATTATCTTTGTTATGATCGGTACAAACGATAATCAATCGATGCGGACAGAAGGCGGTACGCTTCCCTTTGGGAGTGCGGGCTGGAATATGGAGTATGGCCGCCGCGCCGGAAAATTGATGGATATCCTCGCGGATGGGAGCGTCGAAAAGGTGGTATGGATTGGTTTGCCTTGTATGCGTGAAGAGGATCTGAATGCCAGTGTAAAGGTAATCAGTCGTGTTGTGGAACAGCAGGTGGTCGCCAGACCCAAAGTTCAGTTTGTGTCAACCTATAGACGCTTCAGCAAGAAGGGCGAATACAGCGCCACCATTATGCAGGAAAGTGGTATGCCGTTAGATGTGCGTGCCGCAGATGGGATTCACCTGAATCGCAATGGGGCGGAACTTCTGGCGAAGTTGCTTATTGGCAAGTGTACGGATGAGTAAGATGAAAAGTTTGAGAGTGCTATGCTGAAACTGGAGTCCGTGATTAACGCAGACCTTCCTATTTAACGGTATGGTCTATGTCGTTTCATTGCCCTGTTAAATTTAATCTCAGTTTAATGTCTTTTGGGAACTATTCCAGTCTTCGTGTTGATTATTTGTGGATTATTTTCTTGTGAGTTCGTAATGAAAAAGGGAGGATTTTCGCTGAAGTCAGGGCTAACATTGCACTGAGCTTTCTTGGAAAGGATATGTCGTGGCAAAATTGCTTTTAATTGAGGACGATGCAGGGGTTCAAGAATATTTTAAGGTTGTCGTGAGTCGCATGGGGCATGACTTGGCGACTGCCTCTGATGGGCCTAGCGGAGTCAAGCTGGTGCAGGATAAAGAGGCTGATGCCATTATGACAGACCTCAATATGCCTGGTGAACCCAATGGTATGGCTTTAGTTCGCAAGATTCGGGAGTTACGTCCCCATACGCCGCTCATTGTTATATCGGGATATCCGACAAAAGAACGACTCGAAGAGTGCAAGGCTTTGGGGATTGATGACTTTCTGACCAAGCCTTTTGAGATGACGTTCTTTAGTTCGGTTATTACACGCCTTCTTGAAGAAAAGGATGCCTAACCGAGATCGTGATTTGGGAGCTATACGATGATTGACAAAACGCCAATGGGAATTGATTTTCTTGATCGGCAATACGGGGGTACGTTCAGAGGGCGTCCTTTTCTTGTGAGCGGAAATTCCAAGTCGGGTAAAACAATGGCGGCGTTTCATTTTTTGCGACGAGGGTTTCGCTTGCAGGAGCGTTGTCTCATGTTATCGGCTCGGCCAGCTGCTGATGTTGTTGTTCAGGCCGATGCAATGGGAATGGGCTTTTCTGAGGCGGTTGAAGAGGGCAATCTGATTTTGCTTGAGTATTGTGATGATGTGCCGGGCCAACATAGTGAGTCGTCTATTACGTTACCGCCTGACAGTTTTCTTAAATTGGCGGATCTGATTACGGAGCAGGCGGTGGAGCGTTTGGTTTTAGACACGTGCCTTCCGTGGATGGCCGTTCGCGGTGCCGATCATCTTTCTGAACATGTGTTTTCGTTTACACGCTCGTTGGATCGAATGGGTGTTACCACAATGTTGACGATGCCGAGAGCGGTTTCTTTGGCTGATTCTCGTTTGTATAAACTAGTGGAAGATCAGCTTCCTGTATCCGTGATACTCGCAATGGATGAGGGGGCCGAGAGCCGTTTGTTGACGGTGAATAAGTATCTTGGAATGGATGAAAATGTTGGACGTGAGATTGCGTTTTCTATTCTTCCCGGTGAGGGCATTGTAGCGGAACAGGTTCAGGGATCTCCGGTGCCACCTGTCGCGTCCCCCCCGTCAGACCCAAAGTCATCTTTTAAAGCATTTTCCCCGTCAGATGCAAAATTGCTCGATGCTGAGGATGTTGTTGATTAGCGGGTGTTGCCGGAATGATGCTTAGCATTGCAGCCCGCCAAAGGGCGCCCCTTTTGATCCTTCCGGAAACAGCAATGTGTCTGCGGCTTGAATTGGGACGCAATCCTTGCTAGAACTTCCCCCTTGATAATTAACCGCAACTCATTACCTTGTATGTATTTTAGGTGTAGTTTGTGAATTAAGTGAAGATAAACAATTAATAGGAGTATGACGCATGGCAACACGAAAATTGAAGTTTAAAACTGAACTGAACCAGTTGATGGATATCATCATCCATTCACTTTACTCGCATAAAGAGATCTTTTTGCGCGAGCTTATTAGCAACGCCTGTGATGCCATTGACAAGATTCGGTTTGAATCCCTGACCGACTCCAATTTGGCGGGCGATGATGTTGCTTATAGTATTCGCATTGAACCGGACAAAGACGCAAACACCTTGACCCTTTCTGATAATGGCATTGGCATGTCTGAGGAAACGGTGATTCGTGAGTTGGGCACCATTGCCCGATCAGGAACCAAGGCTTTTCTTGAAAACTTAAAAGGAGAAGATGGCAAGGTTTCTCCGGATCTGATTGGCCAGTTTGGTGTGGGCTTCTATTCTGCGTTTATGGTGGCAGACAAGGTGACGGTTTTGTCGCGTGCTGCTGGCGCTGACTCTGCCGTCTGCTGGGAATCCACAGGCCAGGGTGCCTTTACGGTGAAGGATGCAGAGCGAGAGTCACGGGGAACCGATGTGATCTTGCATCTGCGTGAGGATTCCAAAACGTATCTTGAGGAGTGGGAAATTCGATCGCTTGTAAAGCGATTTTCTGATTTTGTCGAGCACCCTATTGTGTTGGTGACTGAGGAAGAGAAAGAGGGCGAAGTCTCGACCAAAGAGGAAACAATCAATAGTCAGAAGGCAATCTGGTTGCGTTCTAAGAGTGACATTTCTGATGATGAGTATGCTTCGTTCTACAAGCATATTACGCATGACTATGCAGATCCTCTGCACACGATTCATTACAGTGCTGAAGGCACTATGGAGTTCAAGGCAATTCTGTTCATTCCGGAAAATCGTCCCACGGATTATTATATGGTTGAGCCCAAGCCGCACTTACATCTCTATGTGAACCGTGTATTCATTACGGATGCCTGTGAAGATCTCCTTCCGATGTATTTGCGCTTTGTGAAGGGTGTTGTGGATAGCTCAGATCTTCCACTCAATGTTTCCCGTGAAATGCTCCAGGATAACCCCATGTTGCGTAAGATTCAGAGCAACCTGGTGACGCGAGTCTTGGGGGCTCTGGAGGACCTGAAGACGAAGGAATACGAGACATATTGCAAATTCTTTGCGGCATTTGGGGCGACGCTGAAGGAAGGCGTAACCCGTGATCTTGAAAACAAGGAAAAGGTTGCTGACCTGGCTCTATTTCAATCAATGCGAACGGAATCGTCGAAATTCTTATCGCTGGGTGATTATGTGGATCAGATGAGCTCTGACCAAGACACGATTTACTATCTTAGTGGTGACAATGTGGAGATGCTGCGTCATTCACCCTATTTGGAAGCTTTCCGTGAGCGTGGTCAGGATGTGTTGCTGATGGATGAACCCGTGGATCCCTTCTTCGCAGATGCACTGGGGACCTACAAAGGCAAGACGCTTAAGGCCGTTGATCGGGGAGAAATTGAAGAGTCGGACGAAGATACTGTGATTTCTGAAGAAATCAAGAGCAGTTTCGAGAGTCTCATGACCAAGCTTTCTGATGTTTTAGATGAGGTGAAGTCCGTGCGGTTGTCGCGCCGACTTAAGGAGAGCGCCGCATGTCTTGTTGCTGATGAGGGCGGCATGAATGCACAGATGGAGCGTTTGATGGCGCAGTTTGGCGGTCCTCAGGGTGCCGCACCTACGCTGCGAATTCTTGAATTGAATCCTCAGCATGATGCCGTAAAAGCACTGCTTTCTCTTTATGATGAGGATCCTGCATCGGAAGACGTCAGTGAATTAGGGCGACTCTTTCTGGATCAGGCGGTTATTGCTGAGGGCTCGCGCATCAAAGATCCCTCAGCCTTTGCGCGTCGCGTGAACATGCTGATCGCACGAATGAAGCCTTCGAGTTAAGTCTAAGACGCCGGGGATAGGAAGTTCTTGCGCCACCCCATTTGGAGGGGGTGCTGGAGCTTCGGATCTTCAAGCTCTGCGGAAATCCATTCGGTTACCATGCCTTTTGATGCAATAAGGGCAGGGTCAATTCCTGCTGCTATCCCAGCTTTTTTTATGGAAAGGATTCGTTGGTTGACTTTGTCTTTAAGGTCGCGCGGCGGTCGTTTTTTTTCTGGAGCAAGTGAGTTCTGTATTTTCGAGGCCGACCTTCCTTCGTAAATGGCAGTCAAAATGGGTTGCCCGTAGCGTTGCGCGGTGCCTCGTGGAAGGTCCCTCAAGCGTTCAATATCACCCATGCTGCTTGGAGCGTGGTGCGCAAGCTCAAGAAGATCGGTATCCCGAAGCACATGTGCACGCGGTATGTTATAGGTGCGAGCTGCCGCTTCCCTGAATCGTACAAGTTCCAGGAGTATGATCCGGTTTTGCCCCTGCAAACGGCCTGACTTTATTCGGGAAAAGATGTCAAGCGGTGTCAGTTCGTTGTAAAAATCAGGGGGATTGAATCGTTCCATTTCTTCTTGAAGGTATGCAAGGTTTCCAAGGGCCTCTGCACGTGAGCTCAGGAGATCGCGCAGTCCTGGTAGAAATCTAACGTCATTGAGGGCATAGTCGATTTGGTTCTGGGTGAGGGGACGTTTCAGCCAGTTACTTCGCGTCTCTGTTTTGGGTATATCGACGTCCATCACTTCGCGTAGCAGAGCTGCCAACGAAGTTGTGGATGGCAATCCGGTGAACCCGGCCGCGCACCGGGTGTCAAAAATAGACTTTGGGGTTGTCTTTGTGATGTGGGAAAGAATGACCAGATCCTGCTTTGCATCGTGAAGAATCTTCTCTGTACTCGGACAGGAAAGCAGGTCCCCAAAATAGGGAAGCGTAGGGAGTGCGATGGCGTCTATCAGAACGCATTCACGTTCTGAAAAGCCAAGTTGGACAACGCCGAGTATTGGATAGAAGGTTCGCTCCCAAAAAAACTCGGTGTCGAGGGCAACGCGTGGCGCATTTACAGCGCGCTGAACAAGAGCCTTGAGTTCGGCTTCAGTTTGAATCATGAAAGATCCGATCTAGAGTTTAGGTGTCAAATGGAAAGCGGTATTGGGAAAGCCCCAGTTCATCGCGCATGGTGATCATCTGTTGCTGTAGAGCGGGATTAAGGGGTACACCCTTGCCATCACGCTCGAGTCCTGCAAGATGTTCCTTTTCTCCGCAGGTATAGATTTTCGGTTCTCCCGGCGCTTTTTGAGAGTTGCGAAGCTGGCGTAAAATGTCGCCTGTGGTTTTCTTGAAGGCGTCTACATCTGAAAAGGCTTCAACATCAATAGCCATGAAGAAGTGTCCCAATCGATAAGGAGCCTTATTGCCCTTCTCATCGTATCCCAGGAGTTGCTTCATGAAGGCGCCCTGTTGAAGTGCTGCTGATAAAATCTCCACTACAGTGGCAAAGCCGTATCCCTTATAGCCGCCAGATTCCTCGCCCATGCCGCCGATGGGGCAGAGGGCTGCAGTTCCCTCGACAAGCGCTTTGAGAACAATGTCAGGATCAGTCAGCGTGTTGCCCGTATGGTCTATCACCCAGCCGGGAGGGAGCGATTTTCCTTCTCGGGCATATTGCTCAATCTTTCCTCGCTGTGTGATGGAGGTGGCGTAGTCATTTGTGAAGATAAAATCTTCATCAGTGGGCATTCCAAAGACCAGCGGATTCGTTCCGAGCATGTTTTCAACCCCATGCGTGGGTGCGATGGAGGGGCGGGCATTGGTGCCGGTGAGTCCAATCATGTTTTCTCTGCATGCCATCATGGGGTAGTATCCCGCAATGCCGTAATGGGTTGAGTTTCGCGCGACTACCATGCCCATGCCGTAGGTGCGTGCTTTCTCAATGGCCATATTCATGCAGGTTGTTGCGATGACCATCCCCATGCCGTGGTGTCCGTCAACCACCGCCGTTGCCATGTGATCGCGGACAACTTCCAGTTCTGTTACAGGGTTTTGGATGTGGTCGTGTACAATCCGGTCATAGTAAATGGGTTTGAGACGCCCGATGCCGTGGGAGTCAATTCCTCGCTTGTCAGCCGTGATCAGAACATTCGCGCAGACGCGGGCATCTGACTGGGGTACTCCTATGCCGGTAAATACGTCGACCATAAAACACTCCATGGTCTCGAAGTCGATCCAGTTAGAAAGTGTCGTCATTGTTGTGTTTTCCCGTATAGTAATATTTGTATGTGGCATCGTTGCGTTGTTTCGTGCCGTGAGAGTCAATGTGCCATGATGGCAGCGAACGTCAAGCGAGATCGTATCCAAAGGCGGGTGGTAGGGGGGTAGTATCAGCTAGTGTCGTGCGTCAGAATTGCATTTTTAAAATATGTAAATGCCTGTCATTCCGAGCGAAGTCGAGGAATCTTATCCCCGTTCGCGACACAGATCCCTCGACTTCGCTCGGGATGACACCTTGGTTATTGCACGCCAATTCACGAGACATGACACTAGGTGACGAGAAGACAACAGATCGTGATCACAACAACGATGAAGCAATCGATTATCCATACGATCGCCCCATCCCTCCTACAAGTTGTTTTCGCTTTGATTCATGTGCCAATAGTACATATGACTTATGTAAAAAAAGGGGGAACCCCTGTTTCTTGCATAGGTGAGGGGATGATAAGCGGGCAGGGGATTGCCCGATGCGGGAGGTGTCAGCGCTTCGCGTTTCCGGTTTCGACCCAGTGAAATGCACGGTGTACGAGTGCGGTAGCATTGTCGAGTTTGAGCTTTTGTTTCACATGTGCCCTGTGCGTTTCAATCGTCTTTACGCTGAGACCGAGTCGATCCGCGATCTTACGTGTTGAGTGCCCACAGCCGATGAGTTCAAAGACCTCAAGTTCTCGATCACTAAGGCTTTCAATGCCGAACTTCTCGCCTTCAACTTTATTTCCATCCACAAATTCGCGAAGCATTTTTGATGAAAGTCGCTCGCTGAGATATACGCTGCCGCTGAGCACTTTTCGAATAGACAATAATACAGTATCAGCCGATTCCTGTTTCATAATGTAGCCGCGTGCGCCTGAACGCAGCGCACGTTCGGCATACAGGCTCTCGTCATGCATAGAAAGTACAAGTACAGGAATTTCGGGATAGGCGTCCTTGAGTGCTCTTGTCAGTTCCAGCCCGTTGGATCCACGCAAAGAGATGTCCACAAGCACAATGTCAGGATTCAAGGAGGAAATTGAATCAAGTGTTTCCACTGCAGAGACCGTCTCGCCACAAACGGTGAGGTCATCTTCTTGTTCAATGAGGAGCCCGAGTCCATGGCGAACAATCGGGTGATCATCGACTAGGAGCACCTTCTTCTTGATGGATGTATCTTGAAGCATGCCAATTCCCTTAAAATGTTGCCTTGCAGATCCCTCCCCGAATATAACGGATCGCCAATCTACACTCGGTGTACAGGGGATATGATCGGGCGGGTCCTGTGTAATGTCAAGCAATTGGAGAAAAGAGGGAATATTCATATTTTCCTGAAAAATTTAAGACTTGCCTCTCAGTCTCCGATTTGGCACATTTTCCAGCTGTTTCATAGAAGGTGGCACGGGGTGTTACCTCGACCTATCGGGTGTTGCGTAAATCGTGGTGTGCTTCGGCCACGTACGCTACTGGCAGGATCGTAAGCATAACTGATGATACATGAGGCATTTTGGGAGGAAACTCACATGGCACGGAATAGCAAAAGTAAGGCTAAGGGAAAGATTGTTCGTCGTTTGGGGCTCAACATTTATGGCAACCAGAAATATGATCGTCTGCTTGAGAAGCGTCCAACGCCTCCTGGAATGCATACGCGTCGCCGCAGCCGTCTTTCTGAATATGGCCTACAGTTGGTTGAGAAGCAGAAACTCCGTTTTTGCTACGGGATGACGGAACGTCAGTTCCGCACGCTTTTTGCAAAAGCAAAAAACATGAAGGGTATCGCGGGTACTAACATGTTGGTGCTTTTAGAACGCCGTCTTGACAATGTGGTCTATCGTCTGGGGATGGCTTCAACACGCTCTCAGGCACGTCAGATGGTTCAACATGGGCATGTTCTGATTAACGGCCGCAAGGCGTCGACGCCATCACAGTTGGTCAGCGTCGATGACAAGATTACGCCGAAGGCAAAGAAATCCAGCGAAGCGATGATTAAGGATCTCCTCGAAGCGAATCACCGCGACGTTCCAAGCTGGCTGGCGGCTGATGAGAAGGCGGGAGAGGGCCTGATGGTTCGTATGCCTGAGCGCGAGGATATTCCGACGGTTGCCGATGAGCAGCTCATCGTTGAGTTCTACTCGAAGTAAGCATGCTTGCTTAACGTTTTTGATGCCCTACGGGATACTCCCGTAGGGCATTTTTGTGTCAGGAAGATTCGAATGAGTGAGTGCATGACACCTGAAATATTGTCTCCGGCAGGGGAGTGGACGGCTCTTGAAGCCGCCATTCGTGCTGGATGCGATGCCGTTTATTTCGGTATTGGCGCGTTGAATATGCGGGCGACGGCCCAGAATTTCAGGTCTGAGGAACTCCCGTCTATTGTTGAGCGCTGCCGAAAATCGAATGTGCGCACCTATCTCACTCTAAACACGATTGTTTACGAACAGGAACTCCCGTTATTGGATGCATCGCTTGATGCCGCTCGAGATGCGGGGGTTGATGCTATCATTGCGTCTGATTTTGCGGTTGTCGAGGGTGCGCGGAATCGTGGTCTTGACGTTCATGTTTCCACGCAGATGTCGATGTCGAACTCCAGAAGTCTTGCTCACTTTTTTCGAACCTATGGTATCTGCCGTTTTGTGTTGGCGCGCGAGTGTACGCTTGAATCTTTGGTGCAGATTAAGCAGCAGCTTGAGGTTGATTTGGGACGCGACGCAGCGGCGATCGAGCTTGAGTCATTTGCGCATGGTGCTATGTGTGTTTCCGTGAGTGGCCGTTGTTTTATGTCTCAGTTTCAATATGGTAAATCGGCAAATCGCGGGGAGTGTTTGCAGCCATGTCGCCGGGAGTATCGGGTGACGAATACAGAAGAGGGGGAGGCCTTTGATTTGGGGACCCATTATGTGATGAGTCCCAAGGATCTCTGTACGCTTCCCTTTGTTGAACGTCTGATTGAGGCTGGCATTGTCAGCCTCAAGATTGAGGGGCGAAACCGGAGTCCTGAGTATGTGAGTTTAGTAACGCGTGCGTATCGGGAGGTCGTCGACGCCTACGTGAACACGCGTCATGAACCTGGGTTTGAAAATTCTTTTTCTAAACTGAAAGCAATGCATCTCTCGCGGATTAACCGTGTGTACCATCGTGGATACTCCTCGGGTTTCTTTATGGGGCAGCCTGTGGATGCTTGGACCGCATCGGGTAATAGTCAGGCAACCACGCATAAAGCCTATGTGGGAAAGGTTACAAATTACTATGCACGTTTGGGTGTGGCTGAAGTCTGTGTCCAGGATCAAACCATTACGGTTGGTGATACGGTTATGTTTCAGGGGGCAACGACGGGCGTTGTTGAGCAACGTATTACATCTATGCAGGTCGATCACGGTAATGTTTCTGAAGTATCAAAGGGTATGGCTGTGGCTATCAAAACCCTTGAATCGGTACGCCGCAACGACAAACTGTATGTGGTTATAGAAAATAAATCTGAAATGGAAAAATCAGAAATCTGAAACCTGAAGGACGCGTGTTGCCCAAACCGAGATTCCTCGACTTCGCTCGGAATGACACCCTTTGATGGCTAGGGTTTTTTAAGGAACTGTCATGCTGATCCCGACGTACGTCGGGACGAAGCATCTCGCCGACTTGTCCGCCGTAGCACGAAGTGCGAAGGAGGAAGTGCGAAGGAGGAAGGCGCTCTTTCGATTTACTCACAAGATCGGCGTCATTAGTGAACAGGCATTTTCTGCCAAGCGATGCCATTTAGGCCGTTTTCGCCATGTCGTGAGATCGACTTTGTTGCTTTGGGCTTCATCATCCAACACGATTCGCTTGAGTGTATTGGCGAATGCTTCGTTGTGGATGGCTATATTGGTTTCGTAATTTAGGCGCAAACTGCGCACATCCCAGTTGGCTGTTCCTACAATGGAAATGCGATCATCTACGATCATGGCCTTGGCATGTAGGAAGGGCGCTGTGCGTTCGAAAACTTGCACGCCGGATTGAATGAGCTCGTCGAAGAGAGCGTGACTCGCCCATCCCGCATAGAGGTGGTTGTTTTTGGCGGGAACAATGATTCGCACATCCACACCCCGTACGGCTGCCGAACGTAGGGCCCGTAGAATATCGGTCGGGGGTACAAAGTAGGGCGTTACAATGAGCACCTGTTTGCGTGCTCGAACAATGGCCATGAAGAAGACGTCCGTAATGGTTTCCGACTCAGATGTTGGGCCGCTGCATAGGATACGGGCCAGGCAGTCCCCTTTGGGTGTAATCGAAGGAAAATAGACATCTTGCAGAAGGATTTTAGGACTTTCATCGGTCATATAGTACCAGTCCTTCATAAATGCATATTGTACTTCCTGTACCACGGGGCCTGTCAGTTCGAAGTGATAGTCTCGAATAGGGGGCTTTTGGGAGCGGGTTGTATTATCCCGATGCAGATTGATCCCTCCGACGAAGGCTCGTCGGCCATCTACAATGAGGGCTTTGCGATGATTGCATAGGTTAAGTTGGAACCGTCTCTTTAGCGGGTTTACCTGAGTCCATCCAACGATGTCCATATTTTTGATCCGCCGATATCGGCGAAACAACCCTCTGAGAATGGCTTGCGTCGAGCCGAAGCGGTCATAGAGAACCCGCACCTTTACCCCTGCCTCTGCTCGAGAGGCAAGGGCATCCATAAATGCGCGTCCGATGGTGTCGTCCTGAATGATAAAGGTTTGGAGGTGAATGTGATGTGACGCCTGTTCAATGGCTTTTAACATTCGAGGAAAGAGCTCATCACCGGTGACGTGAGAGACGATGGCGTTGCCATTCAAGAAGGGATAGTCGGGGGCGACGGCATCCATGACGCGTGAGAGTTCTTTATCCAACTCGGTTGCCGGGGTGCCATAAATGGCTTCAGTATGGACGGTTTGCCAATAGGCTAGCGGGAGCGCTTCCTCATGCGTTTTGCGTGCCTCTAGGAGGCGGGCATCGTGCGTGCGTTTGTGAAAGCCCTTATGTGGCAGGCGATCTATTCCTAGCGTGAGATAGAGAATGGGGCCAATGATAGGGAAAGACCACGAAACAAAAATCCAGAGAATGGCGGAAGTTGCTTCTCGTCGGGTCTGGAGGCAGTGCAGGCAGACCAATGAAAAGCTGATACCATGCAGTGCCCACCATGCTACGTACCAGACGAAGGCAAAGGTCATTTGGCGAACCACTGTGCATGCACGTATTCAAGAATAGTGATGCGGGCATTATCCAATGGGGCGGGTAGGGAGCATCCTGCGGCACGTGCATGGCCGCCGCCCCCCAGGAGCCCGCAGAACTCGGCGGCATCAAAGCCTTCATTTGTGCGAATGCTGATCTTGGTGTCGGTTGAATCGAGAATCTCATAGAGGAAAATGGCAACCTCAACTCCTTCAAGGCTGCGGGGGATATTCACAATGTCTTCTGCATCTGCGGCTGTGCATCCGAGCTCTGTGTAGTCATCACGTGAGAGCGTGACGAGAGCCACCCGAGCCTCTTCGTAGGTTTCCAGATGTTCAAGGGCACGTCCCTGTAGTCGTAGTTGGCGCAGCGGCATCGCGTTGTAGATGGCGTGATTGATTTCTGCCGTGCGAATGCCGGTTTGCAGGAGATCAGCGGCGGCGGCCATGGTTCGGGGGGTGGTGTTAGAGTATGAAAAACGCCCTGTGTCCGTGACAATGGCGACCCAAAGTGCCTCTGCGGCATGGGCGGAAATGGACAGATCTGCTGTTTTTGCAAGATGGCATACCATCTCTCCTGCGGAGCTAGCTGTGCTGTCGACCACGTTGAAGCGACCGAAGTTGGTGTTGGAGACATGGTGGTCAATGTTGATGACGGGGATGCGTTCTTTCTGTTCGGCGACAAAAGAAGCTGTTCGGTCGAGGGTGCCTGAGTCGAGCACGACGATACAGTCAATCGAGGTGAAGTCGAAGTGCTTTGCCGAACAACACTCCCCTTTGGTAATCAGAAAGTGGTAACGATCCGGGATCGGTCCAAGATCAATGATTGTGGCGGTTTTGCCAGCCGCTTGAAGCAGGCGAGACAGTCCAAGGCAAGAGCCAACGGCATCCCCATCGGGGCGCATGTGTGCCGTGATGGCAACGGAGCTGGCATTGAACAGTACCTCGGCAATGTCGGAAAGTGTGTTCATGAACCCCTTTGTGATGTGCTATTCCCAGTAGTACTGCATGGCGAGACGCAGCGTCCATCCGTCTTCGCGAGCAACGCCATTTCCACTGACAGAATCAGATTCTGAAATTCCCCCTTCAAAAACAAATGCCATTGTGTCGCTTATTGCAAAGTCGCACCCTGTGTTGGCTGTGATGACCAAAACGTTATAGGATTCTTCCTGTTCGATAAATTGTAGTGAAGTGTCGAGTCGGAAGAAGGGAGATATTGCCTTTGTGGCAGAGATGAGCCGTTGCTTGAACGATGCCGTTGCGGCGCCGACTTCAAAGTTATAGAGGTCGCTGTCGTTCCAGATATAGCTTCCGAGTGCAGAAATGCTGCTGAGTTCGGTAATGTAGTATTTGACACCTAGGGCGACTCCGATGGCGTCAAAATCTCCCCTGGCATCTAACGAGAGCGTTCCTGCGGAAATCCCAGCAAGAATGGCCCATTGTCCGCCAGAATTCTGAATTTGTGTTTCTCCGGTAATGTGTGCGCCAATGTAGTCAGCTCCGTTATACGAAGCGCCTTGAATCCATAAGGCATCAATCATGTTGGCGCCACGATCAATGGCGAAGGTGCTGGATACAACGAAGAGCAGCATTGCAGACGAAAACAGCGCGGTGAAACGTTTTGTGTTCATGATGGCCCCTTTCTGTAATTCAAGATTCAACATGAGGGAAGCTTCCCATAAAAATAGGGTTCTGTCTAACCTGGAGTGAGAACATCCTTGTGTGCATTTCTGTATTGGGATGGGGATATTCCATTGGCATTCTTGAATTGGCGCGAGAAGTAGTTGCTGTCATTAAACCCGACATCCATGGCGATGGTAGTAATGCTTACATCGCTTTGTCGGAGGCATTCCATCGCTTTTTGCAGGCGTAGTCGAACCAGGTACTCAATTGGGGTTTGTCCTGTGGCACGGCGAAAGACACGCATAAAATGACTTCGGGACATGTGGGCGATCTTGATTAGATTGTTAATGGTCCAGGCTCGGGCGTAGTCCCGCTCCAGGGCACCAATAACGGCGCCGACTCGGAGTAGGGCATGGGCTTCGGTAGTATCACACTCTGTATAGGCGCGGGAGAGAAAAACAATGAGCTCCAGAAGCAAAGCGCGGAGTGCTGCTTCGTGTCCCGGAAGATTCTTTTTGACCTCTTCATCCATACGGGTGACCAGCTGTTGGGTGTGGGCCAGTGCGAGACGCCGCAGGTGAAGTCTGCTCGCAAAGCGGTGGTGGCGTCTGTAGGCGGGTTCGAGCAAGAACATGGCGCAGTATCCAGGGATGCGTCGGAGCTCATTCTCAGGGAGTTGGAGGCGGGTGGGATCATACATGATGTTGTACAGTTCGAGTTGCTGGCGATGATGAAAATAGTGACGCTGTCGACCTTGCAGCAGAAAAACATCCCCCGCGGCGATTGGAAAGTCGGTGCCTTCGAGATGGTGCAAGCCTCTTCCGCCCATGATGATGGCGAGCTCACAGAAGTCGTGAGCGTGTTCGACTTCTGTCAGGTCATGGGGATGCGAGGGTTCGTGTTCTGACACCGTGACAACATGCCGAATTGTGATGGGGTATCCACTTGGGCCAAAGTAGTGTTGCCCGTCGGCAATGAATGGATCATGGAGCATGTGGAATCTCGTCTTATTGATACACGTAATATGGGGGAGGGATTATTGTGCTACTTGTTGAGAGCATAATCAAGGACATGCTATGCAAAATGCGTCATTATCACTTTTAGTCATGAGACGATAAGTTTGAGTAATCAAGATTGAGTGACTAGATCAACAAGGGAGACTATATCATGAGTGTAGTAACTGGCAGCACAGAGTTCTTTAAAGGTATTGGGCCAATTGCATTTGAGGGCGTTGCGAGTGATAATCCCTTGGCGTTCAAATGGTACGATGCCAATGCAAGGGTTGCCGGGAAACCCATGAAAGAGCATCTCCGGTTCGCCATTGCCTATTGGCATACGTTTTGTGGAACTGGGGTGGATCCGTTTGGCGGTGGGACCAAAGTGTTTCCCTGGGTGGAAGGTGCCGATGCCGATACGCGCGCCAAGGCGAAGATGGATGCCGCTTTTGAGTTTATTACAAAAGTTGATGCTCCGTACTATTGCTTTCATGATTTTGACCTCGTCGAGGAGGGGGATAGCGTTAGGGAGTCAACGCGTCGACTGCAGGCTATCGTGGAATATGCAAAGGAGAAGCAGGCCGCTTCTGGCGTGAAGCTATTATGGGGTACGGCGAATCTGTTCAGTCATGCACGCTACATGAATGGCGCGGGCACGAACCCCGATTTTGGTGCCGTTGCCTATGCCGGGGCTCAGCTTAAGAATGCGATTGATGCCACCATTGCTCTTGGTGGTGAGAACTATGTGTTTTGGGGCGGTCGAGAGGGGTATATGAGCCTTCTCAATACTAATATGAAAAAGGAACTGGAGAACTTTGGAACGTTCCTTACGATGGCGCGTGACTATGCTCGGGCAAATGGGTTTACGGGAAATTTCTTAATCGAGCCGAAACCCATGGAGCCGAGTAAACATCAGTATGATTTCGACAGCGCAACCGTGATTGGCTTTCTGAAGGCTC
Source organism: uncultured Victivallales bacterium (assembly GCA_964576795.1). GTDB lineage: Bacteria > Verrucomicrobiota > Kiritimatiellia > UBA8416 > UBA8416 > JABGOW01. Next base: position 18,437 of record CAZNWT010000089.1, read on the forward strand.
ATGGCTTGGAAAATGATTTTAAGCTGAATATTGAAGTCAATCATGCCACGCTTGCACAGCACACTTTCCAGCATGAGCTTCAGGTCGCTGCTGATGCGGGAATGTTGGGTAGCATTGATGCCAACCGTGGAGATTATCAGAATGGATGGGATACCGACCAGTTCCCGATCAGCATCTCTGAGACCGTTGAAGCCATGCTTGTGATTCTTGAAGCTGGAGGTCTACAGGGGGGCGGCACAAACTTTGATGCCAAGACGCGCCGAAACTCAACTGATCTGGATGATATCTTCATTGCTCACATTGCGGGAATGGACACCTATGCTCGTGCTTTAGTCATTGCCGACAAGATTCTAACGGAATCTCCCTACAAGAAAATGCGGAATGAACGTTATGCCTCATTTGAGAGTGGCAAGGGCGCTGAGTTTTCTGCGGGTAAATTGACGCTTGAGAAACTGGCTGCAGTAGGAGCTGAGCTTGGAGAGCCCACGCAGATCAGTGGCAAGCAGGAGCGTTATGAGGCCCTGATCAATCAGTACATATAGAGCGTTCCGATACGACATCTCGTCCCTGCGGAGACGTTAGTGAATCAGGAGGGTGTCTGCCTGTTCGCGAACGGTGAGTAGGGATGGAGCAGAGTGGTGCTATCCCAATACGCTTATTCAAGATGGGAGTCGCTGTCGTTGTCTTGGCCTAAGCGCATGAAGCGATATCCGCAATCACGGCAGCAGTAGTACTTTGCCGTGGGTATCAGGCGCACCCAAATGGGCCGTTTGAGCCGAGATACACTATCTCCGCTACACTTGGGACATTTTCGTCGTGCTCGCTCCATATCCATATCAAGTTTCCTTCACGCAGAATTCTAGGGGAAACTGCTGTAACTGTCTAGGGAAAACACTATACAGCAGCGGTTCCAAATAGGCGGCAATGCCGGGGGTCTGATCCTGTCGCGAGGAAA
>CAZNWT010000090.1:0-18900 GCA_964576795.1 uncultured Victivallales bacterium
GCCTATGAGGCGACTACGTACATCTCTTGGCATACCAGATGAAATACCCCTGCCCACTCTTCCATACAACAGGAATACGGGTTGAAGGGAGACGTTAGATATAGTAGCGTCGCCTAGTGAGTTGACAATATCTATTCGTTCCGACACGGAAGAACTGGAATTGAACGGCTTCACCCACATGGATAAAGATATTTTGTAAGGATACCTCATGCAAATAAAGCCCCTCATCTTTGCACTAGCCGTGGCAATGTTGATCCTGATAACAGGTCCGGGTTGCTCACGATTGTATATGGGTGAAATCACTCTGGTCAAACGAGGCAAACCGGTCGCCACGATCGTCATCGCCGACGAACCAATGCGCATCGCAGCGGCAACCGAAAAACATACCGAAAAACATACCGTTGCTTACGCTGCTGATGAACTGCAATACTTCATTGAGCAGGCCTGCGGGGTAAAGCTACCCATTGTCAAGGCATCTGAAGCACCGACAAAAGGCAAACTGATTTGTGTCGGCAAGAGTCAGCTAACCGATCGATACGGACTCGAACCGCCCACGAAGCCGGAAGCACTTCGCGTAACAACGTTCAAGCGCGGCCTTGCTTTCATGGGCGAAATCGCACCGGCAGGAATGAACAACATTGATCACGCGCAGGATCGCGGCACGCTGTTCGGCATTTACGAGTTCCTGAACCGCCAACTGGGCTACCGGTTCTATATTCACATCAAGGACGATCCTCTGTTCGGCATCGTCGTGCCCGATCTGAAAGGCAAACGACTTACCGTACCATGCGACTACCACCTCGACCTGGCGCCGGACTTCCAGCATCGCTCGGCCGGCTTTGCCTCTTGGAGCAGTATCCTCTGGCTCCGCGTCACACGCGAGGGTTCGGCAACGGCGTTTCATGCCAACCACACAGACTCACATCTGGGGCGCGTGTACGGTAAAAGCCATCCAGAGTTCATGCGCCTGAAAATCGACGGCACACGCGACACGTTTCATCCGTGCTATTCAGCCCCCGGGCTTGTCAATGAACGCGTCAAACTGATCAAGACATTCTACGAGACCGGTAAATGGGGCATCGGGTGGAACCCGCCTCGCCCGAAATATATCCCCATCGTGCCCACGGATTGGTTTGGCTACAACTGTCAGTGCGAACGCTGCAAAAAAGCGATTCGCCCAGAGAAGGGGCGATGGGGCAGAGAAAGCGACATCATCTTTGCACACGGGGCAGCGGTAGCCAGGCAGATCAAAGAGATCTACCCTGACCGGCGTATCTCCATGCTTGCTTACGAAAGTTATATGGAAACACCCGATATCGAGATCCCGGACAACCTCGACGTCATGATCTGCCCAATGCTGTCGGTTTCAAACGGGAAGGAGCCGGCGATTCATAAGAAGAACATGGAACTGCTTCGCGCTTGGAGTAAGAAGCTCGGCGGCCAACGTGACCGCCTGTATATTTGGAACTATTACTGCTGGCCGGCCCAGTTCACCGAGGCGCCGACATTCTTTCCCCACTATCTCCAGAAATGGCTACAGGAAAGCCACGCGCTTTCCAATGGCGAGTTCATTAACCCGGGAAGCAACCCACCTCAGTTTGAGATCTTCATGTGCTGGCTCTGGCATCGACTGCTGTGGGATCGGTTCGCTGATGTTGATGCGCTATTGAGCGATTTCACAACTCAGTTCTTCGGCCCGGCCGCCGAGCCGATCGAGCAACTGCATCGCTTGCTGATCGACCGTTGGGAAAACGTTCAATGGAACGATCCGGCCGTGGATTTCTATGTCTCACCCGATCTGATCTACAAGCAAACCTATCCGCCAGAGATTATCGACCAAATCAAGCAACTCCTTATCCGCGCTCAGGCCGCAGCGCCAACTGATCCCGAGAACATCTACCACCGCCGCACGCTGTGGATGGCCAAAGGCTTTCAACCGTTCCTGAAAGAAGCGACCACCGTTGTCAAGTGGCTTGACCATCCCAGAAGCTACACTGTTACCAGGGCCGCCAAAGCCCCACAAGTATCGGCTGAATGGGAAAAGGTCGACGTCACAACGCTTCTTGAAGGTAAGAACGGCGATAAGGCGAAGCGGGCGACGACAATCGCCATGGTTAACGTCGGGCCGATGGTCCACATGCGATTCGTTTGCGAGGAAGCCGGTGGCGTTGTGAAGCAAGACCGTCTGACAGTGCGCTTCCATCCTCACGGCCGCAACGAAGCTCTCGAATTCGCCCTGAGCCCGGAGGACAAGACAACAACCGGCACACTCAAAACCACAGTGATCAACAATACATTTGTCGACGGCAACTGGATAGTTGAGACAACCTTCACCGGCGAAGACATAAGTCTTGCGCAGAACAAGAACGGCGCGATACCCGCACAGATCACGCGCCATCATCATCCACGCGACAACGAAAAACCGGATTGGCGCGGAAAACGTTACCCCGGCACATACATCTGGATGCCGCGACTGGACGTGTCCTGGCGCGGTACGAATCGCCTGGGCGTGATACGTTTTGAAAACGAATGATAACCAGACCAGTCGAGTTCTCTTACCCTATTCCCATCGGTTGTCGATCTCAACTGCGGCCAAGCCATCGCGAGCAGGGCCTCGACGGCCGATACGTCTCCCAGATGAGTCAAGACAATGGCAGCTGCATTACGAATACGTACGTTAGAGTCCTGCAGTTTTGCAATCAGATGCGGTACAGCCCATCTGTCGCCGTTGGGCGGATCTTCGAGCATCTTTACGCGAAAGAATTTGCTCAGAGGTTGGCAAGAGGGTAGGCTTCCGGCAATCTATTCCTTAAGAGGGGGTACTATGAAGAGTGATGAACGTTTTCCCATGGGGTTCTGGAACTACGCGGATATTCAGAGGCAAGGCCCGGAGGACGTCAGGGACTGGGATGAGGCGGGCATGACCCTGACTCTTGGGCCGGAGTACGGCCTGGATCAGGCAGGAACAGATCGCATGGTTGCGATCCTTGATGAATGTGCCCGCCGGGACATTCGGCTCATCCTCTGCCATGCGCACAGCTCCTATCTGCATCTCAAAGAGGTGGGCGAGGAGACCTTCAAGAAGGACTTTGCTGCTGCGGTTGCAGCCATTGGGCCGCACCCCGCTCTCTATGGATTTCATGTGGGTGATGAGCCAATGGCCGAGAATTTCGAGGCTGCCTGCCGAACCATGCGCCTGCAGCGCGAGGTGGCGCCGAACCTTACCCCCTTCCTCAATCTCATGTCCTGTCAGGATGGCTTTGAGGGCCGGGTGGGCTTCACGGATTGGGCGGACTACTTGGATGCCTACACCGAGGGGGGGCAGCCGGACTTCTACTGCTACGACTGTTATATGCAGATGATCGAGGGGACCTCGGGCTGGGAGACGTACTTCACCAATCTTCGTCACTACCACGAAGCTGAGCAGCGTCACGGCATTCCATTCTGGACGACGCTCCTTTCCTGCGGGCACTTTGGTTTTCATTATCCCAAGGAGGATGATTTGCGCTGGCAGCTTAGCAGCGCCGTGGCCCATGGTGCCAAGGGGCTGCTCTGGTTCTTCTTCTACATGCGCCACCCGCATTGCAACTACCAGGTGCCGCCCATCGATGAACACTATGAGCGCACCGAGACCTACCAGTGGCTCTCGCGCATCTGCCGCACCTTCCTCAAGACCACAGCGCCTGTGTTGCGTCAGGCCAAACTTCGCCGCGTGAGCCATGTGGGCCAGGCCTGGGGAGGGACGGCTCTCTTTGACGGCCAGGGGATCGTGCAAAGCGCTCGATCTCTGTACGATGTGCCGCTCATCGTCTCTGAGTTCCAGCATCCCGATGGCAGTGACTACGTCCTTGTTGTCAACAATGCCACAACCGGATTCAATCAGGCCGAGCTCTCTGTCCAGGCCCGGGACTTGCACCATGTGGGTTGGGACGGGGAGGAAAACTTGCCCATGGGGCCCGGCAAGGAGAAGGAGGGCGACCTTGTCACGGTTACTCCCTGGCTTGCCCCGGGACAGATGGAGCTCTGGCGTGTGGAGCCTCTTTGAGGCCATGAGGGCTTCTGGGACGGAGCTCTGGCGCGCAGGAAGCCGCTATCGGACCTGTGCGAAAAGAGGCTCCGTCCGTCTTTGCTGGCAAAGTAACTCATAGTTCTATCTCCTGTATCGAGAGGGTTGTTAAGCATCAACAGTTTCGGTGTCAAACATCTGACGCAACACATCCAAGCTCTCTTTGCAGGCTGCCCCCGGATCCATGATGTAGCCAGCGCTCAGTTCTGCGGATATATAGCCTGAGTAGTCGATCTCCTTGAGCGCCTTGGCAAGGGACTCAAAGTCGACATCTCCTTTGCCGGGAATAAGGTGGGCATCGTTGAGTCCGGTGTTGTCATCAATATGGATATGAAAAGGAAGATCTTTGCAGAGCGGGACAATCTGCGAGAAATCTTCACCGTTTATCCGACAATGCCCGGTATCGAGAAGAACTCCAAACTTGTCCGACTTCAGTTCGTCTATCATTCGCAAAGTGTCTTCAACGGTATAGATAAGGTTTGTCTCATACTTGTGAGCAGGTTCGATAAGCAGAACCACATCGCCATCGCTTACATACTCTGCGAGCTCCTCAAAGCTCTTGCGAAGTAGTTGCCAGCCGAGTTTGATGTCATGGTCGCAAGGCATCATCCCAGGGCACAGGCTCACGCTGGGTGAGGCGACCTTTCTAGCGTTGTCGACTGCGCTCTTGACATACGCAATACTGTCTTGCCGAATGTGCTCATTGTCCGAACATAGGAGCGACGGGTACCGAAACTGCGCAGGTATGAAATTGCATACCTTGAGATGGTTCTTTGCAAGCAGACCATTCAGCTCTTCGATCTGCTCATCCAGATCATTGCGATACATATGAGGACGGCCACCCCAGATCTCGATACCATCGTATCCAAGTTGCCCGAGGTCCTTGATAGCATATTGCAGCGAGTAGTTGAAATACACTGCTGATGATTGTGCAAATTTCAAAATGTTTTATTTCCTTTTCTGTATAGTCATTTGTCTATGGTTCTCTACTTTTTGACAAGAAGGCGACCTCGGGGGCGTCAATCGGGGATGTGCTATTCGAACTTGTCTCCAAAGTCTTTCTGGATATGAAGGTCCATGAAGTTTCGATCGCCGGCTTCCTTGGCGACCATACAATACACGTAGGATATTCCCCTTGCCGGGCAGCCCACATTGGGATGATATCCCTTAGGAATGGAAATGAGATCCCCCTCGCGAACCATAGCCACGGTGTAAGCGTCATCCATGTCGTCATACACACACTGTACCGCAAAAGAATTGTCGAGATCAAAGTAGATGTAGACTTCCTCGCGCTTCTCAGCATGCTCGTGAGGCGGCCATGCAGTCCAGCCACCGGGAGCGCCATAGCAAATGCCCATCATGAGGCGGGAGCAGTTGAAATTGGTATCGATGTATTGCCACACGTCCCTACGCGTACCATTCTCTGTCTTCCCAAACACCTTGTGGCGATTTGCGTCAGCATCGATCTCAGAGAACTTGAGATGCACTGGTTTGGCATTCAGGCCGTCTGACGGTGCCCCGTAACACATAACAACAGCGTTCTCACCACTGAGCTCAACGCCACAGGTACGAGGGACATAAATCATGTCCTTGAGCACTGCAGAACCCGAAATGTCAGCCACCTTGAACTCAACCTGTCCTTTGATGATCACCAAACAAATCTCTCGTTCAGATGGCTCGAGGACCGCCTTTCCATTGACTTCGACACGCCGCACGTAGGTATGTTCAAGACCGATGTCCTGCGGCTCTTTGCCCCCGGTCAATTCTGCCGGTTTCAAATGGTATTTCATTGCTGTTCCTGTTTGCGTTTTCTGTATTATTGGGGTGCAAATTCTGTGATCATTCCGCAATCGAACTCTTGCACTAGCCAATAAGAATTTGCTTTCCTGAGCCTCCAGAGAACACGTCTGCTGTACCACGCTGAGTCCCCAATTTGTGACTGAACGATACGCCAAGCTGGGACCCAAGGTCAAGAATTCTGCCGGTTGAGGTGATGGTGCTGGTCAGGTCGATCCACGGCGTCCGATTGAGGGCAATACACCCCATTCGACGCCAGTTCTGCGCAGACCCCTCACGCCGCGAAGTCCGGGCCGCCGCATTCGGCGTGGGGCCGCTGATCTCCCTTGCGGGTCGGGGCTCGCAAGGGAGATTTTATATTACAAACTATTTTTCAACAGGGGGAATGGCCGTTCCCCATTCGCCCTGGTTGAGTTCGGGCCGATCAAGGAAATACTGAGGTACCGATAGGTCCATTTTATTTAGTTTTGCCTGTGTCGCCTTGAGTGTTTTCAGATTCTTAGGTGTCCCGAGTACAAAGACAGATACGCCCCAAGCCGGTACAGGGAGTTTGAAGACACCATCGGTTTTCGCTTCAACCACGGTTTCTCCCAGCATTTCAAATACTTCCATACCAGATTTGATATGGGCCTTGTCTATGGTTACATCGTAGATGGCTTCGGTTTTGTCGTGGTTGATGACGGTCACCATTAGGGTCCCTTTTGCATCCAGTCGGGGCAGCACCTCGAGATTCATGACAAGTTGGTCGTTCAGGGTCATGGTGACGGGCCGCGTCACGTGGGCCTTCTCTGCCGCGTATCCCACAGCTTCAGCGTAAGGGCGATGGGATTCATAGAGCTCCGGGATTTTGCTGGGGTAGGGGTTGCAGGGCTCCGTGCCGCGGTGAGCGCTCATACGGCTGGAGATCGCGTGCAGGTTCATACCTTCCCGGGTGCCCATCCACACGGTGCTCTTCGTTTCAATGCCAACCGTTTTACCATCCCATGTGGCAATGGTCTTTCCCCCTTTGACAGGTTTTGCCACGTCGATCTCGCTCCACTGCCTACCGATAAGGCCATTGGCGTATTTTATTTCTGGGGACGTGCGCATATCCAGCGGTTGTTGCTTGAGGCCTCTGACTTCCTTGGGCATTGCCGCCATTTCTTTGCCCACGCCCGCCCAGACTTCTTCATCCGGAATCAGGTTGCCTTCGGCATCGCGGATCATGACCCAGGAAGGGTCGCGCACGGGCTGTCCGCCCTTCATGCCCTGGTTCTTGGGGATGGGACGTACGGCTAAGCCATCCGGTCCGACCAAAATTTTCTTTTCGGTCCGTTTATAGAGTTTCGCCCAAGCTCGTGGATCATCAAGTTTGTGAACCATATGTCCCTGAAGTTTGAGTGGGCCGGCCCACCGATCAAGAGGCTGAGCCCAGAGAGCTTCCTCCGCCGTCTGGGTACTGGGCATGAAGCCGTTCTTGTACTTGCAGACGATTTTCGTGCCGAAATGTTTTTCGAGGAAATCGATGCGCTTTCCGGTGGTGAGGTCGAGGGTTAGGCTGTCCACATCGGCATAGACGATGCCTCCCTTGGCGATGAAGTCCGTCACGCGTTTCCGGATGGTGGTCGAGGACCACTCACTGCCGGTCACGTAAAGAATCTTGTAGTCGTCCAACGTACCTTGGTGGAGTTCCAGTTCTTCTTCCGTGATGATGTTATAGCTATGCTGCAAGTTCTGGAAGGCCTCCGCCATCCAGCCGAAGCCTTGCTTCGGGTACATGAAATACCGGTAGAACATGCCGCTTGTATCCGGCATGAGCAGGGCAATCTGTGGCTGTACCGGCGCTGATTTTGCCAGAAAGTGAGGGTAATGCATCTTGAGAAAATTCTGCCAGTAGGCAATTTGGAGGCGCTGCTTACGGTCTCGGCTGCGGTAGCGCGGTGTATAGAGCCAATGGTGAGTTCCGTCCACGTTATGGCCAATCAGGCGAGCCATGGCTCGATCCATGTCATGGGGGCCGTTATACATATCATGTCCTTCCTGACCAAAATAGAACCAGGCCCAGCCCATCGTCGCGTTCTTGAACCGCGGTGACAGGCGGTCCGTAATGGCATAATTCAGGTTCATGGTGGGGGAATCGGCCCACATGTGCTCTACATTCACGACGGGGCTGAGGCGGTGATACCAGTAAAAGCTGTTGCCGTGACGCTGATTTGCACCGGGCCAGATCTGAAAGTGCTGGGTGAAGGGATAGCAGGATATTCTCCCGGGTTTTCCTTTCTCGTTCATGCGCTGGCTGGCGGCGTTATTGATGCGACGAAAGAACTCGTAGGTCCAGTAGCGATGGAAGTCGACTAAGAGTTTGTATCGAGCCGGCTCGTCGAAGATCTTTCGATCGACTTCGGGCATCTTTGAAAAGGTTACACCCTCGTTGTCGTAAGCACTCATTGTCCAGGACAGAGAAACATGAAAGGGTTCCACTTCGTCCCATGTTTTCAGTTTGGCACCGGTAAACCCGTTGTAGGTGCGACCATCCTTGTTGGTGTCCTTGCCCGGTGTCGCATCGCCGAACCATATTTCAGAGAGGTATTTCCTGAACTCCGCCCGCATGGGGTCGCGGTAGTCCATTTGTGCGCGTGTTCTGAGTCCGACCTCATCCCATGAGCAGGTGAGCAGGTGGTCACCCACGGTAAAGAGATGGTGGCCGTAGTAGTACCCCATGCCGAAGATCGTGTTGACCCCGGCCTCAAAGTTCTTTGGATCGAAGAAGCTTCCGCATGCCTCCCGCTGCTTGGGACCTGTTTTCTTGCCGTCGAAGCGGAGGGCTCCGGGTGTACCCGTGCCCCAGATGGTTTGATCAATAGCACCGAGCATGCCTTTTTTCTTGAGAAAACTCCCGACCATATAGGTGAAAGAGCTCCCTTTATAGGCGCAGTTGTATCCCATGCGCTTCCAGTCTTCGAGAATGGCATCTTCGAAGGCAAGATTGATGGGGCGCGGATCCTTGGCAGGGTCGTAGACACCCTTCGAGGCCGTCTTGCGGTAGTCATTCCATGATACCAGATTCTGCTGCTGTTCCGGCGTCAGCTTATCCTTGTTTTCCCTCACGTAGACACCATTGGCGACGGTGAAGGCTCGTGCATTGCTGCCGAAGGGGCCGTCGTAGGGCGTAATTGGCGGCTCAGGAAGATTTTTCCACTGCTCGTATAGCTTGATTCTCCACGGTTCTACACTCGGATAGGTGGATGGCTCATCCGCCAAGGTAAGTCCTGTGAGCAGGAAGGTCATGCTCAATATGCCAGTCAACAGAGTTGCCGTCTTGCTCATGTGTCTCTTCTCCTTGGTCCTGTGTGGTCCTGATCCCTTCAGCCCCAAGTCAGGATAATACGTGAATAACGATAAAGGTTACGTGAACATCAAATTAGAATATATGTCAATCTCAATTTTGTAGCAAGGCAGGTACACAACAAGAATGAGTGAGTCAGAGTGACAACTTTAAAGCTTGATTCGACCCGGTCCCTCTACGAAGATTTCAACGCAGGTTCGAAACACTGCCTATTGTGGTCTGCTTTGGGTCCAAAAACAAAAACGCCGCTTAAAGGGGCGGTTTCTTTGTAAATAAAAAATATGAAAAAAAGTGCTGCAATTGATTTTGGATGGGTCTAGTATGCCACCAAGATAGTGGCATTAGTGTTTGCGTAATCGCGAGTATCTCACTCCATTGCCTGCACTATTTGCCGTAGGTCGGTGCTCGATTATGGAACCGTCAAATCAGGAAACAGGAGGAGGGTCAACCGTGCTAACCGCAACACAGACACCCCGCACCACAGGGATGATGTGGGGGCAGGAACGAGGCGAGGTCGCAGCCACGTTCCGTTCGACATTCGCCGTGACTGCAGAGCATGGACTCCATCTGCGCCCTGCAGCCATGTTGGTGAAGGTGGCAAGTTATTTCGATCGCCAGTTCAAGATTGAATGCAACGGATTCGTGGCCGACGCCAAAAGCGTCATGAGCGTTATGATAGTTGGCAATAGTTTACTCCAAGCGAGGTGATTCCATGGACGATTTTAAACAAAAATTTCCTGATGCTGCTCCAGAGAGGCGGCTCCGCTCCCGATCGCGTAGCAATTATTCGTCTCGACGCAGCACGCAACGCTATCTTACTAATTTTCCAGCCACAATTTTCGTGGGCCAGGGAAAAGATGCCAGAACTTACGAAGCGACAGTCCGTGACATCTCCAGTGGCGGGCTCATGATCGAAGCCCCCGGAGTACCCCTTGACGAACAACGCATCCGTGTAAAGTTCCGGACACCTGAAGGGGTTATGCCGGAGGAGTTCATTCAGGGCGTTGTCTCTACAAATGCCGAAGTCCGAAGCCGTGATGATGAAGATCCATCAATTCTGAGACTGGAGTTTGAAGAGGATCTCAGTGCCCGGTACAAGAGAACAGCCTGGAGCTATCTGCGCTGGTTGGCTGTATTAATTCTGGTTATGGCCGCCAGTTTTATCGTATTGATCAAATACGAAAATTTCTACTACTTCTGGTTTGATGTACCGGTTTTCCTCTATGGTTTGCTGGTGGGAAGCTACCTGCTGAGCCGGTTTCTTTTTGCCGCATTCTATAATGATTCTAAACCGTTGGCAGAGCTGCCGTCCATTTCGGTAATCATTCCGGTGCGAAACGAAGAGGAGTATATTACAAGAACGCTGAGTCAGCTGATGGAGTGCGATTACCCCCGGGACAAGCTGCAGGTTATCGCAGTCGACGACTACAGTACGGATAACACCCTTGCGGTAATGAAGGACGCGCAGAAGATCTATCCAGAGCTGGTAATTCTTGGCATGGAGAAAAATGCGGGTAAGCGGCATGCACTCGCAACAGGCACAGAACTAGCCACCGGAGAGGTGATCGCCTTTATCGACTCCGACAGCTTCGTAGAACCCGATACACTACGCAATCTGGTAAACCGATTTTCGGACCCTAAGGTTGCTGCCATTACCGGTCATTGCGATGTAGAGAACGCCTGGCCCAACATGCTGACCCGCATGCAGGCGGTTCGCTATTTCATTGCGTTCCGCATCATGAAAGCAGCAGAGAGTGTGTTCGACTGCATCTCCTGCCTCTCCGGCCCTATCGCCGTCTACAGAAGGGAGCAGCTAGAGCTCATCATGCCTGAGTGGCTCAACCAGATGTTTATGGGCCAACCCGCCACTTTTGGTGATGATCGTAGCCTGACCAACAGTCTTTTGCGTCGTGGCTATAAGGTTGTTTATGAATCAAAGGCACGTGTCACCACTCTGGTACCAGAGACTCACAAAGAGTTTCTTCATCAGCAATTGCGCTGGAAGCGCTCCTGGTTCAGGGAATGCCTTATAGCGTCTACATTCATGTGGCGCAAGGAACCCCTGATGGCTTTATCTTTCTATCTCGGGTTTTTACTGCCTTTGATGGCTCCGGCCATCGTATTCCGGGCACTGCTATATGTGCCGCTGGTGCAGCGCACCTCGCCGCTGATGTATATTCTCGGCATCATGCTGATGAGCGCACTGTTAAGCAGCACATACCTTCTCTACAAACGTTCACGGCTATGGGTTTACGGAACGGTCTTCTGCTTCTACTACATGTTTGTGCTTGTATGGCAGACACCCTGGGCTGTGTTGACATGCTGGCATAACGATTGGCTCACAAGAAAGTAAGGTTATTATGAGAAAACTTTCCATCATCATACAGTGGCTCGTTGTAACAGCCCTCGCCGTATTAGCGGTCTATTTCATTGTTCGGCCAACCCCTCAACCAGAGTATGCCCCGGAATCATGGAGGAGCTGGAACGGCGTAACCGTCATCTCATACCCCGGCATTGCCCGAACAAAATCTCCCATATACACCTCGGTCAAAATGCTCGAAGATCAGCTCATAGCCCTGAAAGATGCTGGTTACCAGACGGTCCGACCGGAAGATGTACGTGCCTATCTGGACGAAAGTGCACCCCTTCCAGAAAAAGCGCTGCTGCTGATTTTTGAAGGCGGGCGAAAGGAAGCCATAATCAGGGTAACACCTGTCCTGCAGCGAACAGGATTCTCAGCGGTCATTGCGGTTCCAACTGTGGTCATGAAACAGTGGGGCAATTTCTACCTGAAGAAAAAGAACCTCCTCAAAATAGAAAAAGTGCCCCAATGGCAGATAGGCAGCATGGGCCATCAGGCGAATGTACCCATCCCCGGCACCGCACCTGAACAGGAGCGTCGCTACCTTACCCAGCGAATCACAGTCAAAGGAGTAGAGGAGTCCCCGGATCGCTTCCGTGATAGGATTTTTGATGACTATGAGCTATCCGCTCGGCTATTGAAGGAGGCCGCTGGAACTCCGGCCGAACTCTATCTCTACCCCTATGGCGACGCAGGGCAAAGCCCGACCTCCGACCCACTTGCTGAGGAAATCAACCGCGATGCAGTCTCCCGTTATTACTCTCTGGCATTTATTGGCAGTTCAATTGCATTCAACGGCCCGGGCACCGACCCATGGGCATTAACCCGTCTGCGAGTCCCCGGCAACTGGACACCGGAACAGCTCCTTGCTGAGCTGGAATCAAGCACGCCACGCAGTCAACCTATAATCGGAATTGGGGGTACAGAGAACTGGATTCTTGAACGTGATGCCGAATTGAGCCATAACGAACTTCAGATCATCCCCGATTCGGTTGCATGGTTACGGGGCACGGAAAACTGGACAGACTTTGAGGTCAGCGTAACCCTCCATCCGGATGCTGAGGGGATTGCATCCCTTTATGCACGCAGCACCAGTGTTCGTTCGTGGCTGCGCGTAACAGCCGATGCCAAGGGGATAAATATTCAGGAACGGCTGGGGCGCCAGCTTATCACTCTGTTCCGCTCCCCAGTTAGCGACCCAACTGAAAACGGCTATAACATCAGGCTCCGACTCCGCAACAACCGTGCATGGGTATGGCTCAACAACACTCCTATCGCAGAGAATATACCTCTCTCTCCCGGCACCACCCGCGGCCGTATAGGTCTGGGAAGCCAGCAGGGCTCCCTGCGGGTCAGCACGTTCACAGCTCACCCGTTGCCGGCACGCTGGGTCATCGCTAACAGCATCCGGATGATCAAAAAGGAGGAGATCGATCAGTTTCAGGCCATACTTCCAAACTGGTTCCGCGCTGGACAGAAACCCACTCTGTCTCAAACCGCAAAACAGGATCTGCTACGGACATCCGTTACCGGCATACGGACCTATCCGCTTCTGACCGGTGGCACTGGACAAACACCCGATGAGGCCCGCGCATGGGCTGCTGCAATCGATGCCGAACTGATCAAAACTGACCTGAAACTTCTGGTCCCCACCATTGCCGTGGAAGGCTCGTTGTTTCCGCTGGCCACCGAACTTCGAAACCGGAGTTACCGCGTGATCCACCTGTTGACAGCTTCACAGGCTCGTGAATGGGGCAAGGTGATTGTGGAGCAAAGCCGTGATGACGTGATCGTCGTTAACGATCGCAGTCCGGCTGCCGAAACTGCTATCAAGTCGCTGTTGTGCACCATTCCGTCAACCCGCCTGGCTCAACGTGAGGCGGATGACCCCGAAACACCGTCTGATATAATAACTATACGTATGCTGGAACCCTCTACAGATTACTGAAAGGACTGCCCATTATGAAAAATAAGTACATATCATTCGTTCTGCTGCTGGCCGTCTGGATCGGCATAATGCCCCACTCGCTATATGCACAGAACACTACTAATGTTACCCAATTGATCCGTGAGTCACAAAAAGCACTTGCAGAGAAAAAATTTGAACAGGCCGAATATTTCTCACAAAGAGCCATCAAACTCGATCCTGCTCACCCCCCAGCCTGGCGACAATATGGCATCGCCTTATGGCACGCAGGTAAACCGGAAAAAGCAGTTACGGCCCTACAGAGGGCTGTCGAAATGGACGACAAAGACACGGTCGCCTGGCGTGGACTTGCTCAGCTTTACCAACGCCGCGGAGACCTTGCAGATGCAACGAAAGCCTTGAAGCAAGCTCTGTCGATTGAACCCGACCATGCCGCCACACAACGAGATCTCGGTTGGATATTGTGGAAACAGGGAGACAGAAACGAGGCTCTGACACATTTAACAAAGGCGGTGGAAAACGGCGTTGAATCGCGTGACCGCGTGATACTTCAAGTTGTTGCCCGCCTATCAGAGGAGGGTGCATCTGATAAAGCCCTGAAGTTTATGCATCGGGTTGACCCAAACAAATCGCCATCCATAATCGCGCTTGAGCTGGCTCGGTCCGGAAGAGTGAGCGCTGCTGAGCCTATTCTGGAGCACGCATGGAAAAGTGGGGATAAAACATCTGGAGTAGGCTTATATCTGGCATACGCGCGTGCAGTAAATGGAGAGCTCTCCGAACTCACAACCTACCTAGACCCTCTACTGCAATCCTCTACCAAATGCTCTGCGGAATATGGGGATATGGCGTTGGAGACATTAAGGCTGGCCAGTATCCAACTGGAGATACCTGAACTTACAGTAAGGCTGGAAAAAATCCTTGAAAAGAACGATGGTAACAGCGCTCTCATTACCGATATTCTTGAGTCTTCAGCCGAAACACAAAGAGTGCATGGAGATAAAGAAAAAGCGCTGCATCTTTATAAGCAAGTATTGAAACGTGATCCGGATAGAATCACTTGGATATGGGTTGTACTGCTCTCCGAACACGTTGAGGGAGCAACTCCCTTCGACTGGATTGATGCGCATGAGAAACGGGTTTCCGATTCCGCACTGCTTGCAGGAGTCCGAGGCATTTTCGCTGATCGAAAGGGTGATGTAAAAGAAGCAATTGATCTCCTGCAAATGAGCCTTGCAATGAATCCGAAGCAGCATATTCTGCGCGAAGTTCTGTTTCGCAGCCTTCTCTCTCAGGGAAGGATAGACGAAGCCCGTAATGAGATAGAGTGGTTCGCCCAGCAAATTGATAGTGGTAAAGAGGTGTTCCGCCCCTATCTGGCAGAGATGCTGACACAACAGGGCGACAACCGTGAGGCGCTGACACAATGGAAGCACCTTTATAAAGCCAACCCCAGCTCCTTATATTATGGGGTTGAAACCGCATCGACACTCTATAAACTTAACCGGTCGGATGAATCCATCTCCACACTTCAGGCAATTGTAGAGACCATTCCGAACCACCGTGTATATGAGCTTTTGACCGAGATCGCATCAGCGCGTTCAGAGACAACAAACGCAGTTAAATGGGCCGCCCGTGGTATTGCCGTCACCCCTACTCAAACCCTTCTGCGGCTCCATGCCGAGAACTTGGAAAAGCTGGAAGGCAACCTTGCCGCCGCCTTAGTATCCACACGCGCATTCCTGAAAAAAGACCCCGGCTATGTGCCGCTGACACTGCTCGAAGGACGGATACTGGAAGCGATGGGATCAACTGACGACGTACATGAATTACACGAGAGACTACTCACGCGGAACGCAGCTTTCATACCATCGCTAATTGCCCTGCGCAACTCTAGCACACAAGCAAATCTCCTGGACGATGCCGCTAAATATTCATGGTTGCGGGTTGAACTCCAACCTGATAACCCCGAAGCATTACGAGACTTTGCCAACTCACTGGCCCAGCAGGATAACTTCCGAAAATCTCTGAACCGTCTTCGCCCTCTCACGAAAATTCAAACTGGACAAGTGCTCCCTGTACTCGTATACGCCGCACCAACCCAACAGCCTTACGCAGGTAGAAATTCCGTCCGACAGATCAGCCAACATATTAAAAAACTAGCGGACAATGGATATCGTTTTGTCAACACATTCAACTACAGAGCGGAAGCAGACGACGACCGGCACGTCATGATGATTCTCATTGATCCCGGCCCTGCTGTGATTGAGGCGCTGGACCCTATCCTTAAAAAATTTAACGCCCGAGTAATATACGCAGGCAATGCCGCTTTCCCAGCTCTGACCCTCTCTGGAAACCCGATTCCAAAGAATCTCGCACCTGTGCTGGCCAGCGAGCGCTGGAAACTTGCATCCGGCGGACACCCCGGTTTACGCAGATTATCTGTTAGCACCTCTGGTGTTCTAGGTAATCCGCTTACACATCCGCTGATTACAGATAAACGCAGCGAAACTACTGCCGACTTTACCAACCGGCTGAACAAGGATCTAAGTACAGCATCTCGCGCGCTGAATGAGGACTCTGAACGGATACTGGTCTACCCCTCTGGCGACTTCGGACAACGATCGCTGGACACCGACACAAAGAATATAGCTATACTGCACGATGCGGTGGATAAGCATTTCACTCACGCCGTTTACTTTGACCCCTATGGATTTTACATCCCCTCTGTCGACACAGATCCACTGCGTATCTCAGCTCGCGTCATACCGCCGGGCTGGGACGAAGAGATGCTGTTGACTTATCTCACCGCCGATCACCCACTACCACGAGCTTGGCTCGAACTGGCTCGAGTACTATACTGGAACGGGCAGCACGAGGCGGCTCACAAAGCATTTACCGAAGCCGAAAAGGCGGGAGCAGATCCTTTAGAAATCGAATTCAACTGGGGCATGAACTCCGATCGGCAGGGAGATATACCAACTGCACAGGAAAAACTGAGGCTGGCTCAAATGCTGGATCCAGAATCAGAGAGTATACGGCTTGCTCTGGCACGTCTGGACGATCGCCGTCGTCCACAGGCCACTGCGTACCTGCATGGATGGGAAGATAATGAAGATCGAGACCATTATCGATATGGAGCTTACGGTGACATTTTTGTCAGCGATCGCATCCGTCTGGGTGCCGCCTTCGATCGCAACCGTTGGAAGACCTTCGGCCTCGGCGACGAATACGGAACACGTCTGGGCTTACGCGGACTCGCGTACCTCATGTCACAAGTATGGATCTCAGGTTCACTCTGGCAACTTGATATGGACGACACCGACAACCATTGGGGAGGCGAAGCCATGCTTCGGGTCCCAAACCCGCTATTAAGCGGATATCTCATGTTCGCAGTTTCCAGAAAAGAGATCGAAACGCTGGAAGCCCTGCGTGCGGATATTGATGCCAGTACCTATAGCGTGGGCACCTACACACGACTGATCGACGTATTCGATCTTTATGCTGATCTGTCGCATGTTGCACGTAGCGACAACAACGACTCCTTAATGCTCAACGGACGTTTGTTGTATCGGCTTCAGGATTGGCCCTATACAGGAATTGGCTGGAGATTCCGCTTTGCAGACAGCGATCGAGACCCACCCGAATACTGGGCGCCTGAACAACTTGAACAACACCAGGTACATGTCACAGTTCGTGGTGCATGGAAAAGGCTGAATGGGGCAGTAATCGCTGAAGCCGGTTACGCCCGTGACCGCGACAACGATTGGCGTTTTGTGTGGGGTGCACGCGGTAGAGGCACACTCTCCCTGACAGATCGATTCGATATAGCGGCAGATCTAGGCTGGTTTGAGGGTCCGGAATACGATCGGCTGTACGGTCGAATTGGAGTGTCAGGCCAACTCTAATTATAGCTCAAATCACAAAACTTACTCTTGTATTCCATTTTATTCATGACAGCATTCTTTATATATCCCGCGTGCCAGTGGCTAGTGCAACAGCCGTGATTTAAAAAGGTCACGCGGTAAGTTACGTTCTTCGTGTGCGACAACACATGGAGGACGAAATGGCTTACAAGCGCGTGACCGAGGAAGAGCGTAGACATATATACCGTTGGCGTCAAGAAGGGCACGGGCCGCGAGAGATGGCTCGTCGTCTGGGGCGCTCGGCGAGCAGCATCAGTCGCGAGATTGCACGTAACACAGGAGGACGTAGCTACCGACCGAAGCAGGCGCACGAGAAGGCCCAGGTGCGGGCCCAGCGTTGTGGGCCGCGGCGGTTTACGGAGGAGGTGCGACTCGATGCCGAGTCGCGTCTAAAAGCGGGGTGGACTCCGGAGATCATCAGTGGACGTGCCCGGCTGGAGATGCGCCCGTGGGTGTGTAAGGAGACGATCTATACGCACATCTACGCCGATGCCAAAGCAGGTGGTGACCTCTGGACAAACCTTCCTCGCTCACATCGTAAGCGCCGTCGACGGTGTCCACGTCAAGACGGTCGGGGTCGAGGGAAGATTCCAAACCAACGTATGATCGATGCCCGTCCGGCCGAAGTTGAAACGCGAGAGTCAGTCGGACATTGGGAAGGGGATCTGATCAACGGGGCCCACCAGACTGGCAATCTCGTGACTCTGGTGGAACGCAAAACGCGGTTTACTCTCGTCGGACGTACGGACACCAAGGAAGCAAAAGAAGTCCTAGCTGAGATCTGTGGTCTGTTCTCGGGGATGGCGCAAGCATCTCGGTTGAGTCTGACTCTTGACAACGGCAAGGAGTTCGCCCGCCACGAGGAGATGGCCGCGAAGACAGGCATGGACGTGTTCTTCGCCAATCCCTATCACTCCTGGGAACGGGGGACGAATGAAAACACCAACGGCCTGATCCGTAGGCTTCATCCCAAGCAGTCGTCCTTCGCCAGTATCAGTGATGAGGAACTGAAACGGATTGATGAGTACCTCAACGACAGGCCTCGAAAGTGCCTGGGGTGGATGACGCCAAGAGAGGAGATGGCCGCCTTCCTTGCCCGTGCCCCGTGACCAGCGGGGCCTCCTGAAAAGTTCTTCCACCATGGGGCACGACTTGCCCCTTGCCCCTGCGGGGCACCCCTTCGGGGACGGGACAAACCGTGCCCCATGGTGGCGTTGCGCCCCGAAACAGTGCTTATACTTGCCATCAGGCCCTCGGCACGCCATTCTGTCTCTTCACAAGCAACACGAAGACCGTTTCGTCGCTTCGGCGCCGTTACTGTTGCAATAGCTATTGGCTGTCGGGTATGGAATTGCTACTCATATTACAAAGATATGAAATTTAGCCAATATATTCCGGTTTTGGTTATTGGTTTTGGGTGTAGATGGAATATTTTCCATATATAGAGCCTGTCCCAATGGGCCTAACGCGTTGATTTAACGTTCGTTACGGCGTGGG